>NZ_JBQEPD010000010.1:0-198969 GCF_052045675.1 Brucella sp. 22210
ACCTGGAAGATCGGCGCTTCTTCGTCCTTGTTGATGGCGACGATGACGCGGCTGTCCTTCATGCCTGCCAGATGCTGGATCGCGCCGGAAATGCCGACAGCGATGTAAAGCTCCGGTGCAACAACCTTGCCCGTCTGGCCAACCTGCCAGTCGTTTGGCGCATAGCCCGCATCGACTGCCGCACGGCTGGCACCAACCGCCGCACCGAGCTTGTCAGCAACCGGCAGGATCACTTCCTGGAACTTCTCAGCCGAACCAAGTGCACGACCGCCCGAGATGATGATCTTGGCCGAGGTCAGTTCCGGACGGTCCGAAGCCGACAGCGCATTGCCAACAAAGCTAGACAATGCTGGATCGGCAGGCACAGTTGCACTTTCAACCGCAGCCGAACCGCCATCGCCGGTGGCCTGGAAAGAGGCCGTGCGCACCGTGATCACCTTCTTGGCGTCGGTGGACTGGACAGTCTGGATCGCATTGCCTGCATAGATCGGACGCTTGAACGTGTCTGCCGATACGACTTCCATGATTTCCGACAACTGCATCACATCGAGAAGTGCTGCAACGCGCGGCAGGATGTTCTTGGCCGAGGTCGTCGCCGGAGCGATGATCGTGTCGTAATTGGCGGCGAGTGCCACGATGAGCGCTGCCGTTGGCTCAGCCAGACGGTTTTCCAGCGCATCGCTTTCAGCCAGCAGAACCTTGCGCACGCCTTTCAGCTTGGCAGCAGCATCGGCTGCCGCCTTTGCGCCCTTGCCTGCAACCAGAATATCGACATCGCCGCCGATCTGGGCGGCTGCCGTCAGCGCCTTTGCCGTCTGGTCCGAAAGGGTTGCATTGTCATGTTCGGCAAAAAGAAGAATAGCCATTTATCGTGTCCCTTCCGATTTCTTAGATGATGCCATCAGCTTTAAGCTTCTCGACCAGCTCGCCAACCGAGCCAACCTTGACGCCAGCCTTGCGGCCACCCGGTTCTTCGGTCTTCAGGACCTTCAGGCGCGCTGTGATATCGGCACCGAAATCGGCAGGCGACTTCTCGTCCAGCGGCTTCTTCTTTGCCTTCATGATATTTGGCAGCGATGCATAGCGCGGCTGGTTCAAACGAAGATCAACCGTGACAATCGCCGGAAGCTTCACATCGATGGTCTGCAGACCGCCATCCACTTCGCGCGTGACCTTGGCCGAACCGTCGCCCAGTTCCACTTTCGAGGCAAAGGTTGCCTGGCTCCAGTTGAGAAGCGCCGACAGCATCTGGCCGGTCTGGTTGGCATCGTCGTCAATGGCCTGCTTGCCGAGGAAGACGAGGTCTGGCTTTTCCGCATCGACCACGCCCTTCAAGACCTTGGCGACGCCGAGCGGCTCGACCGTCTCGTCGGTCTTCACCAGAATGGCGCGATCCGCACCCATGGCAAGTGCCGTGCGCAGTGTTTCCTGCGCCTGTGCCGGGCCGACCGATACAGCCACAATCTCCGTGACCTTGCCAGCTTCCTTCAGGCGGATCGCCTCTTCAACCGCAATCTCGTCGAACGGGTTCATCGACATCTTCACATTCGAAAGCTCAACGCCTGATCCGTCGCCCTTAACGCGGATCTTAACATTGTAATCGACGACACGTTTTACTGCGACAACTGCCTTCATGGGACTAACCTTTCCTTGCGGCGAACCGGATCGTCGTAACGATATATCGGAGCCGGTTCGCAATAACTATTGGACGGACGATCAGAGGCGCGCGCGCTTGGCTTCCGGATCGTATGGCGATTCCTCGATCACGCGGGCCTTGCGCATCTCACCCAGAACCGGGATTTCCAGTTCCGTGCCCGGCACGCCAAGCTCGACCGGCAACAGCGCCAGCGCGATATCGTGTCCGAATGTGTAGGAATAGCTGCCCGAGGTGACCCGCCCCACCAGCTTGCCATCATGGTAGACACCCTCGCAGGTCAGCGTGCTGGCGCCATCGGTTTCAACCGCAAGCGTGACGGAGCGGCGCTTGATGCCGCGTTCCTTTTCCTCGACCAGCGCCTGCCTGCCGATGAAATCGCCCTTGTCGAGACGGATGAACCGGTCGAGGCCGCTTTCCCAGGCGCTCAGCTCGGTGTTCATGTCGCGGTACATGGCGCGATAGGACTTGTCGAGACGCAGCGATTCCAGCGCATGCAGGCCGATAAGGCGCAGGCCGTGCTCCTTGCCGGATGCGAGCAAGGCTTCAAGCAGATGCCGCTGATAGGCCAGCGGATGATAAAGCTCCCAGCCCAGTTCGCCTTCATAATTGACGCGCAGCAGGCGCATATCGCTGGCAAGGCCGACCGTTCCAGACTTGATGCCGAACCACGGGAACGCCTCGTTCGACAGATCAATTTCGGTAAGCGACTGCAACACGCCACGCGCCTTCGGCCCGACGATGGTGAAGCAACCCCGATCATTGGTCACATTGCGCAGGGTGACGCTGCCGTCCTTCGGCAGCAGCTTCGACAGGTCGTCGAAGTTCCAGCGTTCGGCGCGCGGGGTGGAGATCATATAGAAAGTGCCGTCATCGAGACGCGACACCACATATTCAGCCTGCACGCCGCCCTTCTTGGTCAGATGATGCGCAAGGTTGACGCGACCAATTTTCGGCAGGCGGTTGGCGAGAATGCCGTCGAGCCAGGCTTCCGCGCCGGGACCGCTGACCTCGAATTTGGTCATCGGCGTCATTTCGACGAGGCCGACCGCATTGCGGACCGCTTCAACTTCCTCGCCAACATATTTGCCCTTTTCCGTCCAGCGCCAGCTATACTGATCCTTGGCCTCGACGCCCTTAGGCGCGAACCAGTTCGGCATTTCCCAACCATTGAGGCAGCCCCAGACAGCGCCCAGTTCCGTCAGGCGGTCATAGGACGGCGCGGTTTTCTGCGGGCGAGCGGCGGGCATATCCTGCCCCGGATAATGCTGTTCGGCATGGGTGCCCCAGGATTCGCGCACCTTTTCGCGGGTCCAGTTCTTGTTGGCGTAATCGCCGAAACGACGCGGATCGAGTTCGGACGTATCGATGCTGTTGCCGCCCTCCACGATACGCTCCGAAAGATAATAGCCGATTGCACCGCCCCACAGGATGCCGCCCGGAACGCCTTCGGCCAACCAGACATTGTCCAGCCCCCAGGCCGGACCGACCAGCGGCAGTTCATCCGCCGTCATCTGGAACGGTCCGCGCACGTTGGCCTTGATGCCGACGCGACCGAGTGCGGGAACCATCTCGATGGCCTGCTCCCAGTTCCACGAAACAGAATCGAAATCCTCTTCCAGAAGATCGGCGCCGAACCATTCCGGCACGCCGTTTTCAGCAAAGAGCTTCAAGTGTTCCGTCTTCTCATAAGGGCCGAACATCAACCCGTCGCCTTCCTCGCGCAGATAGCCCTCAAAGCCCTCATCGCGCAGGATCGGCATTTCCGGCAGGCCCTGACGCTTGCGCTCGATCACTTCCGGCACCGCATCGGTGATCCAGTACTGATGGATGATCGGGATCGCCGGAATGTCGAGGCCAAGCATCGCCCCGGTCTGGCGGGCGTAGTTGCCAGTCGCCGAGATGATATGCTCGCAGATGATGTCGCCCTGATTGGTCTTCACCTTCCACTCGCCGCTTGGCAGACGCTCGAAACCGTTGACCTGCGTGTTGAGATGAATCTTCGCGCCTCTGTCGCGTGCGCCCTTGGCAAGCGCCATGGTGACGTCGGCAGGCGCGATATGACCGTCATCCGGGTGATAGAGCGCGCCCAGCATGTCATGATTGTTTTCAAGCAGCGGCCACAATTCGCGGGCGCGTGCCGGAGAAACCAGCTCGGCGCGCAGGCCCTGCACTTCGGCAACGCTCATATAGCTCTTATATTCGTCCAGCCGGTCGCGCGTGTTGGCAATGCGCAACTGGCCGCATTTGTGCCAGCCGACATGCTGGCCGGTCTCGGCTTCCAGACCTTCATAAATCTCGATGGATTTGTTGATCATGCGGCCGATATTGATGCTGCGCGCATAGGACGGGATCAGGCCTGCCGCGTGCCATGTGGAACCGGCGGTGAGCTGCGTTCGTTCCAGAAGAACGACATCCGACCAGCCCCGCTTGGCCAGACCGTAAAGAATGGAGGCGCCGACGCAACCTCCCCCGATGACAACCGCGCGCGCATGAGTCTGCATTCCAAGTTCCCTTCCAATATATGATTTGGAGATTGCCGAAGCGTCGCTCCCGGCGACAATACGGACTCCTTTCTGCGTTACATTACAGAGGGTTCTGCGCCCTGTGAGCTTGATAAAAAATCCGCGAAGATATAACTTCAGATTATGCATAGACTCCGCTCGCTCATCCCCTCGGCCAATTACCTCTTCGTGTTTGAGGCGGCGGCCCGACGGCTGAGCTTTACGGCGGCAGCGGAAGAGCTGAATGTCAGCCAGCCAGCGGTGAGCAAGACGATCAAGCTTCTGGAAGAAGCCACCGGATTGAAGCTTTTCCGGCGCGAGCGCAGCCGTCTGGAACTGACGGCGGAAGGCCAGCGGCTTTATCGCGAAACGCAGGAAGCATTCGACCATCTGCACATGGTCATCTCGTCCATGCGCAAGAAACACTCGCGCGATATCATCCGCGTGTCGTTCTCGGCATCCTTCGTGCAACTATGGCTTTTGCCACGCCTGAAAGGGTTCAAGGAAAAGCATCCGGATGTGGCGCTGCGCATCGAAGAAAGCAGTCGCGACGATCAGGATTTGCTTGAAGAAGATATCGACGTTTCAGCGCGTCTGGGGAGAGGCAAATGGCCGGGCATCCTCGCCTGGCCCTTCGTGACGGAGGAAGTCTGGCCGGTTTGCAGCCCCTCATATCTGAAGGAGCGCGGACAGATCGAGGAAGCGAGCGATCTTCTGAACCACACGCTGCTGCATTTCGAGGAGCGCCACCGCTCGCGGCTTGGCTGGCGCGAATGGCTGGAACGTTCCGGCGTACCAAACCCGCGCATTGAACAGGATTTCGTCTTTACCGACGCGCTCAGCTCCATCGAGGCTGCGGTGCAGGGACAAGGCGTAGCACTTGGCTGGAAACACCTCGTCCATGATCATATCGTGGCCGAACGGCTTGTGCCCGCCACTCATATTTTTCATCGGTCCGGCGATACGATCCATCTTGTCATGCCCGCCCAGCGCCCGCCAAAGCGGGGGGCTGAACTGTTCCGCGACTGGCTTCTCGAACAGGGCGCAGACGCGGAACTGGATATATAGGCCCTCGGCCTATTGCGCGAAAACCACCGTCTTGTGCCCATTGAGCATGACGCGGTTTTCCAGATGCATCTTTACCGCCCGCGCAAGAACCCGGCTTTCGATATCGCGCCCGGTGGCGACGAAATCTTCCGCGCTCATGGAATGCGTGACGCGCTCGGTTTCCTGCTCGATGATCGGGCCTTCGTCGAGGTCCGGCGTCACATAATGCGCCGTTGCACCGATCAGCTTCACGCCGCGCTCGAAAGCCTGATGATAGGGCTTTGCACCCTTGAAGGATGGCAGAAACGAATGGTGGATGTTGATGATCTTGCCGAACAGGCGGTTGGACAGATTATCCGATAGCACCTGCATATAGCGTGCGAGGACGACCAGATCGGCCTGCGTCTCACGCACCAGATCGATCAGGCGGGCTTCCTGCTCGGCCTTGTTGTCCTTGTTCACGCCCCATGAATGATAGGGAATGCCCGCACTTTCCGCCGTTTCGCGGCTATCTTCATGATTGGAGACGATGGCAACGACCTCGGCATTCAGCCAGCCGACGCGGATCTGATAGAGAAGATGCAGCATGGCGTGATCAAATTTGGACACCATGAGCACGATCTTCGGCTTGCGGCTGGCATCGGCCACCGCGAATTTCATGCCGAACCGCTCGCCTGCCGGTTTCAGTGCATGCTCAATCGCCTCACGCGACATGCCAAGCGGCGCGCTGAAAGCAATACGCATGAAAAAGCGGTTGGTCAGCCTGTCGCGAAACTGATTGCTTTCCACGATATTGCCACCGATGGCCGCCAGTTCCGTGGTGATGGCCGCCACGATGCCGGGCTTGTCATCGCAATCGAGCGTGAGGACAAAAAGGGCTGGTTCGACGGCGGCGACAGAGCGCACCTTCGCGGGCATGTCGTTCATGGTGGTTCCTTAAGACTGATCAGTCGTTCTTGGGAGGCTTTCCGAAAGCGTATTCACCGACCTTCGGCACGAAATGCGGGTGCTGATAACCGGCAGGCTTGTCACCGACCGAAACGCCGGTGTTGAGAATGCCCGCCTGATAATCCGGCGCAAAAAGCGAATAGGGATAAGTGGACTGAAGGGCGCTTGCACCCTCCAGTCTGGCGCGCAACTCATCCGGAATTGTGAATGCGAGCGCGCCCAGATTGTCGTCGAGCTGTGCAAGCTTGCTTGCGCCGATAATGGCTGCCGCAATGCCCGGCTGTGTCACCACCCAGTTGAGGGCTACCTGCGCCATCGGCTTGCCCATAGCATCTGCAACCTCGGCCAGCGCCGTGACGATGCGGGTGTTACGTTCGGTGAACAGCCCCAGCCCTTCGGCATTGTCGCGGTTCAGGCGGCCTTCGCCGCCCGCGCGATATTTGCCCGACAGAAGCCCCATGGCCAGCGGGCTCCATGCGGTGATGCCAAGGCCGAGATTTTGACCAAGCGGCACGAATTCCTGCTCGATGCTGCGCTCGACCAGCGAATAAGGCAGTTGAAGGCTGATCGGCTGCGAAAGCGCATGCGCTTCCGCCCAGGTTTGCGCCCGCGCCGCATACCAGGCAGGCACGTCGGAAAGGCCGCAATAGCGGATTTTACCCGCGCGGATCAAATCATCGAAGCCGCGCATTACCTCTTCCACGGGGGTCATCCCGTCCCAGGTATGCACCATATAGAGATCGATATAATCGGTCTTCAGTCGCTTCAGCGACTGGTCGACCGCCCGCATCATGTTCTTGCGGCCATTACCGCCGGCATTGGGATTGCCCGGCTGCAAATTGTTCGAATATTTGGTCGCAATGACCACGCGATCCCGTGCGCCAGCTTCCGCGACAAACTTGCCGACCAGTGTTTCGCTGAGACCTGCGCCATAGGAATCCGCCGTGTCGATGAAATTACCGCCCGCTTCCAGATAGCGGTCGAAAATGGCCCGCGCATTGTCCTCGTCGGTGCCCCACGACCCGCCGATCCCCCTGATCCCGGCATTGCCGAATGTCATCGTGCCAAGCGCCAGACGGCTGACACGAAGACCGGAACGACCGAGAAGGAAATAGTGATCGAGCGCCATGGCGGCACCTCCGCAAAATGCCATTATGCAGGTGGTTGCGGATGCGGCGGTCAGCCGCCGCATCCGGTCATGATGATGGGATTACTCGATGAGCTTCGGCGCACCGGTGTCACCGGCGCTTTCATCGAGACCGTAGGACTTCAGGATTTTGGCAATCGTGCCGTCCTTGTGCATTTCCTCGATATTGGCATCGAGTGCCGCACCGAAATCCGTCGCGCTCTTGGCATAAGGCAGGCTTGCCTGCGCCGCTTCCTTGGTGGCGCGGATGCGCGGATCGGGCTGCGCAACCTCGACCTTGATATCCTTGAGCGTGCCATTCTTGGCCGCATAGGCACCGGTCGAATAGCCGTCGATGCCGATGTCGATGCGCCCCGATGCGAGATCCTGATGCATGTTCACGGAGTTCGGGTAAAGGCGCAGTTTCGCACCCAGAAGTTTCTTGGCATCGGTGACCCAGAGATAGCCCTGAACGGTGCCGACATTCTTGCCGACCAGTTCCTCGACAGTCTTGGCGCCATCCTTGGAATAAAGACCCATCTGGTCCTTATAGAGCGGATAGGAAAGGTTCATGACCTTGGCGCGTTCGGCGGTGCGATACCAGTCGCCAGTGGTGATATCGGCCTGACCCGACAGCACATACTGGATGGCCGCAGCCGGATCGACGGCGACCGGCTTGACGGTCAGGCATTCACGCTTGGCGAATTCGGTTGCGATATCGCCATCGAGACCCTTCAGCTTGCCGCTTTCATCCATGAAGGAATGCGGTGCATAGGTGGTGACGGCAATCGTCAGCGTGCCCGGCGTGATGGTCTTGAACTCATGCTTCGGCTTGCAATCCTCTGCGAACGCTGCCGAAGACAAGCCCATAAGCAATGCGGCGCCGAGAACACCTTTACGTATCATCCCATTTTTCATCTGCTACTCCCCTTTATTGTTGTGGGCATTTATTGTTGCGTTGGGTTTTATCGGGTGGCGTAAGCGGATGAGCGCTTCTCCACATAGGAAACGATCCATGCTGCCGGAATGCAGATCGTGGCATAGAGCAAGCCGGCCAGCAGCAAGGCAGGCATATAGCGGAACGTGTTGGACCCGATTTCGTAGGCATTGCTGACGAGTTCCGGCAGGGCAATCGTGAAGCAGAGCGACGTGCCCTGAAAAATCAGGATCGCGAAGCCCAGGAGAGCCGGAAGCGCCACGCGCAGAGCCTGCGGCAGCAGGACAAAGCGCAGTTCGTCAAGCGCATTGAAGCCCATCGCCTCTGCCGCCTCGCGCTGGCCGTGATGGATCGATTGCAAGCTCGCGCGGATGATCTCGCTGGTATAGGCTCCCGTATTCCAGGCCAGCGCCACCACGGCAGCAGAAAACGAGGTCATCGTCAGACCGGTCGCAGGCAGGCCGAAATACATGAACTGCAACAGCACCAGCGCGGGAGCCCCGCGCCCGATCTCAACCAGAAACAGGCTCAGATAGCGATTGAAGCGCGATTTTGCACCGACGCCCAGCGCCAGCAACAGCCCGAGCGGAATGCCGATGGCGAGGCTCAGCGCTGCCACCTGCAAGCTGACTTGCAACCCGCCGAGCAGCGCGGGCATCCATTCGTAGAATTCTTCAGAGGTCGGGAACATCAGCGCGCCACCTTTGCTCTCAGATAGCTGTCGGCAGAGCGCGACAGCCATGCGACGGGGAGGCTCAGGAAAATGTAGAACAGGCCGACCAGCGCGAAGACCTCGATGCCCTTGAAGGTAAGCTGCGACACCTGATTGCCCCGGAAGGCGAGGTCAGCGACACCGATGGTCGAGGCAACGGCGGTTTCCTTCATCAGCCCGATCAGATAGCTCGCCGCCGATGGCAGCGCGACACGAAAGGCCTGCGGCGCAACCACATCGACCAGCGTATGGCGGGTGCCGAAATTCAGCGCCGTCGCCGCTTCCCACTGGCCATGGTGAAGAGAGGCCAGCGCGCCGCGATAAATTTCAGCCATATTGGCCGATGCGATCAGCCCCAGACCGATCAACGCCGCCACAAACGGATTGATCGGCATGATGCCCATGCCAATGCCGAAGAAGATGATGAACAGCCAGAGGATCGGTGGCAGGGCGCGCACGATCTGGATCAGCACGGCCGCGATCCACCGTACCGGCGCGAGACGTGCCTGACGCGCGGCGAGAAGCGGGACGCCGAGAATGCAGCCGATTGCGAAGGAACCCAGCGTCAGCGCTATGGTCCATGGCAGGCCGCTCAGGATGAGGAGAACATTGTCCGCTGTCATCGGTCATGCACCGCACGAAGAAACCGCTTCGTGCGTTCCTCTTGCGGATTGCGCATGACATCCTTCGATGCGCCCTTCTCGATGATGCGCCCATCGGCCATGATCATGACCGTATCGGAGACATTTTCCGCGAAGCCCATTTCATGGGTCACCACGAGCATGGTCATGCCGCTTTCGGCAAGCTCGCGCATGACGGCAAGCACTTCAAGCCCCAGTTCAGGATCGAGCGCCGAGGTCGGCTCGTCGAACAGCATCACCTGCGGATTGAGCGCCAGCGAGCGCGCGATGGCGATGCGCTGCTGCTGACCACCCGAGCAACGGCCGGGATATTGCGTTGCCTTGTCAGCAAGACCGACGCGTTCGAGAAGCTGGATCGCCCGCTCCTCGGCTTCTGCGCGGCTGCGGCCCAGAACACGTTCCTGCGGCAGGCTGACATTGCGCAGAACACTCATATGCGGGAACAGATTGAACGACTGGAACACCATGCCAACCGTATTGCGCAATTCCTTCAGCTGCGCAGTACGCGGCGCCTGCGTGGCGTCGAGCTTCACCTTGCCGACCGTCAGGAGACCGCCATCCGGCCTTTCCAGATAATTGATGCAACGCAGAAGTGTGCTCTTGCCCGAGCCGCTGGGACCGATGATTGCCAGCACTTCGCCTTGCGCAACTTCCAGATCGATATTCTCAAGGACGAGATGCGCCCCGAAATGTTTGCTCAACCCCTCAAGGCGTATGAGTTTCGATGCGGAGGCAGGCGCATTTTCCACGCCAGCAGACCCTGACACCAAAGTCGGTCGCATTGCGTTCAATAACCGCACTCCCCTTTTTTATCGTTCATCGCGACAGTCCCATCTTTACGCGGATGCAGACCGGAAATACCTGCAAGACACGCTGGATCTATGCTCGTTCTGGCGGAACCTTGATTATTTATTATGCCGCCGACGTTCCCTTTATCTTCATCACGATAGTGACCGCTGGAAAGAATACAAAGGCAAAAAATGTCTACGACTTCATAACTCTTAGTTATGAGGTCATGCCTCTGACTACAGATCCTTGCCCAGCCGCAACCCGTCATAAATGGCCGCATGGGTGTTACGGGCCGCAACGGCATCGCCAATCCGGTAAAGCTCGAAAGCGCCTTGCGCGTTTCTGACAACGGCCTGTTTGCGCCCCTCGATCAGGGCGTCGTAATCCACCGCGCCGAGGTTGCGGGATAGGGGTTTCAGCTCGAAATACAGTGCATCCATCGGACGTGTACCATCATTGATGACGATCTGGTCAAATTCGCGCTCGCTGGCAGGCGCGCCATAATCGCTGCCGATCCGCGCAACGAGCCGGTTGCCGTCGCGGTGAATGCCTTCCAGCCGATAGCCGACGGTGAAGGTGACACCCTTCTTTTGCAGGCTGCGCATATAGGGCACGAGGTTCATGCCCATAACTTCCGGTGCGAATGTGCGGTCGGCAGTCATGATCTCGACCTTGCCGCCCGCATTGGCGATGAATTCCGCGGCCTGAAGCCCGGCATGATCTCCCGCCTCGTCAAAGACCAGCGCATTGGTACCGGGACGCACATCACCGGAAATGATGTCCCAGGCGGAAACGGCAAGCTCGTTGCCCGCGCCAAGCAGGCTCATTTCCGGCATGCCGCCGGTCGCGATGATCGCCACATCCGGCGCTTCCGCCGTTACCGTGTCGGCCTCGGCCCAGGCATTGAAGCGGAAATCGACGCCGAGCTTTTCGCACTGCGCCATGCGCCAGTCGATGACGCCCATCATCTCGCGCCGACGCGGGCTTTGCGCTGTCAGCCGCACCTGTCCGCCCGGCTGGCTCGCTGCCTCGAAGACAACGACCTTATGGCCGCGCTCGGCGCTGACGCGCGCGACTTCCAGCCCGGCGGGACCGGCACCGACCACCACGATGCGGCGGCTTTGTTCAGCCTTGTTGACGACATGCGGCATCGAGGTCTCGCGACCCGTGGCGGGATTATGAATGCAATAGGCTGCACCGCCCTGATAAATCCGGTCGAGGCAGTAATTCGCGCCGACGCAGGGGCGGATTTCCTCTTCCCGCTTCTCAAGGATTTTGCGCACGATATGCGGGTCGGTCATATGGGCACGCGTCATGCCGACCATATCGAGTTTGCCGGATGCAATGGCATGGCGCGCTGTTGCCACATCCTGAATCTTGGAGGCATGAAACGTCGCCATTCCGGTGCTGGACCGGATTTCGCCCGCGAAATCCAGATGCGGTGCACTCGGCATGCCCTGAATGGGAATGACGTCGGTCAGACCGGCGTCGGTTTCAATATGGCCGCGAATGACATTGAGAAAATCGACCAGACCGCTGTCCTTCAGCCTGCGGGAAATCTCCAGTCCATCCGCACGCGTCAGGCCGCCTTCCAGCGTCTCATCGGCCACATAACGAATGCCGACCAGAAAATCCGGGCCGACCCGCTCGCGAATGGCGCTCAAAACCTGAAAGGAAAACCGCAGCCGGTTGTCGAGCGAACCGCCGTAATCTCCATCAAGCTCATTGGTCAGCGGCGACCAGAACTGGTCGAGCAGGTGGCCATAGGCCTCCAGTTCCAGACCGTCGAGACCGGCGGCTTTCATCCGCTCCGCCGCATCGGCATAATCGCGGATGATGCGCTCGATATCCCAGTCTTCGGCCCGCTTGGGGTAAGCGCGATGGGCCGGTTCGTGCTTTGCCGTTGACGAGACGGAGGGCAGCCAGTCGCCCTTGTCCCAACGGGTGCGGCGACCGAGATGGGTAAGCTGGATCATCACCGCCGCGCCATGCTCATGGCACTCATCCGCCAACATTCGCAACCAGGGCACAACCTCGTCCTTATAAGCCAGCACATTGTTGAAGGCAGGCGGACTGTCCTTCGACACCGAGGCGGAGCCCGCCGTCATCGTCAGTGCGATACCGGCCTTGGCCCGTTCGACGTGATAGGCGCGATAGCGCTCCTTCGGCATGCCGTCGTCTGCATAGGCTGGCTCATGCGAGGTGAGCATGATGCGGTTACGAAGCGTCAGATGCTTGATGGTAAGCGGCTGCAACAGCGGATCGGCTGACATTTCGATCGTTCCCATTTGTTGTTTTCAACAAGGCTAGCTAGAAATGTACATAACTGTCAATTTAATAATCATTGCTGTCATTTTACCGTACAAAGCTGTTTAGTCTTCTTGCCAAATGCCGACTGTCTGGTAGAACTGACGCCATGGAACAACCGGTGACAAACGAAACGGGGTGGCGCGGATCGCCCGACCTCTGGCTGGAAGCGGCTTATGATGCGCTGATCGAAAGCGGCGTGGAGGCCGTGCGCATTTTACCGCTGGCCAAGCGGCTCGATCTGTCACGCACCAGTTTCTACTGGTTCTTCAAGGACCGCGAAGAGCTGCTTGATGCGCTGGTCAGCCGTTGGCGCGACAAGAACACCGGGGCGCTTCTCAAACAGACGGGAGCCTATGCAGAGACGCTTGAGGAAGCGGTTCTCAATGTTTTCGACTGCTGGCTCGACCGGGATGTTTTCGATCCCGCATTCGAATTTGCGGTGCGCAGTTGGGCGCTGCAATCGGTGCAGGTGGAAGAGGAAGTGCGCGCCGCCGATGCGAGCCGTCTGGCCGGTCTGGCGCGCCTGTTCGAGCGGTTCGGTTTTGAACCTGTGGTTGCCGATGTTCGCGCCCGCACGCTTTATCTGGTGCAGATCGGTTATATCTCGATGCGCACGCAGGAAGACACCGCATTGCGACTGGCGCGCATTCCGCATTATGTGGCGGCCTTCACCGGCAAAGCCCCGTTGCAAAAAGAGATGGATCGCTTTCTGGCGCGCCACGTCGCGCCCCAGTAAGGATCTCCTGATCCGGCTAACTTCGATGGGCCATTTCAGGCTTTTACCCGGCGAATAGTCTTGGCAATTCCGGTCGGTCACAGGCCCGATTATCTGTCAACTTCCTGTCATACACACGTCATGCAATCCGAATAGAAGCGGCGAAACCGTTCAGATTGCAGGCAGATGTTACATAGTCGTCCACTATCCGCAGATATCGCCGTTCAGACAGCTGGCCTCAGGCTTGCCTATGGTCCGGCGACTATTCTGAACGACATCAGCCTCACGCTTCCCAAGGGCCAGACCCTTGCGTTGCTCGGGCCGTCCGGCTGCGGAAAGACGACGCTTCTGCGTCTCGTGGCAGGCCTGCTCGAACCAACCAAGGGTTCCGTCACCATCAATGGCGTCACGGTTGCGGATGCCGACAGCCGCAACTTCATTCCGCCGGAAAAGCGCCATCTCGGCATGGTGTTTCAGGATTATGCGCTCTGGCCGCATATGACCGTCTTCGGCAATGTCTCCTTTCCGCTCGAAATGCGCGGCGTCAATCGTGCCGACCGGGAAAAGCGCGTCGCCGCCGCGCTGGATCGCGTGGGCCTTTCCGGCTTCGGCAATCGCTCCATCAGCGACATGTCCGGCGGGCAACAACAGCGCGTGGCGATTGCCCGCGCCATTGTCGCGGAGCCCGGACTGGTTCTGTTCGACGAACCGCTGTCCAATCTCGACCGTGAATTGCGCGAGAACATGGTCACGGAAATCGGCCAGCTGGTTTCCAATCTCGGCCTGACGGCCATCTATGTCACCCACGATCAGAGCGAGGCTTTTTCGCTGGCCGATCAGGTTGCCGTCATGCGCGGCGGCGTGATCGAACAGCTCGCAGCGCCCGAACAGCTGGTTGCCCAGCCGAAGACGCCAGAAGTCGCCGATTTCCTGCGTCTGGGATGCGTCGTGCCGGTCGAACGTTATAACGACGCCTATCGCATCACCCGCACCGATATCCGCATCGCCCACAATACGGGAGCGGATGCTGCCCAGAATGCAGCCACACATGTGCTTCTGCCATCGCGGTCGGTGCGCAGCGTGCCGCTCAATGACGAGGCGATCCCGGCCACCGTATTGCGCAGCCAGTTTCGCGGTGACGGACATCTGACGACGGTCCGGATCGGCATGGAAGATGCCGGACATGAACTGACCTATCTCGACGGTATTCGCCTGTCGCCGGGTGTTCCCGTCGGCATCGCCATCGATCCGGGCCAGCTGCGCTGGTTCTCGAAGTAAGACCCATTACAGGCAACATCTCAGGAGCTACAGATGAAGAAATCGATCCTCGGTGCCAAAGTCGCGGCAGGCTTTGCGCTCATGACCGCACTCTTCGCGAGCACAGCGGCTTATGCCGATATCACCGTCTATTCCGCCGGTCCCGGCAGCCTGATTGAAAAGCTCGCCACGGGCTTTACCGCCAAGACCGGCGCGAAGGTCAATGTCTTCCAGGCGACGACCGGCAAGATCATGGCCCGCATCGAGGCCGAAGCCGCCAATCCGGTGGTGGACGTGCTGATTTCGGCATCCTGGGACACGGCGACCGATTTCGCCAAGCGCGACTGGCTGGTCGCCTATACCAGCCCCAATGCCGAAAAAGTGCCGGATTTCCTGAAGAACGAAACCGCCGTCGCACAGGGCGTTTCGGCGCTCGGTATCGCATGGAACCCGGCCAGCAAGACCCCGAAGCCGACCGAATGGGCCGATCTCGCCAAGCCTGAATACAAGGATCTGGTGAACCTGCCCGATCCGGCACAGTCGGGCGCAAGCTTTGAGCTGGTCGCCGCGCTTCAGTCGACACAGGGCTGGGATCTGTTCAAGAATCTGCACGCCAATGGCGCAACCGTTGCCGGCGCCAATGCCGAAGCGCTGAACCCTGTACTTCAGGGCGCCAAGGCAGCCGTGTTCGGCGCGGTCGATTACATCTCGCTCGCAGGCAAGGCCAAGGGTGAATCGATCGATGTGATCTTCCCGGCTTCCGGCACGGTTGTTGCGTCGCGCCCGGCCATGATCCTGAAATGGTCGAAGAACCAGGACGAAGCCAAGCAGTTCATCGATTACATGCTGTCCGACGAAGGCCAGAAACTGGTTGCCGCAACCTATCTGATGCCATCGCGCACCGACATTCCTGCCAATCGTCCGCTGATCAACGACCTCAAGGTCCTGACCATCGACGCCAAGGAAGTCTACGGCAAGCGCACTGAAACGCTGAAGGAATTCGGCGCGATTTTCGCAGCCAGCAATTAAGAAGCATCGTCATGAAGACAAATAGCAGCGCTGGCGCAAACCCGCTCGGACTTGTCGCCACCGCCGGACTGGCGCTGGTTGTGGCCGTCCCCTTTGTCTTCATCGTGCTTCAGGCTGTCTTTCCAAAACTGGGACAGGGCTCGCTGGCCGAGCCCTTCCTGCATCTTCCGGCCTTGTTCGGTGATCCGAAGCTTTTGCGCATGAGCGCCAATACGGTGCTGCTCGGCCTTTGCGTGGTCGTGCTGTCAGCACTGATAGCGGTGCCGCTCGCGGTGTTTCGCGCACTTTACAAGGTGCCCTTTGCGGTCGTCTGGGATGTGCTGATGCTCGTTCCCTTCATGATCCCGCCTTATATCGCGACGCTTGGCTGGATCATGACCTTGCAGCCGCGCGGCTATCTCGAACAGTTGACCGGATTTCATCTCGCACCGTTTCTGTTCTCGCTCGCGGGCATGACCTTCGTGATGGCGCTCAACACTTTCCCGCTGGTCTATTTCGCCGTATCGCGCACCATCGAAGCGGTCGGCGCGCGCTATTCCGATGTGGGCCGCGTCTTCGGCGCATCGCCATGGCGGTCCTTCTTCCGCATCACCCTGCCGCTCGCCACACCGGGACTGGCGGCAAGCCTGCTTCTCGTCTTCGCCGCGGCGATTGAAGAATATGGCACACCCGCAGCACTTGGACGCCGCTCAGGCTTTGAAGTGCTGGTGACGGAAATCGACTTGCGCATTTCCGACTGGCCGATTGATCTGGCCGGGGCTTCCGTCTTTTCGCTCACGCTGGTCTCCCTGTCGCTGGCGGCCTTTCTGTTCCAGCGCTGGATCTTGACCCGCCGCTCCTATGTGACCACAGGCGGCAAGCCGCAATCGAAAGACAAGCGCCCGCTTGGCGCAATGACCGCGCCAGTGGTGGCGCTGTTTGCGCTGGTCGCTTTTGCGGCCACCGGTGTTCCGCTGCTGGCGATCCTCGCCACCGCTTTGTCCAAAACCGTATCCGGCGGACTGACGCCCGCCAATCTTGGCTTCGACAACTTCGCAGCCATCGCCGAAAACAGTGCTGGCGGCATGCGCGCCTTGTTCAACAGCCTGTCGCTCGGTCTTGGCAGCGCACTGTTGACCGGGTTTCTCGGTGCTGTCGCTGCCTATGCCGTGGTGAAAATGCGGTTTCGCGGCCGCTTCTGGCTCGATGTGCTGACCGTTTTACCCAATGCCCTGCCCGGCGTCGTCGTGGCGGTCGGCCTCATTCTGGCGTGGAACCAGCCGTCTCTGCCGATCTCGCCCTATAATACGCCGCTCATCCTGCTGCTCGCCTATTGCTGCATCCTGCTGCCGCAGCCGATCCGCTATGCGACCGCCGCCTTTCACCAGATCGGCGACAATCTGGAAGCCGCCGCCCGTGTTTGCGGTGCTAACAGCTTCACGGCTTTCCGCCGCATCATGCTGCCGCTGATCGCGCCAAGCCTGATCACCGCCATGCTGCTGGTGTTTGCGGTCGCAACGCGTGAACTGGTCGCCTCGGTTCTAGTCGCGCCTGTCGGCATGCAGACCATATCCATCTTCATCTGGCGTCAGTTCGAACAAGGTTCGGTCGGGCTTGGCATGGCGATGGCCTTCATCGCCATCGTGATTACGACATTCGTGCCGCTGGTGCTGCTGGGTGTGCTGAAGCGCTTTGAGCGCACGGGCGCTTAGACCTTAGAAGCCACTTCGCCAAGACCGCCACGAACGCGCTTGATCACTGTCACGGCCAGAAGCAGGCACAGCAGCGGCTGAACCCAGAAGGCCCAGCCCGGCAATCCACCGTCAATGGCAATCCACGCGCCAAGAACGCCGAAGACCACGGCGCGGTCGCTCTTGCCCATCGGCCCGTCATAGCGTCTGCTCGCGCCCAGTGAAGCACCTGTGACGCCGACAAATTCGGTCAGAACCGCAAGCAGGACGATGGCGAACATCCACGCACCGGAGAACGGCGCGACAAGGACGAATGGTGCATAGAGTGCGGCATCGGAAACGACATCGCCAACCTCGTTCAGATAAGCGCCAAGTGTGCTCTTCTGGTTGTGCTCCCGCGCCAGCATTCCGTCCACCGCATTGAGCGCCATGCGCAGGAAAAGCCAGA
Source organism: Brucella sp. 22210 (assembly GCF_052045675.1). Lineage (NCBI taxonomy): Bacteria > Pseudomonadati > Pseudomonadota > Alphaproteobacteria > Hyphomicrobiales > Brucellaceae > Brucella > Brucella sp. 22210. The sequence continues at coordinate 17,788 of NZ_JBQEPD010000010.1, forward strand.
CCGGCACCAGCGCGAACCAGACCACGCTGCCGCTCCAGAAAAGCAGTGCGCCAAGTATGACCGACCCCAACGCCGCGCCTATCGTGACTTGATTGGCCGTTACTCCGGCACGGGCAAGTCGCACGACAACAGGCCTCAGTAAATTCTGGAATTGTGACTTAAGCTGATAGACGGACATCGAGAATCTCTTGGGAAATGGACAATATCGGACAAACAGCTATTTGCGGTTCGCATTTGCTCGTTTATTCAAACATTCTACTGCACTCAATACTAATTGGGGTTAATTGAGTGCGGGCAGCTTAGAGCGCATCCCGAAAAGTGTGAAACGGTTTTCGGAAAAGATGCGCGTTAAAATAGGGAACTAGAGCGCCGATCTGATCCAATCAGATCAAAAAGCGCTCTAGGCAATTGGGGAGGAACCGGATGAGCCAGCACGCTGAAATGCCGACGCACAAGACGGCACATCGCGAAGCGACAGAAGCCCAGTTTACAACCCATGACGGTACATCGCTGTTCTATCGTGTCTGGCCCGCAGCCTCGGTCCGCCCGAAAGGCGTGATCGTCCTGTTGCATCGCGGCCACGAACATAGCGGGCGCGTCGCGCATCTGGTCGATGAACTCGGCCTCGATGATTTCGCCTTTTATGCCTGGGATGCACGCGGCCACGGACGTTCGCCCGGCGAACGCGGCTTCTCACCGTCCTTCGGCGCTTCAATCCACGATCTCGACAGCTTTGTCGCGCATATACGCGAAGAAACCGGCGCTGCCATTGAAGATGTCGCCATTGTCGCGCAGAGCGTGGGCGCGGTGCTTGCCGCCGCATGGGTGCATGACTATGCGCCGAATATTCGCGCGCTGGTGCTGGCCTCGCCTGCCTTCGACATCAAGCTCTATGTGCCGTTCGCCAAGGAAGGCATTGCGCTTTGGCAGAAGCTGAAAGGCACGTTCTACGTCAATTCCTACGTCAAGCCGCAGTTTTTGACCCATGATCCCGAGCGGATCGAATCCTATCGCACCGACCCGCTGATCACCCGCCCCATCGCCTCGCATATTCTGCTGCAGCTTCATGAAGCGGCGAAGCGCGTGGTGGACGACGCACGCGCCATCACCGTGCCGACGCAGCTTCTGATTTCCGGCAGCGATTTCGTGGTGCGCCCCACGCCACAGCATCGCTTCTTTGAAAATCTCGGCAGCCGCATCAAGGAGCGGCATGTGCTGAAGGGCTTCTATCACGATACGCTGGGCGAGAAGGACCGAAAGCAGGCCATCGACAAGATCAAGACCTTCATCGACCAGCGCTTTGCCGAAGAGCCGCAGCGCGCCGACCTGACCGAAGCGCATATTGCGGGCTATACCCGCGACGAAGCCGACAGGCTTTCAAGCCCGTTGCCGCTGTTGTCGCCGCGCGGGCTATACTGGGCTTCAACCCGCTCCTCCATCGCCTTTGGCGCGCTTTTCTCCGAAGGGCTGAAGGTGGGGCAACGCACCGGTTTCGATTCCGGCTCGACGCTCGATTATGTCTATGAAAACGAGACACGCGGGTTCGGCCCGGGCGGCAAACTAATCGACAGGCAGTTCCTCGACGCCATTGGCTGGCGCGGCATCCGCCAGCGCAAGGTGCATCTGGAAGAGCTGATCGGCAAGGCGCTTGCTCGTCTCAAAAGCGAAGGCCGCCCCACCAATATCCTCGATATTGCCTGCGGCCATGGTCGCTATGTGATTGATGCGGTGGCGCGTGCGGGCATCATGCCCGACAGCATTCATCTGCGCGATTATTCGCCGATCAATGTGGTTGCCGGACGCAAGCTGATTGCCGATCGCGGGCTGGAAGCCATTGCCCATATGGAAGAAGGCGATGCCTTCGATGCGGAAAGCCTCGCCACCGTCGACCCCCGGCCAAATCTGGCAATCGTGTCGGGCCTCTATGAGCTTTTTGCCGACAATGCGCTTATCGACCGTTCGCTATCGGGACTGGCGCGTGCGCAAAAGCCCGGCTCTCTCCTGATTTACACCAACCAGCCATGGCATCCGCAGCTTGAAATGATCGCCCGTGCGCTGACCTCGCATCGTGGCGGCGAGGCGTGGATCATGCGCCGCCGCACGCAGGGCGAAATGGATCAGCTGGTGGAAAAGGCCGGTTATCGCAAGCTGGAACAGCGCGTTGACCAATGGGGCATTTTCACCGTTTCAATCGCCGAGCGCATCGGAGAACCGGACGCGTGACAGCAGCATTGGGGGGAATCGACGGTTCATCGCGACGGCCGGTCATCCGGCGCGCCATTCTGTGGCTGTTGTTTCTCGGTCCCTTTTTCTACCTGACCTATGGCACCGCCAACTGGCTCGCTTCGCTGCGCGGAGACGTTCCCAATCTGGCGCTTGGCTGGGAAAGCCGCGTGCCGTTCATCGCCTGGAGCATCGTGCCCTACTGGTCGGTCAACCTGTTCTACGCCATTGCGCTTTTCGTCAATGAAAGCCCGGATCAGGTGGGCCGTCTGGCAAAACGCTATCTGACAGCGCAGATCATCGCCGTCATCTGCTTCGTTGCATTTCCGCTGACCGCGACTTTTGTGAAGCCCGAGACGTCAGGGCTGCCGGGCTTCATGTTTGATGTGCTGGGCGGTTTCGACAAGCCGTTCAATCAGGCGCCTTCGCTGCATATCGCACTGTTGATCGTCATCTGGGACCAGATGCGCCGCATCATGAGCAGCGGCGTCCGTATCGTCTGGCATATCTGGTGCCTGCTGATCGGCCTGTCGGTGCTGACGACCTATCAGCACCATGCGGTCGATATTCCGGCGGGTGCATTGCTTGGATTTTTCGTGCTCTGGCTGTTTCCGCGCACCGGCTCTTCGCCGCTTGCCGGGTTTCATCTGACTGACAATGCAAAAGCACGGCGTCTCGGCAGTTATTATCTGGCGGGCGCGCTTTTGTTGCTCGCGCTTGGCATCCATGGTCTCAGCCTGACGGGCTATGCGATTTTCTGGTTCTGGCCAGCCCTTGCTCTCGCCATCGTGGCGGCAGGCTATTTCGGTGCCGGTCCCGACGTTTTCCAGAAGCGGACAGACGGCACGGTCAGCCTCGCAAGCCGCTGGCTGCTCGCACCCTACCGGCTGTTTGCGCGCATCAATATCCGTTTCTGGACACGGAAACTGTCGCCCAATGTTGCTTTGACCGACACTGTGTTTCTCGGTCGCTTCCCCTCGAAAAGCGAAGCCCACGCCTTCACGACCGTCATTGATCTCGCCGCCGAAATGGTCGCCCCGCGAGGTGTGGAAGACTGGAAGAGCTTCTGTGCCATGGACCTGCTGCCGCCGTCACCGGAAAAGGTTCGGCTCGCAGCCGATGCTGTCGAGGCCGCCCGTCATACAGGCCCGGTCCTGATCTGCTGTGCGCTTGGTTTCCAGCGAAGCGCTACGGTCGCCGTCGACTGGCTGGTGCAATCCGGACATGCGACCAGCGCCCGTGAGGCCGAAAACCTCATCCGCGCCAAGGGCTGGCCGCTCCGCCTGCACTCGCATGAGGTGCGGGAATGACCTCTCAAGCCGCACATAGCGCCAAAGCCCTGCGCAACCACGCCTTTATTGGGCTTGGCATCGCGATTGTTCTGATCGGTGTCGCGCCGTTTGTGCGCGCGCAGCACGACCTTGCCTTCTGGCTGATCTGGCCGGCGCTACTGGCAAGCACCCTGATTGCGCTGGGCATTGCCGCTCATCTTCTGTTCGACGCCGCCTTGTTTCGAATGATCGCCGCTGGCGACGATGAAAAGGCAGCCCTTGCGGAGGTCGATTCCATTCTGGAACGAATGGGCCTGCGTGCCAAACAACCGACCGTGCGCCCGCTCTCGGACCGCATTGCGGGATCGCGCGGGGTTGCCCGGCGTCTCCATCTTTTTCTCGGACTGGCTATCGTCCTGTTCAGCCTGCTCGCGCTTTTGCCGCCGGGCGCGGAGTTCTGACATGCGCACCATCATTCGTCATCAGGTGCAATCTTTGTTCGGCTCGTTGCTCGCCATCCTGTCACGCGGCATCACCGGCGTGCGACCGATCTGGAGCGGCACGGGGCCATCGCGCAACCAGCGCATCTATTATGCCAACCACACCAGCCATGGCGATTTCATCCTGCTCGCCTCCTGTCTCAATCAGGAAGAACGGGCGCGCACCCGCGCCGTGGCGGGCGCAGACTATTGGCGCGCCAATCGCGTGCGGCAATTCATGGCCGAAGTGCTGCTGCGCACGGTTCTGGTTGAACGGAACTGGGTGGAGCGCACGCAAGACCCGATGGAAGTGATGCTGACCGCGCTGGCCGATGGGCATTCGCTGATCATCTTCCCGGAAGGCACCCGCAACATGACGGACGAGCCGCTGCTGCGTTTTCGCTCCGGTCTCTACAATCTCGCGCTGGCGCGGCCCGATGTCGAGTTCGTCCCCTGCTGGATCGAGAACATGTCGCGGGTGCTGCCGAAGGGCGCCGCCCTGCCGGTGCCGCTGCTGTGCCGCGTCGTCTTCGGTGCGCCGGTGCAACTTGGCGACGGCGAGGACCGCAAGGAATTTCTGACGCGAGCCCGCCAGCAACTTCTCGATATACAGCCCAGAAACGGGAACCGCCCATGAGCGAAACAACCCAATTATTCATCGGCCTCATAGGCGTTCTGGGAACAGCAAGCCTCGTCGCAGCCATTCTGTCCTGGCGCGCGCCGAAGCCGCTTTCATCCACACTGGTCAACCTCAATGCCCGTATCAAGGCATGGTGGATCATGGTCGCGGCCATGTGCATCGCCTTCCTGTTCGGCAAAGGCGGCGTCATCATTCTGTTCGCGCTCGTATCCTTCGCATCGCTGCGCGAATATGTGACGCTGACCCAGACCCGCCGCAGCGATCATCGCATCCTGCTCGGCATGTTTCTGCTGGTCATTCCGGTGCAATATTATCTGATCTGGATCGAATGGTATGGGCTCTATTCGATCTTCATCCCGGTCTATTGCTTCCTCGCCATGCCGGTGCTGACCGCCCTTTCCGGCGATACGTCCCGCTTTCTCGAACGCATCAGCGAACAGCAATGGGGCATCATGCTGTCGGTCTATTGCATCAGCCATGTTCCGGCGCTGATGACGCTGGATATCCCTGGCTATGACAGCGAAAAACTGCTGCTGATCGCCTTTCTGGTCGCAACTGTGCAGGGTAGCGACGTGCTGCAATATGTGTTCGGCAAACTGTTCGGCAAGCATCGCATCGCGCCAAATATCTCGCCCTCGAAAACCTGGGAAGGCTTTGTCGGCGGCGTGGCCAGTGCATCGCTGCTGGGCGCAGGACTTGCCTGGCTTACGCCTTTCTCACCGCTTCAGGCGGGTGCACTGGCGGCGGTCTCTTGCGTCATGGGCTTTTTTGGCGGGCTGGTGGCCTCGGCCATCAAGCGCGACCGGGGCGTCAAGGATTGGGGCCACATGATCGAGGGCCATGGCGGCATGCTCGACCGTGCCGACAGCCTCGTCTTTTCAGCGCCGGTGTTCTTTCACTTCGTGCGTTATTTCTGGACGTGAGGGCTAGAGCATTTCCAGCAAAAGTGCGAAGCGGTTTTGCGTAGGATAATGCGTAAAAACAAATGGATAGAGCGGTTCCGACAATTCCGTTAAACAGGAACCGCTCTAAGCGGATTGCCGGCTCAGCCATTCGTTGAGCTCGGCTTCCGCACGCTCCAGCGCGCTGTAATTCAACAATTTGCGCAACAGCGCCACGGTCACGGCGCGGGCGCGAAAATTGAACCGCCCCTCGTCGGTATCGCTTTTTTCCTGATAAACGCCGAGCTTTTCGTAAAGCTGCTGCAAACGGTTCTGAACGCTGCGCAGCGACAGATTACGGCGGCGCGCAATCATCTTGTCCGTCAGGCCCAGCGCGATATCAATCAGGATTTCATATTCGCTCTCGGTAAAGCCGCTGGCATGGCTGAGGCTCTTCTGCTGCAGACCGCGCACTTCCCGGTCGACGACGCATTGCGCCTCGACGAAAATGCTGCGCAGCGCCAGCCGCAGCTTGTCGTCGGAAGCCGATTTCAGCACATAGCCATAGGCCGCACCTTCCGGCACGATGCGCGACACACCGCGCACATAGGCCTCATCGGCATAGTTCGACCAGAACAGGATCCGGGTTTCGGGGTTTTCCTTCCAGATGGTGCGCGCCGCCTCGATGCCATTGCGACCGTTCATCTGCAAATCCATCACGATATGCGCGTCGCGATGCTGGCGCGCCAGTTTCTCACCCGCCGACCCGTTTCCGGCCTCGAATATATCGCTGCATTCCGGCAGTGCTGCCCGTACCGCCTCGCCCAGATAAGTGCGATGCAGCGGGTCATCCTCAACGATCAGAACCTGCATCGCTCTCTCCATTCATCGGTTTGCACATTTCCGGCGGCAAAAGCACCGTTACACTGGTTCCCGGGCCTGTCGCATTTTTTCGGATGGCGAAGCCTGCTGAAATCAGCCGCGCACGGGTACGCATATTGTCGATGCCATGGCCTAGTGTGAGTTCCGGCGTCAGTTCGGCAGCCGAACCGGGACGCTGGGCTGGCCGGTCGGTGCCGATACCGTTATCGATCACTTCCACCAGAAGCCGCCCGCCCCGGTCGCTCAGCTTCACCCGCAATTCGCTGGCATGGGCATGGCGGATGACATTGTTGATCGCTTCCTGAACAATGCGAAACAACGATGTCGCAACCGTTTCTTCCAGCCTGTCGGCCATGCCGTAGCTCTGGTCATCCAGCGTCCATTCAATCGCCGCATCGCTGTCGCGCACCGAACGGTCGAGATGGTTTTCCGTGGCCTGAACGAAACCGAATAGCTGGAGAATGGAGGGCTTGGCCTCCTCGATGATCTGCCGCAGATCGCGCATACAATGCTGGAGCCCGCGAAACAGTGGCTCCAGCTGTTCACCGGAAAGATCCGGCGCACGAGTGAGCCGCTCGACGTGGCGAGCAAGCCGGGTCAGATCGGCCAGCGTCTGGTCATGCAAATCCATGCCGATGCGGTGCCGTTCCGTCTCCAATGCCTCGGTCAGTTTCAGTGCGCCGGATCGCAAGCCCTCCTCGCGGGCGCGGGCTTCCGTTTCCACAATGGCCGAACGCTTGGCCTGCTCGGCGGCGCGAATGGCGAAAAAGTAAGGCGCGAGAAGATCGGCGATCGACTGCCCGTTCTCCACATCGCGCATGGAATAGCAGGTAGGCGTCAGGCTGGAACAGCTCAGTGCGCCGATAATATCGCCCTGCGCTTTCAGCGGAACATGGACCCGGCCCTTGAGATCGTGCTCGATGATCGGGCTTGAAAAAGAGCCTTCGAAGTGAAAGCGCGGATCAACGCGCGCATCGTCGGTCAGGAGATATCCCGCCTCGCCGGACAGCAAGGTGCGGATCGGACTGCCGGACAGAAGCGCTGGCGGATTGCGGCTCCAGGCGGTCGCAATACCGGCCTCATAGGCAATGTGGAACTTGCCATCGAGCATCTTGATGCAGACGTCGAGATGATCATAGGGCAGGATGCAGGCAATCTCGGCCGCCACCGCCTGAATGATGGAATCGAAATCGAGCTGCCCCGCCAAAAGCCGGGAAATATTCAGGTAGTGATCCAGAAGGCTTTCGGCCTGCCCGTGATCGTGCTTGCTATCCTGCTGTCTGGGCGCGAGTTCGGCCAAGCGTTTCTCCTCCAAACGCAAGTTACGCTCATCTGTGCGAGACCTATGATACGCCGCGTTCTCCGTGGCGCGTCTTGCGGGAAACCGCAATTTTGCTGCGGGAACCCGCAGCTCAGTTGCTGCATTCGGCCTTCACAGACCGCGCCGCTTCTTCCATCTTCGCTTCACCAGAAAATTGCCCGCAAGACAAGAGTGAAATCACGTCAATTGCGGTTGGTGCCGTTGAGGAGCGGCGGTGCGGGAGGCTTCGCACCAATTTCGAGTTTGAACGAACCGAAGCGCCGGGGCGCTGCGGGGCGGAATATTTGCAACCGGGAGGAAAGAATGAAGCTTGGGAAAATCCTTTTTGCGTCTGCGGCACTGGCAGGCGTTCTCGCGGCAGGCAGCGCGCTTGCCGACACTTCGTCGAAGAAGATTGCATTCTCGAACAACTATGCAGGCAATTCCTGGCGTCAGGCCATGCTGCAAAGCTGGGACAAGATCACCAAGGAAGCCGTGAAGGCTGGCGTGGTGGCCGCTGCCGACCCGTTCACGACCGCTGAAAATCAGGCGACGGAACAGGCTGCCCAGATCCAGAACATGATCTTGCAGGGCTATGACGCCATCGTCATCAACGCCGCTTCGCCGACCGCTCTGAACGGTGCCGTCAAGGAAGCCTGCGATGCAGGCATCACCGTCGTTTCCTTCGACGGCATTGTCACCGAGCCTTGCGCATGGCGCATCGCAGTCGATTTCAAGGCCATGGGCGAAGGCCAGATCGATTATCTCGCAAAGCGTTACCCCGATGGCGGCAACCTGCTTGAAATCCGCGGCCTCGCCGGCGTTTCGGTCGATGACAATATTCATGCCGGTATCGAAGAAGGCGTGAAGAAGCATCCGAAGTTCAAGGTTGTCGGTTCGGTCAACGGTGACTGGGCTGCCGACGTTGCGCAGCGTGCGGTTGCCGGTATCCTGCCAAGCCTGCCGAAAGTCGACGCTGTTGTAACGCAGGGCGGCGACGGCTACGGCGCTGCACAGGCTTTCGCTGCCGCCAAGCGCGAAACGCCAACCATCATCATGGGCAACCGTGAAGACGAACTGCAGTGGTGGAAGCAGCAGAAGGACGCCAACGGCTACGAAACCATGTCGGTTTCGATTGCACCGGGCGTGTCCACGCTGGCTTTCTGGGTCGCACAGCAGATTCTCGACGGCAAGGAAGTGAAGAAAGACCTCGTCGTTCCATTCCTCAGCGTCAGCCAGGAATCGCTCGACAAGGATCTGGCCAACACCCAGAAGGGTGGCGTTGCCAATGTCGAATATGCGCTTGAAGACGCGCAGAAGGTCATCGACGCCGCGAAATAAGCGGATCGGCCCAAAATATGAGGGGCGAGTTCATCCTCGCCCCTTCTTTGTCCCTTTACTTTGACGCCTTTCCGACGGCCAAGCCCTTTGCTGGCTTCGCCGGAAACGTCCAATCGTTAGTTGAGTGTATGACAGAAACAGCAGAGAAACAGGAGGTCGTCGCCGCGCGCAATATTCGCGTGCAGTTCGGTGCGGTAAAAGCACTGGATGGCGCCGAACTCGTGATCCGCGAAGGCGAATGTGTGGGGCTGGTCGGCCATAATGGCGCTGGCAAATCCACCATCGTCAATGTCATCAATGGCGGGCTTTCCCCGCATGAGGGCAGCATTTCCTATCATGGCGAAGCGGGACATGGCGTGGTAACGGCACGCAAGCATGGCATTCGCTGCGTGTTTCAGGAATTGTCGCTGTTTCCAAACCTCACCATTGCCGAAAATGTCCGCATCATGCAGCGCGACCTGACCGGCGCGAGCTGGCGCGGCAAGGCCATCGAACTGATTGCAAAAAAGCTCGACGAGATTTTCCCCGGCCACAAGATCGACTGCGCCGCGACTATCGATGAGCTTTCCATTGCCGAGCGCCAGATGGTCGAAATCGCCATCAACTTCACCGCGCCGGGCACTGCGCCAAAGCTTGTCATTCTCGATGAACCCACCTCCTCGCTCGACGCTGGCATTGCTGCGCAGCTGATGGCCTATGTGCGCCGTTTCGTCGGCACCGGAGGCTCCGTTATCCTGATTTCGCATATGCTGGGCGAAATCCTCACGACTTCTGACCGCATCGTCGTGATGAAGGACGGCAAGGTCGTCGCCAACCGTGCGGCCAGCGACTTCACCAATCGCAGCCTCGTTGAAGCTATGGGCAGCGTCGAGCGCGAGAAGACGGCGCGCCGCGTTGCAAAGACCTATGCAAGCGGTACGCCCGTTCTGTCTTTTGCCAAGCGTGCCAGCGACATCAAGCCGTTTCAGGCATTCAAGGGCGAAGTCATCGGTCTCGCCGGTCTGGCCGGACACGGGCAGACCAAGATGCTGCTCGATCTTTACTATGCGCGGCGGCCGAACTGGGTTCCGGCCCGCACATGCGAAATCGCATTCGTGGCAGGCGACCGCAGCCTCAACGGTACTTTCCCGCTGTGGAGCATTCTGCACAATCTCACCATCGGCTCGCTGGACCGGCTGTCATCGGCAAAGCTCGTTGACCAGAAACGCGAAGACACGCTTGGCGGCCAGTGGAAAGACCGCATCCAGATCCGCACGCCGGATATGGGCAACCGCATCCTGTCGCTTTCGGGTGGCAACCAGCAGAAGGTGCTTTTTGCCCGCGCGCTGGCAACCAGCGCCAACGCCATTTTGATGGACGATCCGATGCGCGGCGTCGATGTCGGCACCAAGCAGGAAGTCTATGAAATCCTGCGTCATGAAGCCGAAAACGGACGCACCTTTGTCTGGTACTCCACCGAAATGGATGAAATCGAACTTTGTGACCGCGTCTATGTTTTCCGCGACGGCGCTATCGTTGCGGAACTGACCGGCGAAGACATTACGGAAAAGAACGTGCTTGCAGCATCTTTTGAGGGAGGTCACGAATAATGCGCCTTTCCTCTTCCTCCATCCGCCTGCTGACACCAGTATTCTCGCTGGTCCTGCTGCTGGCCGCCGTCTTCTACATGCAGCCGCGCGCCATGAGCTATACGGGGCTGAACCTGCTGTTCAATCTGGCAGTGCCTATCGCTCTGGCGACCATCGCCCAGATGCTGATCATGGCCGTCAACGATCTCGACCTTTCGATGGGAACCTTTGTGAGCTTTGTCGTCTGCGTTGCGGCGACCTACCTCAACACGGCTCCCCTTATCGGTGTGCTGATCCTCGCAGCCGCAATTGCTGCTTATGCGGCGCTTGGCGCAATCATCCATCTGCGCAATCTGCCTTCCATCGTCGTCACGCTCGGCATGAGCTTCGTTTGGGGCGGTCTGGCCGTGTTGCTGTTGCCCTCGCCGGGTGGACAGGCGCCGGACTGGGCGCGCTGGATCATGACGGCCAAGCCGCCTTTCATCCCCATGGCGATCGTCGCCAGCATCGTGATTGCCATCGTTACGCATTTCATCGTCATGCGCTCGACCTTCGGCGTGCTGATGCGCGGCGCGGGCGGCAATACCCGCTCCATCGAGCGCGCAGGCTGGTCGGTCACCGCTATTCGCGCCGCAACCTATGCGCTGGCCGCCTTCTTCGCGGTGCTGGCCGGGATCGCACTGGTCGGCCTCACCACCTCGGCGGATGCCAATATCGCATTGCGTTATACGCTGCTGTCCATCGCAGGCGTCATTCTTGGCGGCGGTGAATTCGTCGGCGGACGCGTTTCCCCCATCGGCGCCGTCATCGGCGCGCTGACGCTGACGCTTGCAGGTTCGTTCCTCTCCTTCATGCGCATTTCGCCGGACTGGCAGATTGGCGCGCAGGGCGGCATTCTCATCGTGGTGCTGGCATTGCGCCTCTTCCTCAACCGCCTCGAAAAGAGGGAGAAAAAGCAATGAACGCCATGTCTGTACTCACCAGCCGTCCGTGGATATGGTCGTTTATCGCGACCGCCGCGGTGTGGATCATCACCATCCTGTTCACCGGAGGTGCCGGCGCGCACGGGCTTTCCCATGCAGCCTTCACTTTCGCATCCTTTTCGGTGATCGTCGGGCTGGGCCAGATGTTCGTCATCACGCTCGGACCCGGCAATATCGACCTGTCGGTCCCGGCCAACATGACGCTCGCCGCCACACTGGCGCTGAAGCTCATGGATACGCAGGACGGCATGGTGCTGGCAGGCCTCGCCGTCGCCATACTGATCGGCCTTGCCATCGGCATCTGCAACTACGCGCTGATCAAGCTCCTGCGCATTCCGCCCATCATCGCCACCCTGTCGATGAGCTTCCTGATCCAGTCGACCGCCATCTGGAGCAATCGCGGCCTGCGCGTGAAACCGCCGGAAAGCCTTTCGCAATTCACCACATCCTCCACGCTTGGCATTCCCAATGTCGCCATCGTGGCGCTGATCCTCTCGCTGATCGGCTGGGTGCTTTTGAAAAAGAGTATCTATGGACGCTGGATTTCCGCAATCGGCCAGAACCCCTTCGCAGCGCGCATGGCAGGCGTTCCGGTCGATGGCACCCGCTTCGTCACCTATCTGCTCTGCGCGGTGCTCGCCTCTCTCTGCGGCTTCCTGCTGGCCTGTTTCTCGGGCGGCGCGGCGCTGAACATGGGCGCGGAATATCTCCTGATGTCGATTGCTGTCGTCATCATCGGCGGTACGGCGGTTGCAGGCGGCGATTCCAACATCCCTGGTATTTGGGGTGCCGCTCTCTTCATGTTCCTCATAGTCTCGATGCTCAACACCTACGGCTTCGGCGCCGGTGTTCGCCTCGTGCTGACTGGCCTCACCATCATCGCGGTGATCTTCCTCGCCAGCAGCCGTCGGGCAGAGCGTTAAAATTTCTCGGAGTATCTTCCTTGTCTCAGACTGTTTCGATCTACGAAATCCACGACGAACGTTTCAAGCAGATGATCGTGCCGAGCGCCGATCTGGACGAACTTTACAGCGGCTGCCGCTGGGCGGAAGGCCCGGTCTGGTTCAACGACCTGAACTGCCTGCTGTGGAGCGATATCCCGAACCAGCGCATCCTGCGCTGGGTGCCGGGAAGCGAAATTGAAGGCGAAACCGGCGGCGGCGTTTCAGTGTTCCGCAACCCGTCCAATTTCTCCAATGGCAATACGCGGGACCGCGAAGGACGCCTCGTCACCTGCGAGCATGGCGGCCGTCGCGTCACCCGCACGGAGCCGGATGGCAGCATCACCGTGCTGGCCGATAGCTATCAGGGCAAGAAGTTGAATGCGCCAAACGATGTCATCGTGCGCTCGGATGGCACCGTGTGGTTCACCGACCCGACCTACGGCATTCTGGCGGATTATGAAGGCTACAAGGCCGACCCGGAGCAACCATCGCGGAATGTCTACCGTCTCGATCCGAAGACCGGTGAAATCGATGCCGTCGTCACCGACTTCCACCAGCCGAACGGACTGGCCTTTTCGCCGGACGAAACCAAGCTCTATGTTGCCGACAGCGCCTATAGCCACGACGAGAATGCGCCGCGCCATATCCGCGTCTTCGACATTGTGGATGGCGGCAAGCGCCTGTCGGGCGGCAGTGTGTTCTGCACCATCGACAACGGCCTGCCGGACGGCTTCCGCTTCGATACGGACGACAATCTGTGGACCAGCGCGGGCGATGGCGTGCATTGCTTCTCGCCGGAAGGCACGCTTCTCGGCAAGATCAAGACGCCGCAGACGGTCGCTAATCTGACCTTCGGCGGTCCACGCCGCAACCGCCTGTTCATCGCGGCCACGAAGTCGCTTTATGCGGTCTATCTCACCGTGACCGGCGCGCAATACCCCTGATCAGTCTTTATTTGAGCACATCTTATCCGAAAACCGCTGACACTTTTCGGGATGTGCTCTATGCCCATTAAAACAAAACCGCCGGAGTTCAAAACTCCGGCGGTTTTGTTTTGGACTATTGCGGGATTATTCCCACTCGATGGTGCCGGGCGGCTTCGAGGTCACGTCGTAGACGACGCGGTTGATGCCGCGGACTTCGTTGATGATGCGGGTGGCCGCATTGCCAAGGAAGTTCATGTCGTAGTGGTAGAAATCCGCCGTCATGCCGTCAACCGAAGTCACCGCGCGCAGTGCGCAGACGAATTCGTAGGTGCGGCCATCGCCCATCACGCCCACGGTCTGAACCGGCAGCAGAACGGCGAAAGCCTGCCAGATGGCATCATAGAGGCCAGCCTTGCGGATTTCGTCGAGATAGATCGCATCGGCTTCGCGCAGGATTTCCAGCTTGTCGCGGGTGATGCCGCCCGGGCAGCGGATGGCAAGGCCCGGACCCGGGAACGGGTGACGGCCAATGAAGCTGTCCGGCAGGCCGAGTTCCTTGCCGAGCATACGCACTTCGTCCTTGAACAATTCGCGCAGCGGCTCAACGAGCTGCATCTTCATGCGCTCGGGCAGACCGCCCACATTGTGGTGCGATTTGATCGTGACCGAAGGGCCGCCGGTGAACGAAACGCTTTCGATGACGTCCGGATAAAGCGTGCCCTGCACGAGGAAATCCGCGCCGCCGAGCTTCTTGGCTTCTTCTTCGAACACTTCGATGAAGAGACGGCCAATCGTCTTGCGCTTCTTTTCCGGATCGCTTTCGCCTTCCAGCTCGCCGATGAAACGGTCGGCTGCATCCACGAGGATCAGCGGAAGGTTATAATGTTCGCGGAACATTTCCACGACCTGTTGCGCTTCATTTTTGCGCATCAGACCATGATCGACAAGAATGCAGGTCAGCTGGTCGCCAATGGCTTCATGCGCCAGAAGCGCTGCAACAGACGAATCCACACCGCCGGAAAGCGCGCAGATAACCTTGCCGCTGCCAACCTGCTTGCGGATTGCCTCGACGGCCTGTTCACGATAGGCGCCCATCGTCCAGCCCGGCTTTACGCCGACAATGCGATGAACGAAGTTCTGCAACAGCTTCGCGCCGTCCGGCGTATGTACGACTTCCGGGTGGAACTGCACGCCGTAATATTTGCGCTTTTCATCGGCGATGGCCGCGAAAGGTGCGTTCGGCGAGGTGCCGATGATGGTGAAACCGTCAGGAAGCGAGGTGACGCGGTCACCATGGCTCATCCAGACCTGATGGCGGGTGCCCTTGGCCCAGATGCCAGCGAAAAGCGGGCTGTCTTCCTGCACGTCGAGGAAGGCGCGACCGAATTCGCGGTCATGGCCGCTTTCAACCTTGCCGCCCAGCTGGGCGCACATGGTCTGTTCGCCGTAGCAGATGCCAAGAACCGGAATGCCCTGGTCGAAGACCGCCTGCGGCGCGCGCGGCGAGCCGATGTCGGTCGTCGAATGCGGGCTGCCCGAGAGGATGACGCCTTTCGGCTTCAACCGCTTGAATGCCTCTTCCGCAGACTGGAACGGGACGATTTCGCAATAGACATTGGCTTCGCGTACACGTCGCGCAATCAGCTGCGTGACCTGGCTGCCAAAGTCGATGATCAGGATTGTGTCAGGATGTGCCGTGGTGCTCATGTGCAGCATCTATTTAAAAAGTGGTGAGGATGCAATGTTTATGTGGTGGGCATATACGGATTATATGCGCTTCCCTCAACAGCGCAGTGACAGGAATGAGGCCTATCCTGACACACCATTGTCAGGAGGTGGCAAAAGTCCACCGGCAATCGCCGCTTCCAGTTCTTCCACCGCAACAGCCATTTTCTCGTCGATGACATGCAGATATTGCGTCCAGTCGCCGACATGATGCAGCTCGTCCGCACCATCGGAAATACCGCGCAGACCATATAAGGGCACGCCATGAATCTGGCAGGCGCGCAGGCAGGCGAATGTTTCCATATCCACCATATCCGCGTCGATGGTTTCATAGACCTTGCCGGACACCACATTGGCGCCAGTCGACAGCGTTGCGCTGGCGAGGCCTTCCACCTGATAAGGCAGCTTGATCATCTTCGGCAGATCGAGAAATGGCGTCAGTCCCTTCTCGAAACCAAGCGGCGAAGCGTCCATGTCGCGATAGGAAACCGAGGAAACCTGAAACACTTCCGCCTGCGGCAGTTTCGCGGAACCCGCCGAGCCGAGCGAGACCACGAGATCGGGCTGCTCGCCGTCACGTTCCATGCGGAACAATGCACGGGAGAGGTTGATCGCCGCCTCAACCGGGCCGACGCCGATCATCAGCGGATCGAAGAGCTTGGCCAGATGACGCCCATATTCGGCGTCGGCAGCCATCACATAAAGCAGGCGTCTTCCGGCAACGGTCTTCAACATCCCTGTAGCCCTATCCTTGCAAACCTTTGCGATCCTGCACGACCATCATCGTGCCTGTCATTGTGGCAATGAGACGAACTTCCGTATCGGTTACGGCAAAAGCCTGCCCGTCGCTAACCATGATCGTGCGGCCGGGCTTGGTGACCTCGCCGCGAAACAGGAAGCGTTCGCCCTTGCCGGGCGCCAGCAGATTGACCTTGAATTCGATAGTCAGCACCGCCGCCTCGGCGGGCATCAGCGTCAGCGCCGCATAGCCGCAGGCAGAATCGAGTGCGGCGGAAATCATGCCCGCATGCAGAATGCCGTGCTGCTGGGTGAGTTCCTCCCGGAACGGCATTTCCACTTCGACAATTCCGGGTTCGCATCGCGTCAGTTCTGCGCCGATCAGTTTCATGGCGGCCTGCCGCCCGAAACTCTCCTCGACGCGTTCCTTGAAATCCGGTTCGGCTATGCGATGCGCTGACATTTATTCCCCGATTTAAGAAGCTTTCTTCATCACACTTACATAAAACCCGTCCGTGCCGGTGGACAATGGGGAAAACACACCGCCATGCGATGGAAATACCGGTTCTGAGCCATCGGCATCCGTCACAACCGACTGCCACAACGCTTGCGCGGGCATTTCCGTGAAATCGGGATTGTCGGCCAGAAAGCGCGCAACCTGCCGCGTGTTTTCTTTTGCAAACAGCGAACAGGTGACATAGGCCAGACGCCCGCCCGGCTTCACATAATGTTTGGCCGATTCGAGCACTTCGTGCTGGTCCTGAACCCGACGTTCGAGCTGCTGGTCGTTGAGACGCCATTTCGCATCCGGCCTGCGCCGCCATGTGCCGGAGCCGGTGCAAGGTGCATCGGTCAGCACAAGGTCCATATGACCCGTAAGCGGGTCAAGCGCATCCAGATTGCCATGCACCTGCGTGTTGCGCACGCCAGCCCGCTGCAACCGCTCATGCATGGGCGAAAGGCGCGCACGCTCCGCATCATAGGCGTGCACCTGACCCTTGTTCTGCATGGCTGCCGCTAGTGCCAGCGTCTTGCCGCCCGCACCGGCGCAATAATCGAGAACCTGCTCGCCGGGTTTGGCTCCGGCAAAAAGTGCAGCGAGCTGTGAACCCAAATCCTGCACTTCGAACCAGCCATCGAGAAAGGCCTGTTCGCCCTGCACATTCGGATGACGACCCAGCGCTTCAATCGGCGGAATGCGCAATGCCTGCGCCAGAAATGGTGCGGGAGCCGCACCAGCCTTTTCCAGGGCTGTGAGCGTCTGTTCAGGCTTCGCTTTCAGGCTGTTGACGCGCAGATCGACCGGCGGGCGGGTGGCAAGCGCCTTGCCTTCCTCGACCCAGCGTTCACCGAAAAGCTCCTGAAGCGAAGCGGCGCACCATTCCGGCACATCGGCCTGAACATAATCGGGTGCGGCAGCGGTATCGCGGTTTTCCCATGCGATGCGGCGTGCCTGTTCCAGCGTTTCGGGCGCGAACTTGTCGCCATCCAGTGCCGCGTCGATGGCTGCAATATCCATGCCGCCATCGGCCAGCAAAGCGCCAAAGGCCAGCGCGCGCGCATCGTCGGCGTCCATGCGCCATGCGATGGAGAGCTTGCGGCGCAGTGCGTCATAGACGATGTTGCCGATCACCGCGCGGTCGCCCGCGCCTGCGAAACGATGAGCGGAACCCCAGTCCTTCAGCACATCGGAAGCCGGGCGTTTGCCTGCTTCGATATCGCCCAGAACCTCGATTGCCGCCTGCAGGCGTCCACCAAGCCGCATTGCTTCTCCTTAATAATTAGCTTTCACGGCATAGCCTTCCTTACAGGCAAAAGGCAATCGCCAAATCAAAACAAAAGCCGGAGCACGAGGCTCCGGCTTTCATCGGCTTCAATTGAAGCGAATTTATCTTACATGCCGCCCGGATAGTTCGGGCTTTCACGGGTGATGGCGACGCCATGCGAATGGCTTTCACGCAGGCCCGCATTGGAAATGCGCACGAAGGTTGCCTTTTCGCGGAACTCTTCCAGCGTCTTGGCGCCGACATAGCCCATCGAGGCGCGCAAGCCGCCAGCGAGCTGGTGCAGCACAGCCGAGATCGGACCCTTGTAGGCAACCTGACCTTCGATGCCTTCCGGCACGAGCTTCAGTTCGTCACGCACTTCCGCCTGGAAGTAACGGTCTGCCGAACCGCGCGCCATAGCGCCAACCGAACCCATACCGCGATAGGATTTGAACGAACGGCCCTGATGCAGATAGACCTCGCCCGGGCTTTCTTCCGTACCGGCCAGAAGCGAACCAGCCATGGCAGCGACAGCACCGGCAGCAAGCGCCTTGGCAAAATCGCCCGAGAACTTGATGCCGCCATCGGCGATGACCGGAATGTTCTGCTTGTGGGCTACTTCAACTGCCGACATGATGGCCGAAAGCTGCGGCACGCCAACACCTGCAACGATACGCGTGGTGCAGATCGAGCCCGGTCCGATACCGACCTTGACGGCATCCGCGCCAGCATCGATCAATGCCTGCGTGCCGCCTGCGGTGGCGACATTGCCAGCCAGAATGGCGACATTCGGATAGGCCTTCTTGATGCGGGCGACGGCATCGAGAACACGCTGCGAATGACCATGCGCCGTATCGACAACCAGAAGATCGACGCCTGCTTCGATCAGGCGTTCGGCGCGTTCATAACCGTCTTCGCCAACGCTCGTGGCGGCAGCGGCGCGCAGACGGCCCTGCGCATCCTTGGCGGCATTCGGGTTGAGCTGCGACTTTTCGATATCCTTGACGGTGACAAGACCGACGCAGCGGCCTTTGTCGTCAACGACGAGCAGCTTTTCGATACGATGTGCGTGCAGAAGGCGCTTGGCTTCGTCCTGATTGACATTCTCACGAACCGTGATGAGGTTTTCGCGGGTCATCAGTTCGTGGATCTTCTGTGCCGGGTCCGACGCGAAACGCACGTCGCGGTTGGTCAGGATGCCGACGAGACGGCCCGGACCCTTGGTGGCGTTTTCAACGACCGGAATGCCGGAAATGCCATGCGCCTTCATCAGCGCCTGCGCATCGGCCAGCGTTGCATCCGGGCCGATGGTCACCGGATTGACGACCATGCCGGATTCGAACTTCTTGACCTGACGAACTTCTTCGGCCTGACGTTCCGGGGTGAGATTGCGGTGGATGACGCCGATGCCGCCTGCCTGCGCCATGGCGATGGCGAGACGCGATTCCGTCACCGTGTCCATGGCGGCGGAGAGAAGCGGCAGGTTGAGTTCGATATCCTTGGCGATGCGGGTGCGCAGGTCGACCTGACCCGGCATGACTTCGGAATGGCCCGGCTGCAAAAGCACATCGTCAAATGTGAGAGCGAGAGCACCGGTGGGCGATTCCACGATTTTAGCCATTGCCAATTCCTTTGAATAAGAAAAGCCGCCTCTCCGGGATATGTCCGGGAGCAGCGACAATCAGGGTTTACTTGGTTGAATTGGCACCGGCTGGTAACACGGTTATGACCAAATGGAAAGCCTTTTGCTTACAAGTTTCAGTTACCGCTAAGAATTAGCGTGATAGACCACAAATCGATTTCAATCCCACCCCGAGGGGAGACAATGCGAAAGTCGTATAAGCGCGTTCGATTGATCCGTCGTTCCAGAGTGATGTGGATGTCGCCACGACTCTGGAAACCGCGGCTCGTTTTCTGGTGCGGCGCGCTTGCCATCGGGATTATCAGCGTCGGCTTTGCAGAGGCGGCCGACATTGCACAAAACTGGTTCAAGGCGCTGACAGATGGCACCGGGGGCAGCTTCTGGCGCGCCTGGCTACCGCTTGTCATCACGCCGCTCGGCTTCATGGCCTGTTCGTGGATCGCCATCGCCTGGTTCCCGAATTCCGGCGGCAGCGGTATCCCGCAAGCCATCGCTGCGCGGCATCTCGACGACCATCAGGATCGCTCGATGCTTCTGTCGATCCGGATTGCCATCGGCAAGATCGTGCTCACTGTCGTGGGCCTGTTTTGCGGTGCATCCATCGGGCGCGAAGGCCCCACCGTGCAGATCGGCGCGTCGATCATGCTGCAATCGGCGCGGATCGGCGGCATGGAACAGGCGCGCGGATTGATCCTCGCCGGATCAGCCGCCGGTATCGCTGCGGCCTTCAACACGCCGCTTGCCGGGATTGTTTTCGCGATTGAGGAAATGGGCCGCGCTTATGCGGCGCGTACCAACGGACTGGTGCTGTCGGCGGTCATTCTAGCCGGTCTCGCCTCGCTCGGTCTGGTCGGCAACTACAATTATTTCGGCATGACAACCATCACGGCCACGACCGGCAAGGACTGGGTTCTGGTGGTCGCCTGTGGCGTGATCGGCGGCGCTTTCGGCGCGGCTTTCAGCGCGCTGGCGCTCGATCTCGGACGTCGCGTGCGCCGCCATGTGCAGAAAGTTCCGCTGCGCAACGCAGTGTTGTTTGCCGGCATTTGCGGGCTATTGGTTGCGATCATCGGCATCGCTTCGGGCGGTTCGACTTTCGGCACCGGCTATGATCAGGCTCGCAGCGCGGTCGAGGGATTGGCGTTGCCGCCATTCTACTTCGTTGAAAAATTCGTTGCCGGTCTGCTCTCGATGATATCAGGCATTCCGGGCGGTATTTTCGCGCCATCGCTCTCGGTCGGCGCAGGACTTGGCAGCACAATCGGCCTTGTGCTCGGCACCAGCGCGAGCCTCGCCGCCGTGCTCGGCATGGCCGGTTATTTTGCCGGCGTCGTTCAGGCGCCGATGACCGCTTTCGTCATCATTCTCGAAATGACCGGCAATCATAACAATGTCATTCCGCTGATGTGCGCCTCGATGCTCGGTTACGGTACGGCGCGGCTTATTTCCAATGAGCCGCTCTACCACGCCCTGTCGCGCAACTTCGTGGCGGATGTGCTGCGCCAGCGGCGCGCACGCGAAAAAAATGCGCTTTCGGAGTGAAGCGTCAGATGGAGGAGAAAACTGTTTATGGATCGCAGAACATTCGGCAAATCGCTTGCAGGGCTGGGAGCAATGCCCTTTGTCGTTAGCGCGGCAGCGGCAGCGAGCACGGGAGGAAAGAGCATGCTGGAACTTATGGGCGGAAGCATTTCGGATGTACCGGGGATCAAGCTCGGCCATCACACACTGACCAAGCGCCCCACCGGCTGTACCGTCCTTTTGTGTGAAGAAGGCGCCTCGGCTGGCGTCGATGTGCGCGGCTCCGCGCCCGGCACCCGCGAGACCGACCTTCTCGATCCCATCAATTATGTGCAGCAGGTGCAGGCTATTCTGCTGTCCGGCGGCAGCGCCTATGGCCTTAGCGCCGCAACCGGCGTGATGCGCTATCTGGAAGAAAACAAGCTGGGCTTCAAGATCGGCAACGGCGTGGTGCCCATCGTGCCCGCAGCGATCCTGATGGATCTCGGCGTCGGCGATTTTTCGATCCGCCCCGATGAGGAAGCCGGCTATCTCGCCTGCAAGGCGGCCAAGGCGGAAGCTTCCGGCGAAGGCAATATCGGCGCTGGCGCTGGCGCGACGGTCGGCAAGATGTTCGGCAAAGATTTCGCCATGAAGGGCGGCCTCGGCACGGCAAGCTACAAGGTGCCCGGCACGGAAATCGTGGTAGGCGCAATCGTCGCCGTCAATGCGGTTGGCGATGTCTATGCGCCCAACTCGCGCCAGATCCTGGCCGGTGCGCGCAGCGAAGACGGCAAGGGTTTCCGCAATACGATGCAGGCCATCATGCAGGGCCACGGCGTGGTCAAATCCGGTGGCGCCAACACGACCATCGGGGCGATTGCCACCAATGTGCCGTTCAACAAGGCTGAACTGAAAAAGATCGCAGGCATGGCTCATGACGGCTTTGCACGCACCATCAACCCTATCCACACCATGTGGGACGGCGACACGATTTTCGCGCTCTCGACCGGCAAAGCCAAGGATGTGGAAGCGGACGTGACCGCCATCGGCGCAATCGCTGCAACCGTCATGGCGGATGCTGTCGCACGGGCGGTCGTTAACGCAGATAGCCTTAACGATTTGAATTTGCCCGCCTATAAGGATTATCACCCGCAATAGGATGCACATCTTGCACCATTGAAGGGATCGGTCCTGTATCGAAATAAGGTTATAAGATATCTGGCCATCCCTGATGGTGCAGTTTCGCAAGAAGGCAGAGTGAAGGCATGAGTGGCAGTTCCCTTAAATTCGGCACCAGTGGTCTCAGGGGATTGGCGGACGAGCTGAACGGCTTGCCCGCCTATGCTTATTCGCTCGCCTTCGTGCGCATGCTCGCCGAAAGCCGCAAGCTGAAAAATGGAGCGGAGGTCTTCGTCGGACGGGACCTCCGCCCATCCAGCCCCGACATTGCCGCCCTTTGCATGGCGGCTATAGAAGACGGCGGCTTTACGCCGGTCAGTTGCGGTGTGTTGCCCACCCCGGCGCTCAGCTTCCATGCCATGGCGAAAGGTGCACCTTCCATCATGGTCACAGGAAGCCATATCCCCGATGATCGCAATGGTTTGAAGTTTTATCGCGCTGACGGCGAAATCGACAAGAACGACGAGCAGGCGATCAGTGCGGCCTATGCCGCCCTGCCCGCCGACCTCACCGCAAGGCACTCCGGCAACATCGCGGAAAGCGCCACAGCGACCAGCGCCTATGAGAAACGTTATATCGATTATCTGGGGCGCGGCGTCCTCAAGGGCCTGCGCGTCGGCGTCTACCAGCACTCGTCTGTCGCCCGCGATGTTATAACGGATATTCTGACTGCGCTTGGCGCGGAAACCCTCGCGCTTGGGCGCTCCGACTTTTTCGTGCCGGTGGATACCGAGGCATTACGCCCGGAAGATATCCGGCTTCTCGACCAGTGGGCCAAGGAAAACTGCCTTGATGCCATCGTTTCCACGGATGGCGATGCGGACCGACCTTTGATTGCCGATGCGCGGGGCCAGTTTGTACGTGGTGATCTCGTCGGCGCAATTACCGCGAGCTGGATCGGCGCGGACGCCATCGTCACGCCGGTGACCTCCAATGCAGCGCTGGAAGAATGCGGGCGTTTCGACCGCGTTGTCAGAACCCGCGTCGGTTCTCCTTATGTCATCGAAGGCATGGCACGCGCCAAGGCCGAGGGCGCAAAGATTGTCGTCGGCTTCGAAGCCAATGGCGGCGTGCTTTTGGGCAGCGACAGCACCCGCAATGGCCACACGCTTTCCGCACTGCCGACCCGCGATGCGCTGCTGCCGATCCTCGCCTGCCTGAGCATGATCAAAGAGCAGGGCAAGCCGCTTGCGGATATCGGCGCGGCTTTCAACTTCCGCATCGCGCTTAGCGACCGTTTGCAGAACGTCCCGCAGGAAAAGAGCGGCGCGTTTCTCGCCATCCTCAAGGATGAAGCCGGGCGCAAGGCGCTGTTTCCGGCAACGGATGCGATCATCCGGTCTGAGGCTATTGACGGCGTCAAACTGTTCTTCCATTCCGGCAATGCCGTCCACTATCGCGCTTCCGGCAATGCACCGGAATTACGCTGTTATGTGGAAGCGGCCAATGAAAACCAGGCCATTGAACTTCTGGCCATGGGCCTCGATATCGCCCGCAACGCAACAAAGGATGCCTGAGCAATGAGCTTTATTCCTGTCATCATCAGCGGCGGTTCCGGTTCAAGGCTCTGGCCGCTTTCGCGCGATGCCCACCCGAAGCCCTTCATCGAACTGCCAGACGGCAGTACGTTGATCGGCAAGACCTATAACCGGGCGGCACGGCTTGAAGGCGTCGATCACATCCTGACCGTCACCAATCGCGATTTTCTGTTTCTGACGCTCGACGCCTATGCGGACGCCAAGGCGCCCAAGACCGATAATGCCTTTCTGCTGGAACCCTTGGGTCGCGATACCGCGCCTGCGGTGGCACTTGCGGCCATGCATGCCGCCGCGGCCTACGGCCCGGACGCCACGCTTCTGGTGATGCCTGCCGACCACCTGATCGAAGACGAACCCGCCTTTGCGGAAGCGGTTCAAAAGGCGCGGCAGCTTGCCGAAACCGGTCGCATCGTGACATTCGGCATTGTGCCCGATCATCCGGAAACGGGTTTTGGCTATATCGAGGCGGATGGCGTGGACGTTCTACGCTTTGTCGAGAAGCCCGATGCGGAAACCGCGCAGGCCTATGTCGAGAGCGGACGCTATTTCTGGAATTCGGGCATGTTCTGCTTTACCGCGCGAACTATGCTGGAAGCGATGCGCGCCCACGCGCCGGAGATTTTTAACGGCGTGCAGGCTTCGCTCGAACATGCGCGCCGCGGCGTCAATGGCGACACCACGACTATCGAGATTCCGAAAGAAGATTTTGCGGCGACACCGGCCATTTCCATCGATTATGCCATCATGGAAAAGGCCGACAATATTGCCTGCATTCCCGTTTCATGCGGTTGGTCGGATATCGGTTCCTGGGCCGCTATGGCCGACCTGATAAATCCGGATGCCGATGGCAACCGCCTGCGCGGCGAGACCGTTCTGGAAGACACGACCAACAGTTTTGTCCTGTCGGAAACCCGACTGGTCAGCCTTGTCGGCGTGCACGACCTTCTGGTCGTCGATACGCCGGACGCGCTGCTTGTCGCCCATCGCGACAAGGCGCAGGATGTGCGCAAGGTTTTCAACCGCCTGCGCGCCGATGGCCACGAAGCCGCCAAGCTGCACCGCACCGCACATCGTCCGTGGGGCACCTATACCGTGCTGGAAGAAGGCGACGGCTTCAAGATCAAGCGCATTGAGGTGAAGCCCGGACGACGCCTGAGCCTACAGGCGCATCATCACCGTTCTGAACACTGGATCGTGGTGTCCGGTACGGCCAAGGTGACCAATGGCGACCGGGAAATTCTGCTGACCAACAACCAGTCGACCTATATCCCCTGCGGCTTCAAGCACCGTCTGGAAAATCCGGGCATTCTGCCCTTGGTTCTGATCGAAGTGCAGAGCGGCGAATATCTCGGCGAAGACGATATCGTGCGTTTCGACGATATTTACGGCCGGGTATAAAAGACCAGTGCCGACGAAGAAAACTTCGTCGGCACTGTATTTCACGTCAGTCAGTGTGTCAGTTGAAAGCGCCGCTGTCGCTTTTGCTTTCCGGGCGTTCCGCTGCGACCTTCTGGCGATAGCCGCTGGCGCGATAGGCGGCAATCGGCTCGATCGCCCCGCCGGTGCGTCGACGCGCTTCGGCCAAGATCGGCTCCACATCGGTGCGATAGGCGCGTTTCAGCGTGTCTGATGCCATCAGTGCATCGTTTTCCTGCTGATAGGTTTCCAGCGCCTCGCGGTCCACCAGCAGCGCCTGCGCATAAGCGCGGCGGATTTCATTTGCCGACGAAATGAGGCTCTCCAGCGGATCGGTCACATTGTGCGACTGGTCGATCATATGCGCCGGATTAAAGTCCTTCACGCCGCGATATTCGGCATCGACCAGCTCATTGAACACCAGAAACAGGCGATAGGGATCGATGGAACCGGCATCGAGATCGTCATCGCCATATTTGCTGTCATTGAAATGGAAACCGCCGAGTTTGCCGAACTGCATCAACCGCGCCACGATCATTTCGATATTGGTGTTGGGCGCATGGTGACCGAGATCGACCAGACATTGCGCCTTGGGACCAAGCGTCGAGGCGATGAGATAGTTTGTACCCCAGTCTTGTACCACCGTCGAATAGAAGGCCGGTTCATACATTTTGTGCTCGGAGAACAAGCGCCAGTCATCGGGCAGCGCTTTGTAGATTTCGCCCATTGAAGCGAGATAGCGCTCGAAAGCACGGGTGAAATTCTGCTGGCCGGGGAAATTGGAGCCGTCGCCGAGCCAGACCGTCAGCGCCTTGGAGCCGATGGCATTGCCGATTTCGATACATTCGAGATTATGCTCGACAGCCTGCGCCCGCACCGCCGCATCGACATGGGTGAGCGATCCGTATTTGTAGGACAGTTTCTGATCGGCAGCGTCCGAAAACGTGTTGGAGTTCATGGCGTCGAAGCCGAGGCCGAGCGCTGCGGCGTGGGCTTTCAGCTTTTTCGGGTCTGCCTTGTCCCACGGAATATGCAGCGAGACATTCGGCGTTGCGCGCGAAAGCTCGTTGATGACGGCGCAATCGTCCAGCTTGTCGAAAATGCCACGCGGCTCGCCGCCGCCCGGAAAGCGACCAAAACGAGTGCCGCCCGTGCCGGTACCCCAGGAAGGCACCGCGACGAAGTAGCTTGCCACCTTGTCGGTGACGGTATCGATCTCGATGCCGCGACGTGCCAGCTGCGCGCCCAGCGCCTGATAATCGCTATTCAGCGCCTTTTCGAAACCGGAATTATGCTCGGCGATGAAATCCGCCGAAATACGTTGATCGGACATGGTTCCTCCCAGAACATTCCAGATTATAGGGTCAACGTGGGAAACTCTGCTGGTTCCCGGCATCGACATTGATGATGTTGCCGGTGGATTTTGCCGAAGCGTCGCTGGCGAGGAAATAGATCGCCTCGGCGATATCTTCCGGCAGGACATTGAGCTTCAGCAGCGACCGCTTGCGATAATGCTCCTCCAGTTCCGAAACATCGATCTTGGAGGATGCCGCGCGCTGTTCACGCCACTCGCCGTCCCAGATCTTGGAGCCGCGCAAAACCGCATCAGGATTGACCACATTGACGCGGATGCCAGCATCAGCACCTTCCAGCGCCAGACAACGGGCCAGATGGATTTCAGCAGCCTTGGCCGTGCAATAGGCGGACGCATTGGGTGAAGCGGCCAGACCATTCTTGGAAGCGACAAACACCACATTGCCGCCGATCTTCTGGCGGCGGAACAGGCGGAAGGCCTCCCGCGACACGAGGAAATAGCCGGTCGCCAGAATGTCGATATTGCGGTTCCACATCGACAATTCGGTCGCTTCGACCGGAGCCGATGACGCGATGCCTGCATTGGAGACCAGAATGTCGATGCCGCCCAGCTCGACGCTGGCTTCGACAAAGGCGTTTGCGACGCCCTTTTCATCGGTCACGTTCAACTCGACGCTGCGAACCTGATCGGCGCCATAACGCTTTGACAGATTGGCGTGAGCGGATTTGAGCGATTCTGCGTCAATATCCGCCAGAACCACGCAAGCGCCCTCGCCCGCCAGCCGCTCGGCGGTGGCATAGCCGATACCGCCAGCGCCGCCCGTGATAAGCGCAATGCGCCCGGCAAGGCTTTTCGGCTTCGGCATGCGCTGCAACTTGGCTTCCTCGAGCAGCCAATACTCAATATCGAAGGCTTCCTGTTCCGGTAGGCCCTGATATTCGGACACTGCGGATGCGCCACGCATGACGTTGATTGCATTGACATAGAATTCGCCAGCGATGCGCGCCGTCGCCTTGTCGCGGGCAAAAGACAGCATGCCGACGCCTGGGATCAGAAAAATCACCGGGTTGGGATCGCGCATCTTCGGCGAATTGTCGTGCTTGCAGGCCTCATAATAACGCTTGTAATCGGCGCGATAGGCTTCCAGCGCATCTTCAAGCCCGGCAACGATAGCATCGACATCCGGCTTGGTTGGATCGAAATTGACGACCAGCGGGCGGATTTTGGTACGCAGGAAATGATCCGGGCAGGACGTGCCCAAAGCGGCCAGCGGGCGCAATTCCTTCGCATTCACGAATTCCAGCACCGCATCCTGATCATCGAAATGGCCGAGCTTGCGCTCTTCCTTACCGATGAGCCCACGAATTTCCGGCATCAGACGCGCTGCAATGGCGCGACGCTCCGCAGCAGCCAGGCTTTGTGTGACAGCACCGCCGAAAGCGGCTTTGCCCGCCGTCTTCCGGTCCAGCCATTCAATGGCCTTGTTGATGATAGCGAGCGTGGTTTCGTAGCAGGTCTTCGCATCATTGGCCCAGGTGAAAAGCCCATGACTTTCAAGGACTACGCCCTTGGCCTGCGGATGCGCCTTGACGAAAGCTTCGAGATCGAGACCGAGCTGGAAACCCGGACGGCGCCATGGTAGCCAGCCAATGTCGTCACCGAAAATCTCGGCCGTCAGCTCGCGGGAATTCCTCGAGGCAGCAATCGCAATGATCGCATCGGGATGCATGTGATCGACATGGCTGAAAGCGACGAAACCATGCAGCGGCGTATCGATGGATGCAGCGCGCGGATTGAGGTTGAAGGTGCAGTGCGGCAGGAAGCCGACCATGCGGTCCTCATCCTCAACGCCCTTATAGATGCCCTTCAGCGCATCGAGCTTGTCCTGATAAAGCGTGGCAAAACCATCGAGCTTGATGGTGCCGACATCGCCGCCCGAACCCTTGACCCAGAGAACCTGAACCTTTTCGCCAGTCAGCGGATCAATTTCCTCGACCTTGGCAGAGGTGTTGCCGCCGCCGTAATTGGTGATGCGCTTGTCAGACCCGAGCAGATTGGAGCGGTAAAGCAGCTTTCCCGGCTCATCCAGCGTTGCCGCCTTGGCGTCGTCCCAGCGATTATCGAGCAGCCGATTGCTGACCACCATATCATCCTCCCAAGTCAGTTATGCCAGGTTATGGCCAATCGCAGCGCGCATATCCTTCCCATGCGCGAGCGATCATGTTGGCGGCAGATATGACGCATGAAACGAAATACTGTCAATCATAAACAATCATAACCAATCAAATATTTCACGCATGTGCGAATTATTGATTGTTTGTGATTGACATGCGCCAGCAATATGAGAATAGATGGAAGCAGGAGGAGCCATGCACGAAAGAGAGCGCCACCGCAT
Source organism: Brucella sp. 22210 (assembly GCF_052045675.1). Classification (NCBI taxonomy): domain Bacteria; kingdom Pseudomonadati; phylum Pseudomonadota; class Alphaproteobacteria; order Hyphomicrobiales; family Brucellaceae; genus Brucella; species Brucella sp. 22210. The sequence continues at coordinate 46,443 of NZ_JBQEPD010000010.1, forward strand.
CATCCTGAGCGCTGTTCAGGAGAAACCGGTGATCACCATTCAGGATCTGGTGGAATTGACGGAGGCGTCGGAAGCGACCCTTCGGCGCGATATCGCATCGTTGCATATGCAGGGCCGCATCAAGCGCGTGCGCGGTGGGGCCGAAGCCATCCATCCGCCGCAGTTCGGCAGTCTGGCGGGGCGTCCGTTCAAGGTTTCCGAATCCGAAAATGGTGATCGCAAGCGCGCCATCGCCCGCGAAGCTGTGGCGCTTTGCGATGAAGGCGACAGCATCATCATCAATGGCGGCTCCACGACATTCCAGATGGTGCATTATCTGACGGCGCGCCGCCTTCAGGTTCTGACCAACTCCTTCGCCATTGCCGAACATCTGTTGCGGCAGTCGAAAAGCACGGTGATCGTGCCCGGCGGCGCGATCTATCGCGACCAGAGCCTGATCCTTTCGCCTTTCGACAATGACGTCATCCGTAATTTTTACGGTCGGCGCATGTTCATGGGCTGTCAGGGTGTCAGCCCGCTCGGCGTGATGGAATCCGACGCGCTGATCATCCAGAGCGAACAGAAACTGATGGGCCAGGCGGACGAACTTGTCCTGATGGTCGATTCATCGAAATTCACCCGCCGTTCCAGCCTCATCCTTTGCCCGCTCGACCGTGTCAGCACGCTGATCACCGATGACGGCATTTCCGATGAGGCGCGGCGGATGGTCGAAAATGCGGGTATCCGGCTGATTGTAGCGCAGGTTTCCGCAAATGCCGGCAAGGGCGGCGAACAGGGGGATTCCGCCGAGGTTGCCTGAGCCAACTCTATTATCATTCCGGTCAATGCCGGGATCATCGTGAAACATATGTCTTTATACTGGGAGGAATGAGACATGAAGCTTTTCAAGAAACTCGCACTCGGCACCGCACTGGCTGTCGCCTTCATGGCAAGTCAGGCACAGGCCGCCGACATCAAGATCGCACTCGTCGCGAAGTCGCTCGGCAATGGCTTCTTTGAAGCCGCCAACAAGGGTGCGCAGGAAGCCGCCAAGGAACTTGGCGGCGTCGAGGTCATCTATACCGGCCCGACCACCACAACCGCCGAAGGCCAGATTGAAGTCATCAATTCGCTGATTGCCCAGGGTGTCAACGCCATCGCCATTTCCGCCAATGACCCGGATGCGGTCGTACCGGCGCTGAAAAAAGCTGCCCAGCGCGGCATTAAGGTGATTTCGTGGGATTCGGGTGTGGCTCCGGCTGGCCGTATCGTGCATCTCAACCCATCGTCCAATGAGCTGATTGGCAAGATGTGCCTGAAGCTTGCAGCCGATCACCTGCCGGACGGCAAGGGCGATTTCGCGATCCTGTCCGCCACCACCACCTCGACCAACCAGAATATCTGGATCGGCGAGATGAAGAAGCAGCTCAAGGACTTCCCAGGCCTCAATCTGGTCACGACCGTCTATGGCGACGATCTGGCCGACAAGAGCTATCGTGAAGCACAGGGCCTCCTGAAGTCGAACCCGAACGTCAAGGTCATCGTGGCGCCAACCACCGTGGGCGTTCTGGCCGCTTCGCAGGCCGTGAAAGATGCTGGCAAGATCGGCGATGTCTATGTGACGGGCCTCGGCCTGCCGTCCGAAATGGCTGGCGCCATCAAGTCCGGCGCGACCAAGGAATTCGCCATCTGGAACCCGATCGATCTCGGCTACTCCGCAACGCAGATCGCCTATCACCTCGTGAAGGGTGATGCTGATGGCAAGCCGGGTTCCGAAATCGATGCCGGACGCATGGGCAAGATCAAGATCGGCGAAAACGGCGAAGCCGCGATGAGCGATCCTTTCGTCTATGACGAGAAGAACATCGACCAGTTCTCCAAGGTCTTCTGATCGGAAAGCGCATCCCGAAAAGTGTGAAACGGTTTTCGGACACGATGCGCATTTTAAAAAGAGGTGGCATTCGCTGAACGGGTGCCGCCTCCCGTTCCCCAGAATCGATTTCAGGTGTCTGCAATGAATGCAGCTTTTCTCTCAAGCGGCGATTCCAGCGGTGAGCAGACGGTGCTTGCCATGACGGACCAGCCCATTCTGGAAATGCGCGGCATTGCCAAGACATTTCCCGGTGTGCGTGCGCTCGATGACGTCAATATCGCGCTCTATCCCGGTAAGGTGACCGCGCTGATCGGCGAGAACGGCGCAGGCAAGTCCACGCTCGTGAAAATCCTCACCGGCATTTACCAGCCCGATGAAGGTGAAATCCTCATCGACGGCAAGCCGGTGCATCTGGCGACGGCGCAGGATGCGACCGATCACGGCGTCACGGCCATTCATCAGGAAACCGTGCTCTTCGACGAATTGTCGGTGGGCGAAAACATCTATCTCGGCCATGCGCCGCGAACGAAATTCGGCTTCGTCAACTGGAAGGCCGTCTATGCCCGTTCGCAAGCCTTGCTGTCCTCGCTGGAAACGACGGTCGACGCCCGCATCAAGCTGAAGGAACTGTCCATCGCCCAGCGCCATCTGGTCGCCATTGCCCGTGCGCTGTCGGTGGATTCGCGCATCGTCATCATGGACGAGCCGACCGCAGCCCTGTCGCGCAAGGAAGTGGACGACCTGTTTCGCATCGTGGCGCGGCTGAAAGCGCAGGGCAAAGCCATCCTGTTCATCAGCCACAAATTCGATGAAGTTTACGAAATCGCCGATAATTATGCGGTTTTCCGCGACGGGCACGCCGTCGGGCACGGTACGCTTGCCGATACGCGGCAGAACGATATCGTGCGGATGATGGTCGGGCGGTCTGTCGATCAGGCTTTCCCCAAGCAGGATGTCGCCATCGGCAAGCCGGTGCTGAAGGTTGAAAACTATTCGCACCCGACCGAGTTTCGCGACATTTCCTTTGAGCTGCGCAAGGGCGAAATCCTCGGCGTTTACGGCCTTGTCGGCGCCGGGCGCTCGGAGTTTGCACAATCGCTGTTCGGCATCACCAAGCCATCGCGTGGCCGTGTGATGCTTGAAGATCGCGAGATCAGCATTCGCCGCCCCGGCGACGCGGTGGCCCATGGCATCGTCTATGTGCCGGAAGAACGCGGGCGCCACGGGGCCGTGCTGCAACTGCCGATCTTTCAGAATGTTTCGCTGCCGTCGCTTGCCCGCACCTCACGCAATGGCTTTCTGCGCATGGCGGAAGAGCTGGCGCTGGCGCGCAAATATGCCGAGCGCTTAGACCTGCGCGCTGCCGCCCTTTCCGTACCGGTCGGGACGCTATCCGGCGGTAATCAGCAAAAGGTGGTCATCGGCAAGTGGCTCGCCACCAATCCGAAGGTCATCATTCTCGACGAGCCGACCAAGGGCATCGATATCGGCTCCAAGGCCGCGGTTCACGCCTTTATCAGCGAACTCGCCGCCGAGGGGCTCAGCATCATCATGATCTCGTCGGAACTGCCGGAAATCATCGGCATGTCAGACCGTGTGATGGTTATGCGCGAAGGCCTTATGGAAGGCGTCTTCGAACGCGCAAGCCTCGACGCGGAAGTGCTGGTGCGCGCCGCCACGGGCAATGCCGAGCAGGCTGCGGAGTAGATCATGAAACAATTGCTGAAACAGCGGGAACTCCTGCTCCTCGTCATCATCGCGCTTCTGGTGGGCCTGTTTGCAAGCCGCGCGCCGGGCTTTGCCAGCGTCGGCAATCTGGCAGGCATCTTCAACGACACGTCGATCCTGATCATCATCGCGCTTGGACAGATGGCGGTGATCCTGACCAAATCCATCGATCTGTCGGTTGCTGCCAATCTCGCCTTTACCGGCATGGCCGTGGCAATGCTCAACGCCACCTATCCGGGCCTGCCTCTGGTGCTGCTAATCGTGCTTGCCATCGGCATCGGTGCGGTTTTGGGCGCGATCAACGGCATTCTCGTCTGGAAACTCAATATTCCGGCGATTGTCGTCACGCTTGGCACGCTCACCATCTATCGCGGCATGGCCTTTGTGCTGTCCGGCGGCGCATGGGTGAATGCGCATCAGATGACAGCGCCCTTCCTCAATACGCCGCGCACGCCTTTTCTCGGCCTGCCGCTCCTCGGCTGGACGGCGATCCTGATTGTCGCGCTCGTCTATGTGCTGCTGACGCGAACATTCTTCGGTCGCGCCCTTTATGCTTCCGGCGGCAATCCGACCGCCGCCGTCTATACCGGCATCGACGTTGGCCGCACGCGCTTCTTCGCCTTTGTGCTTTCGGGTGCGCTTGCCGGACTGTGCGGCTATCTCTGGGTGTCGCGCTATGCCGTCGCCTATGTGGATGTGGCCGCCGGTTTCGAACTCGACAGCGTTGCGGCCTGCGTCATCGGCGGCATCTCGACGCTCGGTGGCATCGGCACAGTTGCCGGTGCGGTTCTGGGCGCGCTGTTTCTCGGCGTCATCAAGAACGCTTTGCCGGTCATCGACATATCGCCCTTCTGGCAGATGGCGATCTCCGGTTCCGTGATTATTCTGGCGGTGATTTTCAATGCACGTCAGGAAAAGCGGCGCGGACGCATCATCCTGCGCGACAAGGCCGCGAAGACTTATGAGGAGGTTGCGGCATGAGCCAGACGGACATGAACGACCAGCGCCGTCATATTCCCGACCGCCTCGGAACGCCTTTCTCGCGCATCTTTGCAAGCTGGGAAATGTTGCTGCTTGGCGTGGCAATTGCGATCTTCATCGCGAATTCTTTCGCCTCGCCCTATTTCCTCGATGCGTGGAACCTCTCCGACGCCACGTTCAACTTCACGGAAAAGGCGCTGATCGCTTTTGCGATGACGCTGCTCATCATTTCCGGTGAAATCGACCTCTCGGTCGCCGCCATCATTGCGCTTTCCTCGACCGCGATGGGTGCGGCTGCGCAGGCTGGTGTCGGCACGCCGGGTCTGGTCTGCATCGGCATCGGTACAGGCCTTGTCTGCGGCGCAATCAATGGTGGACTGGTGGCCGGGCTGAAACTGCCATCCATCGTCGTGACCATCGGCACGATGAGCCTTTTCCGCGGCATTTCCTATATCGTGCTCGGCGATCAGGCCTTTGGCGGCTATCCGGAAAGCTTTGCCTATTTCGGGCAGGGCTATGTGTTCTGGGTCTTCTCGTTCGAATTCGCACTGTTCATTCTGTTCGCCGTGCTGTTTGGCGTTCTGCTGCATGCCACCAGCTTTGGACGCCGCATCTATGCCATCGGCAATAATGAGTTCGCGGCCCGCTTTTCCGGCATTCCGGTTGAAAAAACCAAATTCGTACTCTTCCTGATGACCGGCGTGATGAGCGGCATCGCCGCCGTCTGCCTGACCTCGCGCCTCGGCTCCACGCGCCCGTCTATCGCGCAAGGCTGGGAACTGGAAATCGTCACTATGGTCGTACTGGGCGGCGTATCGATCCTCGGCGGATCGGGCACCATTGTCGGCGTCGTGATTGCGGCTTTCGTGATGGGCCTTGTGACCTTCGGGCTTGGACTTCTCAATGTGCCGGGCATCGTCATGTCGATCTTTATCGGCCTCCTGCTCATCGTCACCATTTCGCTGCCGATCCTGATCCGGCAGTTCAAAGGGAGGCGCGCGACATGACGGCCGAACGCTATGCATTTCGCATGACGCTTAATCCGGGCATGGAAGCGGAATATCGCCGCCGCCATGACGAGATCTGGCCCGAACTGGTCGAACTTCTGCACAAGGCTGGCGTGTCGGACTATGCGATCTATCTCGATGAAGAAACCAACATTTTGTTCGGCGTGCTGACGCGCAGCGCCGGACACGGCATGGCGGCCCTGCCCGACCATCCCGTCATGAAGAAATGGTGGGCGCATATGGCCGACATCATGGCGACGAACCCCGACAATTCACCGGTTTCTGTCGATCTCAAGCCAGTGTTTCACATGTCATGAAGCGCATCGCCATTCTCGATATCGGCAAGACCAATGCCAAAGTCGTCGTGATCGATGCGGCAGGCGGTGAGGAAATTGCCGCGCGCCGCATGCCGAACACCGTTCTGCGCGATGGCCCCTATCCGCATTATGATATCGAGGCGCTGTGGCGCTTCTTTCTGGCAAGCCTGGCGGAATTTGCGCAAGAGCCGGGCTTCGATGCCATTTCCATCACCACGCATGGCGCGTCGGCGGCCCTCGTTGCCGAAGACGGCACGCTGGCAATGCCCGTTCTCGACTATGAACTCGAATATCCAGCCGAAATCCGCGCTGCCTATGCGGCCATAAAGCCGGTTTTTCGCGATACTTTTTCGCCGACCCTGTCGCTCGGCCTCAATCTCGGTGCGCAGCTTCACTATCTGAAAACGGTCTTTCCTGCCGATTTTGCGCGCACGCATTTCATATTCACCTACCCGCAATATTGGGCATGGCGTCTGACCGGCATTGCCGCATCGGAAGTGACCTCGCTTGGCTGCCACACGGATTTGTGGCTGCCGAAGCAATCGGCTTTTTCGGCGCTTGTCGACCGACTGAACATTCGCGAAAAATTCCCGCCGCTGCGCTCCGCCTTCGATGCGCTAGGGCCGCTATTGCCGGAGATCGCGACCGATATCGGACTGCCCTCGCCCGTTCCGGTACATTGCGGCATTCACGATTCCAACGCATCGCTGCTCGCACATCTGATGGATCGCAAAGGCCCATTTTCGGTAGTTTCGACAGGCACATGGGTGGTGAGTTTTGCCGTTGGTGGCAATCTGGACCAGCTGGACCCGAAGCGCGATACGCTCGCCAATGTCGATACCTATGGACGGGCCGTGCCTTCGGCGCGCTATATGGGCGGGCGCGAATTCGATCTGATGACCGAAGGGCTGCAAAAGCCCTCGCCTGCTGAATACGACAGGCTTGCCGTACAGGTTCTGCATCGCGGGATTATGGCTCTGCCTTCAGCCGTTCCGGGCTGCGGCCCTTTCCCTGACACGCATCTGCGCTGGCACGATGCGGATCAGGCAAGCGATGCCGAACGCTATGCGGCTGCGTGTATCTATGCCGCGCTGATGACGGAGAGCTGTCTTGGCCTATTGGGCGCCAAGGGACCAATTGTGGTCGAAGGTCCATTTTCTGAGAATGCTATTTATCTGAAAGCGCTGGCGAATTTTTCCGGACGTGAGGTTGAGGCCATTGCCGGATCAACCGGTACGGCGACCGGCGCAGGCTTGCTAGCAGGTGCTGCGCCCCAGGAAAAGCACGGTAGAAGCTATCAGCCTGACGGCAGTGCTTCCGGCAACGCCTATGCCGCCTATCGCGCACAGTGGCTGGAAGCCGTCGCGCCGCAACCAGCGCACTGATCGGCAACATACCTCTCCCAACAAGTTGTCACGTGATTGTGACATCGCTGGCGCAAGCCGGCGGTCCAATTCGCTTGCCATGTTCAAGACATTTGTCATAAGCTGCAAATAATAAGGTAGCTTATAAATAAGTGGGCATACAAGTGGCGGACACCCGCGTTCTCGGTTTTCTGTTGCATGATGTTGCCCGCCTTCTTCGCAAACGTTTTGAACAGCGCGCACGCGGAACTGGCCTGACACGGGCCCAGTGGCAAACGCTGGCATTCCTCTCGAAGAATGACGGGATCATGCAACGCAGTCTGGCTGATCTGCTGGACGTGGAGGCTATAACCCTCACGCGCATTCTCGACCGGCTCGTCGAACAGGGATTTGTCGAAAGACGGCCCCATCCGACCGATCGGCGTGCGCATCTGATTTACATATGCGAGGCGGCGATGCCGCTTCTGGAAGATATGCGCGAACTCGGCGGCCAGACGCGGGCCGAGGCGCTTGAAGGTGTTTCGCAGGCGGAACAGGAACAGCTGATCCAGACCCTCCTGTCGATGAAAGACAATCTCTCCCGGGCTTGCCGGTCTCCCGCAAGTCCTGAAATCGTCAACGAAGATACAGATCATGACTGATACGTCCAATATCGTAAAACATCCCGCCTCTATCGAACGGGATGAGCCTGAAGCACGTCAGGAAACCCACGCCGAAAGCACCGGTCCGGCCGCGCAGCCGCAAAGCGGCATCGACGCGACCCTGAAGCCGAGCGCGAGCGACATCGCCGCACGTCGCCGGTTGAAGCGCCGCCGCATGATGTTTTCGCTTTTGCCGCTGGCGCTTGTTGTCGGCGGCTATTTCTACGTCACAGGCGGGCGCTATGTTTCGACCGACAATGCCTATGTACAGGCCGACATGGTGGGTATCTCGACCGATGTTTCGGGCCTTGTTGCCGGCATTGATGTGCATGAAAACGAGCTGGTCAAAGCCGGTCAGGTGCTGTTTCGCCTGAAACCGGATTCCTTTGCCATTGCGCTTGAAGGTGCGCAGGCCGAACTCGGCCAGGTGCGCAACCAGATATTGGGTCTTCAGGCCAGCTATCAGCAATCGCTTGCCGAAATCACGCAGGCTGAAGCCGATTTGCCTTTCTATCAGGCCACATTCAAGCGGCAGCAGGATCTCGTGGCGACCAGCGCGTCATCGCGCGCGACATTCGATCAGGCAAAGCACGATCTCGATGCTGCCCAGCAGAAGGTTGCTGTGGCCAAGGCGCAAGCCCAGTCGGCGCTGGCCCAGCTTGGCGGCAACGCTGACCAGCCTGTGGAACAGAACCCGCTTTACCTGCAAGCCAAGGCCAAGGTGGATGAAGCCCAGCGCCAGCTCAATGACGCCACCATTCGCGCGCCGTTTGATGGCATCGTCACCAATGTGAACAGCCTGCAGGTCGGCTCCTATCTGCAAGCCGCACAACAGGCATTCTCACTGGTTTCATCCGATCATCTCTGGATCACCGCCAATCCGAAGGAAACCGAATTGACGGGGATCGAACCCGGCCAGCCGGTGACGATCTCGGTCGATACCTATCCCGATGCGCGCTGGGAAGGCAAAGTCGCCAGCATCAGCCCGGCTTCGGGTTCCAGCTTCTCGCTGCTGCCAGCCCAGAATACGTCTGGCAACTGGGTCAAGGTCGTGCAGCGCATCCCCATGCGTGTCAGCATCGACAATAAGAGCGGTCAGCCGCCGCTGCGTGTCGGCATGAGCGTCAATGTTGAAGTCGATACCGGCCACCCGCGCGGTCTGCCGAGCTTCATTACCAATCTTTTCGGCGGTGGAAACCATGTCTAACGTCGCCATTTCCGGCGCGTCTATCGTCGCTCATCGCGGCGCGATCACCGCTTGCGTCATTCTCGCGGTCATCATGCAGGCGCTGGATACGACGATTGCCAATGTCGCCCTGCCCTATATTCAGGGCAGCGTTTCGGCAAGCGCCGACCAGATCAACTGGGTGCTGACCTCCTATATCGTAGCGGCTGCGATCATGACGCCGCCGTCAGGCTTTCTTGCCGCCAAATTCGGCCGCAAGCGTGTTCTGCTGGCGGCCATTGCGGGCTTCGTTGTGGCCTCCGTCCTTTGCGGTCTTGCGCAATCCCTGCCGCAGATTGTCGGTTTCCGTCTTTTGCAGGGCCTGTTCGGCGCTTCGCTGGTGCCGCTGTCGCAAGGCATTCTGCTCGATATCTACACGCTGGAAGAACGTGGCTCCGCCATGGCACTTTTCGGCGTTTCGGTGATGGTTGGGCCGGTTCTCGGACCCGTCATCGGCGGCTGGCTCACCGACAATATGAGCTGGCGCTGGGTTTTCTATATCAATGTGCCAATTGGTGCGCTGGCTTTCGCCGGGATCATGGTCTTCGTGTCCGAAACCAAGATAGATCGAATGGCGCGTCTTGACTGGACCGGCTTCGGTCTACTCAGTCTTGCCATTGCCTCGCTGCAATTGTTTCTCGATCGCGGCGAGCAGATGGACTGGTTTTCATCGAGCGAAATCGTCATCGAGTCGCTGGTTTGTGCGGCAGCGCTTTACCTGCTTGTGGTGCACACATTCACCGCAGAGAATTCTTTCGTCAAACCGCAGCTGTTTCTGGACCGCAATTTCGCGGTGAGTATGCTCTTCATCTTCATTATCGGCGTAACCTATCTGGCGTCGCTGGCGTTGATGACGCCTTATCTCCAGACACTGATGGGCTATCCGGTGACCACTGCCGGTATCGTGATGGGTCCGCGCGGCATGGGAACGATGGCCTGCATGTTTCTGGTCGGCAAACTGATTGGCCGTGTCGATTCACGCTATCTGCTATTGACCGGTCTCGGACTGACGGCCTGGGCCATGTATGAGATGACCGGCTGGACGCCCAATATTTCGCAATGGACTATCGTGCGGGTCGGCTTCATTCAGGGCGCGGGTCTCGGCTTCCTGTTCGTGCCGCTGACCACGATTGCCTTTTCCACCCTCCCCGCCCATCTGCGCGGCGACGGCACCGGCTTGTACAATCTCTCGCGCAATATCGGATCGAGCGTTGGTATTTCAGTGGTTTCAGCGCTTCTGACAGAAAATGTTCAGGCCAACCACGCGGATATCAGCGCCTATGTCACGCCGTTCAATCATAATTTCGACAGCGCGATTGTTTCGCAATATCTCAACCCGACCACGGCTGCCGGTCGCGCGCTGCTTGATAATATCATCACGCAGCAGGCGACGGTCATCTCCTATATCGATGATTTCAAGCTACTGATGCTGATGTCGCTCATGGCGATGCCGCTCGTTCTTTTGCTCCGCAAGCCGAAGATCGCGCAGGAAGTCGATCACACCATCGCCATGGAATAGAGCAAAGCCTACAGCTTGGTAAACTCGATATAGAAATCGTGGACGCCGGAGGCCAGAAACTGCACGGCAATACAGGTCAGGAGAAAGCCCATGATCTTTGTGATCGCCTGCATGCCGTGTTCGCCAAGCATTTTCTCGATGAAAGTCGCCGACGATAGGGCTGCATAAGCAATGCCGACCGTCAACAGAATGGCGACTATAACAATGATATGGCCGATGATCGTGTGTTCCGCTGGTATCTGTGACCCGAAGCTCATCACCACGGCAATCGATCCCGGTCCAGCAAGACTGGGCATAGCAAGCGGCGAGAAGGAATAATCGATCTCGGCCTTCTTGATCTCAGAAGGCTCGACATTGACCTCCGAAGACGTGTCTTCACCAGAAAAGATCATTCTCAGCGCCAGTATCATGATAATGATACCGCCTGCCACCCGGATACCGGGCAGCGAGATATTGAACAGCGCGATAATCCCCTGCCCCAGCAGCAGAAAAGCCGTCAGAATGGAGAATGCGTAGATACAGGCCTTTATGGCTTGCTTTTGCTTGTTCTCCTTGCTCATCCGCTTGGTCAAAGCCATGTAGAGCGGAATGGTGGTGAGCGGGTTCATGATCGGCAGAAGGCCGATGAAGACGATAGAAACATATTTGATGAAATCGATAACCAGACTCACAGCCTTGGTGCTCCAGCCTTGAAATTGAGGTGAACTTATTCCTCACAACGGGTTTGCTGCATATATACAACGCGCTTTGCTGTAAATACACGGCCAGATAACTTTCTTTTGTCTCGTCTAAGCTCGATGAGCGTTTGTTGATTTACTGAGACTTACATTGGGTTAACCATAAATCTGGCCAGAAAATTCCAGTGTTGTGTTCGAAAGCCCAGTTCGTGCATTTGATCTAATTGGTGCGGCGTTGTGCATTCAGCGCGGCCATCATCATCGGCTTGATCGAGAAACCGCTTTCGGCAGCCTTTTCCGTCAATATACGCAGATATCCGCCTGCTGAACGAATTTGATCGTAACGCTGGAGAATATAGGCAATTGCGATGGCCGTATTATAGTTTCCTAGCGTCTTTTTGGCCAAATCATAGAGCTTGGCGTCAATCCCGATGAAACTGCGTACAGTCTCGGCAGCATTAATCAGTTCATGCCATTGCCGTATAGGGCTCGATGAATAGGCTTCAATCTCTGGGCAGGCCCGCAATACCATTTCGAGCGTTACGGTCGGTTCTGCTTGCGTCTTGTCGATATTCATCTCGCGCTGGTCGATTTGCGAAACGCTGTCCTTTTCAAAATAGGAATCTGGATTCGATTCAATTTGCTGCCGCTCATTTTGAGACTCATTGCCGCTCAGAATTTCGGTATTTTGGTGAATATTCAACAGCTTATCGATTTCAGCCGACAGTGTCTCCATTGCAGTGACCAACAAGGCAAGCTCATCACGCTCTGCACGGCGTGGAATCGCATCGACTATGGCCCGAAAGCGCTGATTGATGGCTGACCAGTCACCGGAAAGTTCCTCGACCATGGCAAATTCAATCAGCTTGGCGATATCACGACGTAGCAAGGTCAAGCGTTCACGCTGCTCGCGCAATGCAGCCTTCTCCGCCTTCACCTGTTCGGCAGATGCTTCAAGTTCGTCTGCGCGCAACAGCAAGGGAGCGAGCGAAAAGCCAAAGGCAATCTGCAACTCACCCCCTTTGGTGCGACGCGCATAACGCTTGCCGTTCGGGCTATCCTGACGGGTGATGAAACCGGCATCGACCAGCGCGCCAAGATGACGGCGCAAGGTTGCGTCTGCCATGCCGTGGGCACGCAGCACCAACTGCTTGTTGGATGGGAAGACGATTAGGCCTTCATTGGCCTTGAGTTGATTGTCCGGATGAAAGGACAGCAATGCTGACAGGACTGCCAGCGAGCGATCATTCAGACCATAGATCGTCTTTGCTTCACACAACCAACGATGCAGTTGCCACTTATCGACCGTCAGGTCCTGTGGCATTTGCCGGGCATTGCGTTGCGCTGCCAACAAGGCAGTCGTCATCGGTCGACTACCAAACGGCGTCGAAGCCAAATGCATCTCCATTTTCTTTCACCTTCCACAAGGCAAAAGAAATCCACCCGCCGAAATGACGCTAATTACACTTGACAGTGATTCGTGGATTTGCGATTCTCTAGCTGCTAAACCAATGAGAAGGGCTTCCACGCGGCGACGTTTGGGGGCCTTTTTCTTTTGCTATCTCGTTCCTTTTGCCTAGAGCGAACCGGGATCAACGGAATCGTTGAAACGGCTCCTCTCTTTTTGTCACACATTTTCCAATGCAAAGCCGTTTCAGACTTCTGCTGAAATAGCTTTCAATCACGCGATACAGATACGCAGATAATCGTACTCAGATACTTGACCGGGCTGCGGAAACCGCTTTCCAATCCGAATGCTTGTTACTTCTCGTCATTCTGGAATGACGCATAAAGCGTATCCAGATTGCGAGAGAGCCATTCGGCAAAACGTGGTCCGTTGGCTGCGCCGAGAGCCAGCGTTGCCGATTTGCCGTTCTGTTTGATAGTGGCGCTGACGGACTTGTCCGAAGCGGTCCATGTCGAACCTGGGCGTAACGCTGCCTTGGTAATGGACTTCTTCTGACGCGCGCCCTTCAGATACCCATAGAGCTGTTCGAAGCGCTCACTGGACGAGGCTGCATTGAAAGCATCCGTTGCCATCAGTTCCTCGGCAGCATCTTTCTTACCGGGAATCTCGACAAGCTTGCGCAATTCAAGCCAGCGATCACGACCGATACCTTTGGCCGGACCGATGGCCAGAAGAATGGCTTCCGGTATGGCCTTGGGAATGGTCAGCATCTTCGAAAGGGTTTGATAATCGATGGTCAGAGCAGCCTGAATAGCCTCACGCTCAAAACCAAGCGCTTCCAGACGCGCTGCAAACAGAACACGCTCAATGAAGCTGAGATTGGCGCGCGCCGAGTTTTCCTGACCTTGGCTCAGAATGTGTTCCAGATCGGCAAGTGGCTTAATAACGGCTTTGACCTTCAGGCCCAGTTCACGGGCCACGCGGGCACGACGATGGCCAAAGACGATCATATAGCGGCCGCTGGCCTCAGGGTGCGGTCGCACAAGAATAGGACTGTCCTGCCCGCGATCACGAATGGCTTCAAGAAGCTCCTGATACTCCAGATCGTCGGCTTCAGGCAGACGGTCGGCTACGAAAGACGCATCGAGACTGTTCGGATCAAGTTCAACGACGGTTTCGCCATCCAGTCTTTGCGAAGCCTGCTTGGCGAGTTCATCGATCGAAGCGGAAAGCGACTTGGCAGCGCCGAACCGACGCGACGTGGCATCGACCGGCTGGGAAGGCTGTTCCGCTGCCGGTTCGTTCCGCATCACGCTGTCAAATATGTTCTTCCGTGCCATTCTCTATTCCTCAAGCCGGTCATAGACCTGATTTTATTGCGTATTTACCGTTTTAGACGGCAGTCTAACGTCCCCATGCTTCGTGGATAAGGCCGCGGATCTCCGAATTGACTGCTTCCATGGCTTCCATCGCGCGATCATAGGTGCCGCGATTCATGGAAGAGCGTTCGACTTCATAAAGCGTTTGTTTGGTGAGGCCGGCATCCGAAATGGCCGTTGATTTCAGCATCTGATGCTTGAGCATATGGGAGGCAAGCATGCTCTGCATGAAGCCCACCATCTGCGCCTGTGGCACGTCGGTCGGCTCATAACGGGTAATCAGATAGCGGAACCAGTCGAGCTGTACCGCACCACCAGCCTGGCGAACGGTTTTCAGAATATCGCCCAGCATCAGGAGGAACTGCGACATCGACATGAGGTCGAGCATCTGCGGATGAACGGTGATCAGCACTGACGTGGCGGCGGACAGGGCCGTCAGTGTCAGATAGCCAAGCTGGGGAGGGCAGTCGATGACGACGACATCGTAGGAATCGTCAACTTCGGCCAGGACCGATGCGATGCGATTCCAGAACATCTTCCCCTCGCCGCCATTTTGCATGGCCAAAGGCGTATCGTACTCATATTCCTGAAGCTCCAGCATGGCTGGAATAATGTCGAGACCGGGGAAGTTTGTCCGACGAATGACTTCGCGGATAGGCTTCTTTTCGGAATCGTAACGAATGGCTTCATAGAGCGACGGGAATTCATCCAGCTCGGGTTGAATACCATGCAAAGCCGACAGGGAAGCCTGCGGATCAAGGTCGATGGCAAGCACGCGATGACCGGTCAAGGCGAGATGCTGCGCAAGATGCGCTGCTGTCGTGGTCTTGCCCGAACCGCCCTTGAAGTTCACAACACCGATGACCTGAAGTTTTTCATGGGCCCGGCGATGCGGAACATAACGCTTCACTTCAGCGCGGCCGTTCTGATCGAGCCACAAACGCAGTTCATGCAGCTGGTCCACGCTATAGGCGCGGCGTCCACCTGTCAGAATGGTCGGCTCGACGCCTTTGCCTTCGAGATGTAGCTTCTTTAGATTGCTGGGGGAGACGCCAAGAAAGTATGCAGCTTCAGCCATGGAAAACTGGCGCAGGTTTTTCCGCGCATCCGGAGGGAAGTTTTCATGGCGCAGCAGATTGAGCTTGCGAGAGATTTCTCTCCCCTGCGTCAATATCATGTCGTCAAACGACAATGCTGCTGTTGAATTTGCGATATTCATTTACTTGGGATCCCTAGTGACGGCATCGGAACTAATACCGCCTAAATACCGTCATTATGTCCGATTCTTCTTGTATCGCAAGTGCTGCCCGGATTAACAAAGGGTTAGCAGGCAATTAAAAATTACAAAGAATTTTATCTTTCCGAATCGAATTCTTTTATCGAATTGTTTTTAAAAGCTTTTATTGGAAATAGACCGCAGTCTACCATCTCATGCGGCATGCTGACGATCATAGGTGGAGTCATTTATTGTCATCGTCCACGCTTTTAGGCGGTGGATGAGCCTTCCGAATCGTCAATCGCGCTTCCAGCGACCTGATTAACAGAAATGGAAAGATTCCAGAGGTTGGAAGTCTGGGGCGCTGTTGCGGACGTGAAATGATCCGCGCCGGTTCCGGCAGAGGTTCTGGCCAAATTATATCGGGCGAAGGGAGCTGGATTTGTGTCGGAAAACCTGCTCAACTCTAGCAGTGCACGATTTAGTCCTTAGCTGGGGTTTGTGTGCGGATTGGCAAGGAACGATGTTTTTTGTGCTTTTATGGGTTGATGCTGTAGATTTTTTAACTTCTTCACGGTACCATCTGAAGCATCGTTACAGAGATTCCTTTTATGAGCTTCCGCCTCGCCTGAACGATAAAATCTCCTCTGAAAGATTGGTTTGTGCACAGTCGCGCTAAGAAAACCTAATGCCGACTTAGCTTTCGTTTGTCGAAAAATATCGTTTAATTTCAGGTTGTTGAATTTTACCATTCCGCACTCGAAACGACCCGCTTTTCAGCCGATTTGACGCCCTACGAACGCGGCTTCGTGTTCTCTGATTTAGCTTAGACCTGGAGGCGAATCTGTACTGCCGCGCGCTATGAAAATGGACCGCATGCGGTTGCAGTGATCAACAAATGCGAAACCGTTATACGCACGTCATCTAGCTTGCTTATGGAGGCCTGATACTCTTAGGAAGGGGT
Source organism: Brucella sp. 22210 (assembly GCF_052045675.1). NCBI lineage: Bacteria > Pseudomonadati > Pseudomonadota > Alphaproteobacteria > Hyphomicrobiales > Brucellaceae > Brucella > Brucella sp. 22210. The sequence continues at coordinate 62,721 of NZ_JBQEPD010000010.1, forward strand.
TTCTATCATGCGTAAGCTTTTGCTCACTCTTGCATCCGCAACATTTCTTAGCGGCGCTGCCCATGCTGCCGATATCTATCCGCTCGACCGGGCGACCATTCTCGTCGGCTCTCCGTTCGATTTCAAAGTGGAACTCGACAAGGTCGTGAAACCGGAAGAGGTCAAGGTGACCGTCAACGGTCAGGACTATGAAGCCCTGTTCGGTTCCAAGGCCGAGTTCGTCGCAGAAGAAAAGGGGAGCGAGGACAAGGTTCTGGGTTTGGCCCTCATCCTGCGCGATCTGAAGCTCGCAGAGCCGGGCGCTTACAAGGTTGAAGTTTCGGCAGGGGACGAGACGAAGACCGTCACCTGGGATGTTTATCCGACTGCAACTGAAGCGAAAGCCAAGAACATTATCTTCCTCGTCGCGGATGGTCTTTCGGTCGCTCACCGCACCGGAGCGCGCATCATGTCCAAGGGCATGACTGAGGGCAAGGCCAATGGTCGTCTGAATATGGATGATGTCCCGCCGGTTGCCTTTATCGGCACATCGTCGACCCATTCCATCGCAACCGACAGCGCTAACACCATGTCGGCTTATATGACGGGCCACAAATCACGCGTGAATGCGCTTGGCGTTTATGCCGACCGCACTCCGGCGAGCCAGGACGACCCGAAGGTCGAAACCATTGCCGAAGCGCTGCGTCGCCAGACGAAGAAGTCTATCGGCATCGTTTCCACGGCGGAAGTGGAAGACGCAACGCCTGCTGCACTGGTTTCGCATACGCGCAAGCGTTCTGACAAGGCGGACATTGTCGGCATGTTCTACGAGGTCAAGCCAGATGTGCTTCTGGGCGGCGGCTCGGCCTATTTCCTGAGTAAAGAAGTTCCGGGCTCCAAGCGCAAGGACGACAAGGATTATATCCAGCTGTTCCGTGATGCGGGCTATGCTGTCGTCACCGACAAGAACGAGCTTGCCGCTTCCGGTCAGTCCAACCAGCAGAACCTGCTCGGCCTGTTCCACACCGGCAATATGGATGTGACGCTGGATCGCGAGTTTCTGAAGAAGGGAACCATCGACAAGTTCCCGAACCAGCCGGGTCTGGTCGATATGACCAAGGCCGCGCTCGACAAGCTATCCAAGAACCCGGAAGGGTTCTTCCTGATGGTTGAAGGCGCGTCGATTGACAAGATGAGCCACCCGCTCGACTGGGAGCGCGCGCTGGTCGACACGATCGAGTTCGACAAGGCTGTCGGCGTTGCGCAGGAATTCGCCAAGAACAACCCGGATACGCTGATCGTTGTGACCGGCGACCACACCCATGGCGTGGCAATTATCGGTACGGTCGATGACGACAAGCCGGGCGATGAAATGCGCGCCAAGGTTGGCACCTACGATGCGGCTGGCTTCCCGAACTATGAAGACAAGGACGGCGACGGCTATCCGGATCGCGTGGACGTTTCGCGCCGCCTGTTCATGGCTGCCAATAACGGTCCGGACCATTATGAAACCTTCCGCCCGAAGCTTGATGATCCGTTCGTTCCGGCCATCAAGAACGAAAAGGGTGAATATGTCGCCAATGAGGCCTATAAGAATGTGCCGGGCGCAGTGTTTGTGCAGGGCAACATCCCGAAGGACGAGGATACCGGCGTTCATGCGGTAGACGATATCGTTCTTCAGGCGACTGGTCCGGGCTCCGAAGGGCTGCGCGGCTATATGGAACAGAGCGACGTGTATCGCGCCCTTGCCGATGCCTTTGCTCTCGGCAAGCCGAAGTCCGAGTAAGCACGGTCTATCCTGAAACAGGGCAGGCGGCTTGCGCCGCTTGCCCGCAATTGATGGAGCGTCCGATGTCCAACCGGAACGATTTCAGCCGCCGACAGGTGATGCTTGGCGCGCTGGCCATGCCGCTGGTGGCAGGTCTCCCGCAAGCGCGGGCTGCCGAGCAACTCGGCTTCAACAATCTCTATAAGAGCTTCGGCGTGCTGGGCCTTGAGTTTTCCGATCAGGTCAAGCAGTCGGCTGGCAAGCAAGTTGCCATCAGCGGCTTTATGGCACCGCCCTTGAAGGCTGAAGCCAATTTCTTCGTGCTGACCGAAATACCAATGTCGATCTGCCCGTTCTGCTCGTCGGATTCCGACTGGCCAGACAATATCGTTGTGGTTTATCTCGCGGCGAAGCAGACTTTTGTGCAGTTCAACGCGCCGATCCTCACGCGCGGCACACTTGAATATGGTTCGTGGACTGATCCTGAAACGGGGTTTGTTAGCCAGCTACGCATGCGCGATGCTTCATTCACAACGGTCTGACATGCTGACTGAACAACGGTCCGGCTTGTCGCTGGACATTTCTGCGCTGGAAGTCCGCTTTCCCGGCCTTCCTGAGCCTGCGCTCGCCATTGAGACGTTTCATCTGCCGCAAGGCGAACATCTGGCCGTCGCCGGTGCGTCGGGGTCCGGGAAAAGCACACTGATCAATGCGATCACAGGCCTTGAAGGTGTCAAAAAAGGGCAGGTCTCCTGGAATGGCGAAGCCTTCAGCAGCCTATCGGCTTTTCAGCGCGATGCGTTTCGAGCCCGCAATATCGGGCTGGTCATGCAGGATTTCCATCTCTTTCCGGGCCTTTCGGCCATTGCCAATGTTCTGCTACCTGCAAAATTGAGCCGGGCGGTGAAGCCGGTACGGCGCGATCGGGCGCTCGAACTTCTCACAACAGTGGGGATTGCAAGACCCGACCAGCATATCGAAACGCTGTCCCGCGGCGAGATGCAGCGCGTGGCTATTGCACGTGCGCTGTTCCCCGCGCCGCGGGTCATCATTGCCGACGAGCCGACCGCCAGCCTCGATCAGAAAACCGGCGCGGAGATTGCGGAACTTCTGGTGCAGCTTGCCGGTGCGCAGGGGGCCACGCTGATTGCCGTCACGCATGATCCGCAATTGATGAAGCGCCTGCGGCGTCAGATTTTTCTGGAAGGCGGACGCATAACGAAAGACACCACAGGACACGGCGCGACATGATCACATTCATTCTTGCCGATCTTCGCCGGTTCTGGAGCGGAGCCGTTGCGGTGATTGTCCTGCTGGCGCTGTCCGTGGCCTTGAGCACGGTGGTGACATTGCAGGAGCGGGCCGTGCGTCTTGGCACCGCGCGCGCATCGGAGAAATTCGATCTCGTGGTGGGTGCGGCCGGAAGCGACACGCAGCTGACCTTGTCCTCGGTGTTTCTGCAGCCGTCGCCTCTGCCGCTGATGTCGGGCGCGATGCTTGGCAAGCTTACCGCCGATCCGCGCGTGGCCTTCGCCGCGCCGATTGGCTTTGGCGATAGCGCGATGGGCTTTCCCATCGTCGGGACAACGACCCAGCTCATCGCGGCCTTGTCGCCCGAACTGGCGGAAGGCAAAGTTTTTGCCCGGTTGGGCGAGGCGGTTATCGGATCAGCGGTGGATCTGCCGATAGGCAGCCGGGTCAATCCGATGCATGGCACCGTTGAAACCGGCGGTCATGCGCATACGGAACTGAGCTATCATGTCAGCGGCAAGATGGCCCCGACGGGAACCGCGTGGGATCGCTCGATCCTTGTGCCCATTCGTGCGGTCTGGCAATTGCATGGCATGAAGGGTCATGACGACGATGATGCGGATGCCCATGTGGAAACGCCAAAGGCGCAAGGCTCGCTCGCGGTGATCGGACCGATCGATACACACGATCACAATGCCCGGATTGATGTCGATGCGCCGCTTGATGAGCATTTCGATGCCAGCAGCCCCGGAATTCCGGCGGTTCTGGTCAAGCCGAACACCATCGCCGATGCCTATCGGCTGCGGCAGGAATATCGCTCTGAAACGACATTGTCGATTTTCCCTGCGGAAGTGCTAACGCGGCTCTATTCCACGCTGGGCGATGCCCGCAAACTTTTGCTGGGGATCGCCATCGGCACGCAGGTGATCGTCGTCTTCGCCTTGCTGCTGGTTGCCGTCATGCATATTGGCGCGCGCAAGCGCCAGATCGGCGCTTTGCGGGCCTTTGGTGCACCGGTCAGTGCGGTGATGACAATTGTCTGGGGCGAATTGTTCTTCCTGTTGGTGCTTGGCATCCTGCTGGGTCTCGCCATCGGCTACGCAGCCGCCCATGTCATCACGGCATGGCTGACGGCGACAACGGCAGTGAGAATGCCTGTCGAGTTTTCGATGGATGATCTTTACGGCGCTGGTGGCTTTATCCTTGTCGCGGCCATCGTGTCTCTGGTGCCAGCACTGCTCACATTGCGTATGAGCCCGGCAACGGCGCTGCGTTCCTAACGTTTGATTAAAAGAAAAGCCCCCATCCGGATCACCCGGATGGGGGCTTTTTTCGTTAGCGCTCGTGGATGATCTTACGAGCGGGGAGGCAGGATCGGCAGAGGCTCTGCACGTCCAACAATGAACGCGTAGGAGAATGCACCGACAACAGCCATGATGGCGGCCATCAGGAAGGACGGCGTATAGCTGCCGTTGAACTGATCCAGCAGGAAGCCGAACAGGAACGGGCTGATGATGCCTGCAATGTTCGAAGCGAAGTTCTGGATGCCGCCAATCGATGCCACATGGCGCGAGCTTGGTGCAACGTCGGCTGGCAGGGACCAGATCGCGGTCGCTGCGATGGCAAGGCTGCTATAGGAAATCGCCAGGAAGAACAAAGCTGCATAGAGCGATTCAACCAGCGCTGCCGGAAGGATAGCTGCGCCGCCCAGCATGCCGCCGACCATGACGATCTTGCGCACGGTGGTGACATTCGCGCCGCCGCGGATGGCGCGGTCGGCCAGAAGGCCGGCGATCCAGGCGGTGACGACAGCAGCGATGCCCGGCAGCATGCCATAAAGGCCGAGTTCTGCGAGGTTCAGGCCGCGTGCGGTCTTCAGATAGGTCGGGAACCAGGTCAGGAAGAAGTAGATGACGAAGTTCAGGCAGAAGAAGCCGAGCATCATGCCCCAGACCGTGCGGTAGCGGAACAGGTCTGCCCAACGGATTTTCTGTGCTTCTTCGCTGTCATTGTCGTCGGTGCGGGCGCCGTTCTGGATGATGTATTGACGTTCCAGATCATTGGCGCGCGGATGTTCCGACGGATCGCGATAGGTGACGTACCAGAAGAAAGCCCAGACGAGGCCGACAGCACCCAGAATGACGAAGGAATAGTGCCAGGTCGCAAAAGCGATGATCGAGGTCACGATCGGCAGCGCCAGAACTGTACCAACGCGCGAGCCGGAATCGATCACTGCCGTTGCAAAGGCGCGTTCGCTTCTCGGGAACCAGCGCGAAGCCGCCTTGGTTGCTGCCGGATAGGCCGGTGCTTCACCAGCGCCGAGGAAGAAACGGACGGTGAAGAACGACCAGAAGCTGTTGGCGAGCGGGGTGACAGCGGTGAATATCGACCACCAGATGGCGGCGAGCGAGAAGCTCTTGCGCGCGCCCAGCTTGTCGGTGATCCAGCCCGCAAACAGCATCATGCCGTCATAGGCCCAGAAGAAGGCGCCAAGGATGAGGCCCTTCTGCGTGTTGGTCAGGTTCAGGCCCAGTTCGGAATCGATGAAGGGCAGAGCCACGCTCATATTGGCGCGATCGAGATAGTTGATCGCGATGCCGATAAAACACATGAAAAGTATGAAATACCGGAAGCGGCTGGCGCCGAAAGGCGCCTTGTTTGAAGTGTTCATTCCCAATGTCCTCCCGGGATATGTCTTCGCGGTTCGAATGGTAATCAGAGCGGCTGCATTGCTGTAACCGCTCTGACGGGTTGTTTATGCGTATGTGATCTGCAAGGTCAGGCGGGCAGGGCCACGCCGTATTTTTCAGCCATTTCGCCGAATGACTGCCATGTTACCGGGTCGATGGTGACACCGGTGTGTTCGCGCTCATCGGCAACGCGCCATTCGCGGTCGCCCGGAGCCATAACGGTGCAGCCTTCGCGCGCTGGTGAGTTGCGCAATGTTTCGAGATAACGGGTCATGCCTGCGTCGAACACATCGCGCTCGATAAAGGCTTCCGGCTTGATCGCCAAAACGAAAGCGCCCATGCCGCGCGGCGTCGCAAAATCCGGGCCGCCCATCGGGGCAATATCGAAGCTGAGCTTCATGCCGGTCAGAACGGCACTGAGAATTTCCGCAACACCGGCAAGCGCTGCACCCTTGAAGCCGAATTCGCCGCCCAGCGGCGCAAGCATTTCGACCGCTTCTGCGTCGCGCGTGTCCACACCGTTGAGATCGGAGGCAACGCCCTGCGGCAGCTCGACGCCGAGGCTACGATAGAGCATCACGCGGTTATAGGGGATCGAGCTTGTGGCCATATCGAGTAGCCATGGATTTTCATCGGTGGTCGGCACGCCAACTGAAATCGGATTGGTGCCGTGAAACCGCATTGCGCCATCGTGAAGGCGTACGAAACTGTCGGAATTGCAGACCGCCACACCGATCCGGCCCTGCCGCGCGGCTTCCAGCGCATAGGCTCCAGCGGCAGCGAAATGCGAGCTGTTCTGAATGGCGACCGCGCCGATGCCGAACTGGTCGGACAGAGCGATGGCGCGATTCATGGCGGTATAGGCCGCCAGAGCGCCATGGGCATCGTCGGCATCAAGCGTTTCAATCGCGCCGAAGCTGCGCACGGCCTTGAGATTGGGGGTCTTGTTGACGCGACCGCCAACGAGAGCCGTCACATAATGCGCGAGAAGGCGAACGCCGTGGCTATCCACGCCGTAGCGTGTACCGTGCATCATGGCGCGCGTCGCCGCATCGGCGGTCGCGGCATCTGCTCCACATGCCGAAAAAACCTCACGGCAAAACCGTTCCAGCGATGCGAGCGAGAACGTGGCCTGATCAACTGCCTGTTGCACTATGAAACTCCTCCAGCCATAATGTATTGTGCATGCACTATACGAATTAATGGGGAGACGCAATCCGGGATATATTAGCGGGCAGCGCTGGTAGGGAGGATTGGAAGAATTGGGGCCTCTTAGAGTATCCCTTCACCGTTCACGTAGATGAACCATCAATCCATAAACCATACTGGACTCAATGGGTTGTGTATGAGCTTATCCGTCCCGACATAGGCGGGAGCATGCCTGTGTGTAGTTGGGGGTATCTGGGGGATATCGCGGGGCTTGCCGGACAAAATAACAAAAAGCCGGAAGCATTCAGGGGAGGAAATCGACATTATGCGGAACATCGCACCAAAACTTTATCAGCGCGCGCGTGACAGTCTGGCGGCTGATATTGCCAATGGCGCCATCCCGGCGACCAGGCGACTGACGGAAAGCTGGGTCGCGGAACTGTTCGGCATCAGCCGGGCACCAGCGCGCCAGGCCTTGGCGGAACTGGAACAGCGCGGCCTCATTCGCAAGGCGGATGGGCGCGGCTATGCGATTGCCGAGGAAGCGGCGACGAACAGGTCTGGCCGTTCAAACGGCGACCCCCTTGTCAGGCAGAGCAAGAACAGCCGCATGCAATTCATGCCCAGCTGGCAGCTCATCTATACCGAAATCGAAAGCGAGATTTTCGCCCGCACATCGCTGGACGGTTGGCGCGTCAACGAGCTGGCCCTGGCAAAGCACTATGGTGTCAGCCGCACGGTCGCGCATGACGTCATGGCCCGGTTGCAGCAGCGCGGCGTTATCCAGAAGGATGCGCGTGGCCGCTGGCTGGCACCGGCGCTGACTGACAAGCACATCCACGACCTGTTCGAGTTGCGATGGGTGCTTGAGCCGCTCGCGCTTGAAAAGGCTCTGCCGCGTTTGCCCGAGGGACTTCTGGAAAGGGTCCGCCGGAATCTGGATGAAGCGGTCGCCTCTCCGTTGGTTGCAGGCGAAACGCTGGATCGGCTGGAACAGGAACTGCATGTCGAGCTGCTTGGCCATTGCGACAGCGCCTCCCTGCTGGAGGCGGTGCGACTGCCGCAGACCCTGCTCGTCGCGCACCATTTCCTGTATCAGTGGACCTCAGGACTTTTCGCGTCGGAACCGTTTCTGCCGGAGCATGTTGAGATCGTCACGTGTCTTCAGACCAACAATCTGGCCGGGGCACAGCGCGCGCTCGTGCATCATCTGCAAATCTCGCACGAACGCGCTATGCTGCGCATCAATACGCTGGCCAGCACAATCCGGCCGCGTGAACTGCCTTATCTCGAACGGCAGTCAGGATGCTGATTTAGCCCTGAACCAGCGCCAGCGCCCGCACTGGCGATCCCGTACCAGCAACGAACTTCAACGGTGCGGCGATCAGGATCGCGCCTTTTGCCGGAAGCTGGTCGAGATTGCTGAGGCTTGCGAGGCCGTAGCGATTGGCTTCATGCAGCAGATGGTGTGCCGGGAAGGGCGGGGTCATGCCGCCAGCCGAACCAGCATCGGTGCCGATGGTTTCCTGACCCCAACCGATGATCCCCTTGGACAGGAGGTAGCGGATCGCTTCCGCTGTCGGTCCGGGCGAATGCGGACCGTTCTCGTCGGCATTCAGGAATGTCTCGGTCGAGCCATTGCGCTTGTACCAGTCGGTGCGCAGGATCACCCACGAGCCAGCTTCAATCTCGCCGTGCTCAGCTTCCCATTGCTGGATGCTTTCCACCGTGAGGAGATAATCCGGGTTGGCGGCTGCTTCCGAAGAGCGGTCGATCACATTGACCGGCGCGACGAAATTCTGCGGCGGGATGGTGTCGGTCGTGTTGTTGGAATGATCCTTGCCCGTGACCCAATGGCTCGGCGCGTCGAAATGGGTTCCCGTGTGTTCGCCCAGCTCGATCCAGTTCCAGGCCCAGAACGGACCGTCCTGATTATATTTGCTGATCTCGTGGATCTTCACATTCGGTGTGTTCTTGCCGAATTGCGGCGGAAGATAAAGCACCGGCGTGTCGGGTCCGAGCGGCGCGGTAATATCCACGACCTTGATCGATTGCGATACCAATGCGGATGCGAGACCGGTGAGAACGGATGTCTCTTTCATAGTTTCCCTCGTCTTTACCGCGCTCGACCCAGTGTGGGCGGAACTGCGGATTTGTGTAATGGCTTCTGTGAGCCTTGAGAGGAAAGCTATGCAATATCATATGACTTTGCAAGTAATTAAGCGGTCCGAAACGACTTTCCGTACAGGCTTATCGAGCCTGTAATCCTGCTTACTAGGACATTTTCTTGAATGCAGAAATCGCGGCTAGAACGAGAAATATATGCATTTAGAAATAAAATGCCGCTTGTGCTGCATTTCGTGCGGATGAAGGACAGTTTCCCCGTCCTCAATCGGCTGTCAGGTCAATTATTTAAGGCTTGAAATATTTTTCGGCAAACGCGAATCTTAAAGCATGGTGTGGCTCGATTCCTGAGCCTGACCAGCGTGCGGTTGAACAAAGGAAATTGGCGTGTCGGTGGATTTCGAGATCATAGTCAGCGAGGATCATGAAAGCGAAAAGCCGGAATTGCGCCTTTGGCTGCGCATGTTGTCCACGACCAAGCTGATCTCGCAGGAAATCAGGCGGCGTCTGCGCAACGAATTCGGTGCAACACTCCCACAATTCGATTTGCTGGCGCAGCTCTATCGCGAGCCGGACGGCTTGCGGCTGGGGGAATTGTCACGCCGCACGATGGTGACGAACGGCAATGTCACCGGGCTGGTAGAGCGGCTGGAGACCGAAGGTCTGGTCAAGCGCGAGACACCGGGTGCCGATCGCCGCGTCACGGTTGCCCGTCTGACGGATCAGGGCATTTCGGTTTTCAGCCAGATGGCCAGCGCCCATGAGGGCTGGTTGCGGGAAATGATGGCCGACGTCGATCACGATGTCATCCAGATCCTGCTGGCCGATCTCGATCCGCTGAAGAAGTCGGTGCGAAACCATCTTTCCGGAGCGGAAGACGAGTAAGCCGCCTTCCGCCTGCCGGTTTTTTACTTCGCCTGATCGCCTGTTGCGAACATTGTTGCAAACAGGGGGCCGCCCTTGATCGAGGGAAAGCCGTAGCCGTTGACCAGAACGAGATCAATGTCGTCGGAATGGCGTGCGATGCCTTCTTCAAGCAGCGCTTTTCCTTCATTCGCCATGGCGGCGAGCAGGCGCTGCATGATCGCTTCATCGCTGAAACTGCGAGGAACTATGGCGTTGCGCGTGCGGTAATCGTCGATCAGCGCGTGAACGTCCGGGTCGCTGGTGCGAACACCGTCCGCATAGCGATACCAGCCGAGACCGGCCTTGCGCCCAAAGCGCCCCGCTTCGCATAATTTGTCGGCAACGTCGAAATAGGGCAGGTTGGGATCGCGGTTTGCCGCCGCTCTCTTGCGCCGCGCCCAGGCAATTTCCAGCCCGGCCATGTCGTAAACCGCGAAGAGTCCCATCGGAAAGCCATAGGCTTCCATGGCGCGGTCGATATCTTCGGGATAGGCGCCTTCGGCCAATATTTTCTCGGCTTCGGTGCGATAGGCCGAAAACATCCGGTTGCCGATAAAGCCTTCGCAAACACCGGTAACGATGGGCAGCTTCTTGATCTTGCGGGCGAAGGCGATGCCGGTTGCCAGCGTCTCGTCGGAGGTCTCCGCGCAGCGCACCACTTCCAGAAGCCGCATAATATTGGCTGGCGAGAAGAAGTGCAGGCCCAGCACCCGGTCGGCGTGGCTTGTCACGGCGGCCAGTTCATCCGGATTGAGATAGCTTGTATTGGTCGCGAGAATGGTTGTGGCAGGCAGCAACGCATCAAGCTCGCGGAACAGCGATGCTTTGACGGTGAAATCATCGAACACGGCCTCGATGACGAGATCGGCATCCGCCAGTGCAGCCATATCGGCGCTGACAGTGAGCTTTGCACGTTGAGCGTCTGCGGCTTCGGTGGAAAGCCTGCCCGTATCGACGGCCTTCTGGATCATGTCGCTGATCCGTGCCTGGCCCTTGGCTGCTGCTTCCGCAGTCGTTTCATAGCCGATGACCTTATAGCCAGCGGCAAGACAGGCGACAGCGATGCCAGATCCCATCAGGCCGGTCCCGGCAATGCCGATCGCGGAAAGCGCCCGAGGCTTCGCCTCAATACCTTCTACTTTTCCAGCGGCGCGTTCGGCGAAAAACAGATGCCGCAAGGCGGCTGCTTCCGCGCTGTCGCGCAGGCGAATGAAGGTTGTCCGTTCTTCGGCCAGACCGTCGATAATCGCGTTCGTTGTCGAGAGTTGGACCAGCCGCGCCGCTTCACCGGGAGCGGTCGCGCCGCGCGCCTTCTTCAGAATTTTGGCCTTGGCCTGTTCAAAGGCGGCTGCATCGGGCGCGGTAACGGGCAGATCGCCGGTCCGGCGGACCGGCTTGCCGACCAGCGCATTGGCGAGCGCGATAGCGTCGGCCAAGAGATCGCCGACCGATATCTGGTCGATGAGGCCCAATTGCAGCGCTTCATCCGGGGCAATCTGGCGTCCGGTGGCGATCATATCGAGTGCTGCGAGCGGCCCGATTAGTCGGGGCAGGCGCTGCGTGCCGCCAGCGCCGGGCACGATCCCAAGCTTGACTTCCGGCAAGGCGAAGGAGGCGCTGGTCGATGCGACACGGGCATGCGCCGCAAGCGTAACTTCAAGCCCGCCGCCCAAAGCGGGGCCGTTGATCGCGGCCACCACGGGCTTGTCGGCGCTTTCGATGATCGTGATCACATCCGGCAATGTCGGTTCAACCGGCGGCTTGCCGAATTCGCGAATGTCCGCCCCGCCGATGAAAATCTTGCCTGCACCGCTTAGCACGGTCGCACGGATCGCCGCTTCGGCAGAAGCATAGCGAATGGCTGCGGCAAAACCTTTGCGCACATCAGCGGATGTGGCGTTGACCGGCGGGTTGTCGACCGTGACGACAAGAATGCCGTCGACAACTGTGCCTGTCACAGCGGGGGAGAATTCGCGTCTATCGACCATGGTTGCCTCAGTCCGGTATAACGGCAAAAGCCTGTATTTCGATCTTGGCCCGGTCTTCGACTAGCGCGACAACCTGCACCGCCGCCATTGCGGGGAAGTGCTTGCCGATCACATCGCGATAGGCGCGACCGATGCCTTTCAGATTGGCGGTATATTCAACCTTGTCGGTGAAATACCAGGTCATGGAAGCGATATGCTCCGGCTTGCCGCCAGCTTCCGCCAGAATGGCGACGATGTTCTTCAATGTCTGCTCGGTCTGCTCGACGAAATCGTCGGTCTCGAACTGTTGCTGTTCGTTCCAGCCGATCTGGCCGCCGATGTAGACGGTGCGCCCGCGGGCTTCAACGCCGTTGGCATATCCGATAGGGCGGGCCCAGCCTTGCGGCTGAAGGGTCTTATGCATGTCGTGTCTCCAGAAAATGCGCGCGGTGGCGGGCTTTAATTTGCCTTCAGTAGTTCGCGCGCGATAATGAGTTTCTGCACTTCCGTTGCGCCCTCATAGATGCGAAGTGCGCGGATCTCGCGATAAAGCCGCTCGGCGATTTCGCCACTTTTCACACCGCGACCGCCAAACATCTGCACGGCCTTGTCGATGATTTGCTGGGCGTTTTCCGTCGCAACCATCTTGGCCATTGCGGCTTCCTTGGTCGTGTTCAGCTTCTGAACGTCGCGCCGCCATGCTGCGCGATAGGTCAGAAGCGCAGCGGCGTCGATATCGGTCGCCATGTCTCCAAGCGTGGCCTGCGTCAGCTGCAAGTCGGCCAATGCACCGCCGAACATCGGGCGCGACCGCGCATGGGACAGCGCCTCGCTGGCTGCACGGCGTGCAAAGCCAAGTGCCGCTGCCGCAACCGATGCGCGGAAAATATCGAGCGTGCGCATGGCGATCTTGAAGCCCTCGCCCGGCGCGCCGAGGCGACGCGAGGCCGGGATGCGGCAATTGTCGAAGCGGATCGTAGCCAGCGGATGCGGCGCAATCACATCGATGCGCTCCGCGATGGAAAAGCCGGGATCGGTAGCAAAAACCACAAAGGCCGAAATGCCCCGTGTTCCGGGCGCTTCGCCCGTGCGTGCAAAGACGGTGTAGACATCGGCGATGCCGCCATTGGAAATCCAGGTCTTTTCACCGTCGAGCACATAATGGTCGCCATCGACTCTGGCGGCGCAGCTCATCGCGGCCACGTCGGACCCCGCCAGTTTTTCCGAAAGGGCAAAAGCCGAAATCCATTCGCCGCTTGCCACTTTCGGCAGCACGGCCTGCTTGAGTTCGTCCGATGCCGTCAGGCTGATCGCGCCGGTGCCGAGGCCCTGCATGGCAAAAGCGAAATCGGCCAGACCGTCATGATAGGCCAGTGTCTCGCGGGCAATGCACAGCTTGCGGGAATCGATCCCTTCGCCGCCCGTCAGGCTGACCGCCGCTTCCAGCAGCCCGGCTTGGCCCAGCGCTTTCACCAAAGCGCGGCAGGCATTGTCGGTATCGCTGTGATCGACATCGGCCAGCGCCGGGCTCGCTGCAAAGGCATCGAGCTTCACGGCCCAGTCGGTGTGATTTTTTTCAAAAAAAGGCCAGTCGAGATGCTCCCGCGCGAGCGGTTTTGCTGCGGAACTATCCATCGTCAGTTCCCCTCGAAAACGGGCTTCTGCTTGGCTGCGAAAGCCTCGAAGGCGCGACGGAAATCCTGCGTCGCCATGCAGATGGCCTGCGCCTGTGCTTCCGATTCCACCAGCTCTTCAATGCCCATCGCCCATTCCTGATTGAGCATGGTTTTGGTCATGCCATGCGCGAACCATGGGCCATCGGCGATGTTGCGCGCCAGCGCTTCGGCCTTGCCGATGAGGTCGCCCTGCGGATGCAGCGCATTGAAGAAGCCCCAGCGCTCGCCTTCGTCAGCGCTCATGAAACGGCCGGTATAAAGCAGTTCCGATGCGCGGCCCTGACCGATCAGTCGCGGGAGAATGCCGCATGCGCCCATATCTGCGCCCGCGAGACCGACGCGGGTGAAGAGGAAGGCTGTCTTGGCTTCCGGTGTTGCGATGCGCAAATCCGATGCCATGGCCAGAATAGCGCCAGCACCAGCGCAAATGCCGTCAACGGCGGCAATGATCTGCTGCGGACATTTGCGCATGGCCTTGACGACATCACCCGTCATGCGCGTGAAAGCCAGAAGGTCGGGCATCGCCATTTTGGTCAGCGGTTCAATGATCTCGAACACATCGCCGCCCGACGAGAAGTTTCCGCCAGCGCCGGTCAGCACGATTGTGCGCACGTCGGAGGCATAGACGAGATTGCGAAACAGGTCGCGAAGCTCGGCATAGCTTTCGAATGTCAGCGGATTTTTGCGGTCCGGGCGGTTCAGGGTCAGCGTTGCAACGCGCCCGTCTTCGCTCGTCTGCCACAGAAAATGCTCGGCCTGATAATCCTTGAAAGGCTTCAGATTGCTCGCCATCGAAATTGTGCCGTCGTTCATCCTGCCATTACCTCCCCACCGGCGATTGCTATCGCCTGTCCAGTTATCGATTGCGCGCCGGGCGATGTGAGCCACAGCACGGTTTCAGCCACTTCCTCCGGCTGTATCAGGCGTCCCTGCGGGTTCGCCTTGACGAATTCTGCCAGGACATCGTCCTCCGACCGCCCGGTCTTCGCGACAATGGCCTGGATCGAACGAGCAATGATCGGCGTATCGGTAAAGCCCGGGCACACGGCATTGACCGTCACGCCCTTACGGGCCAGTTCCAGCGCCAGCGCTCTGGTCAACCCGACGACCCCATGCTTTGCAGCGCAATAGGCCGAGACATAGGAATAACCGCTCAGCCCCGCCGTCGACGCGATATTGATGATGCGCCCGCCTTTGCCGCCCGCCTTGATGTCATCGAGGGTCGCCTGCGTCACATTGAAGACGCCGGTCAGATCGACGTCGAGAACGCGGCTCCACATATCGAGACTGGTTTTCTCGAAAGGTGCGCTCGGCGCTTCCCCGGCATTATTAACAAGAATGCTGACAGGCCCGAATGCGGCGCGCGCACCGTTCAGGCCGGTCTCAATGGCTTCGCGGTTTGTCACATCAAAACCATCGGCAATGAAGCATCGCTGCCAGTCCAACAGGGCGGCAGTTGCTTCCAGCGGTTCGCGGCGGCGGCCCGCCAGGGTCACATTCGCCCCGGCGCGCGCAAGACCGACCGCGATAGCAGCGCCGATGCCGCTACCGGCACCGGTAACCAGCGCATGTTTGCCAGAAAGGGCAAGGTCAACAGCCGGATCGTTCATCGCAATCTCTCCGTTATCTCACCGGCTCTATTTCGCGCCTTGTGGTGCTGCGGCTGCGCGGGCGAGATTGGCTTCATACTGATACTTGCTGGAGCGATATTGCTTCGGCCACGCGATGGAGTTGATACCGATCTTTGCCGCCTCATGCAGCGCCCATGCCGGATCGGCAAGATGCGGGCGTGCCACGGCACAGAGATCGGCGCGTCCAGCGGCGATGATCGAATTCGCATGATCAGCTTCCGAAATCGCACCGACGGCAATCGTCGGAATGTGGATTTCGTTGCGGATCTTGTCGGAGAACGGAGTCTGGAACAGACGGCCATAGACCGGCTTTTCTTCCTTCCAGACCTGACCCGACGAACAGTCGATCAGATCGGCGCCTGCGGCCTTGAACATATCCGCGAAGATGGCTGCATCTTCCGGCGTGTTGCCGCCTTCAAACCAGTCGTGGCAGGAAAGACGAACCGAGATCGGCTTATCCTGCGGCCAGACTTCGCGGACCGCGTGGAAGACTTCCAGCGGATAGCGTGCACGGTTTTCATAACTGCCGCCATATTCGTCGTCGCGCCGGTTGGTGAGCGGCGACAAGAAGCTCGACAGAAGATAGCCATGGGCACAGTGCAGTTCGAGCCAATCGACGCCAGCTTCTGCCGCGCGTTTGGTGGCGGCGACGAAGTCCGCTTTCACCCGATCCATGTCGGCGCGGTCCATCGCCTTCGGCGTCTGGCTGTGCTTGAGGTAGGGGAGGGCGGAGGCAGACAGCAGCGGCCACGCGCCGTCGTCCAGCGGCTGGTCAATGCCTTCCCATGCAAGCTTGGTCGCGCCTTTACGTCCGGCATGGCCGATCTGCATAGCAACCTTGGCATTGCTGTTGCCGTGCACGAAATCGACAACGCGCTTCCAGCCTTCGGCCTGTGCGTCGTTCCAGACGCCGAGACAGCCGGGGGTGATCCGCGCATCTGGTGACACGCAGGTCATTTCGGCAAAGACCAGTCCCGCACCGCCCATGGCGCGGCTGCCCAGATGCACCATATGGAAATCGTCGATCAGGCCGTCGGTTGCGGAATACATTGCCATTGGCGACACGACGATGCGGTTTGGCAGCGTCACGCCGCGCAGCGTATAGGGCGTGAACATTGGCGGCAGGCAACGCTCGTCTTCCGTCACGTTCAGCCCCTGCTTGCGGGCAAACCAGCGCTCATAGCCTTCGAGCCAGTTCTTGTCGCGCAGACGCAGATTTTCGTGGCTGATGCGTTGCGAACGCGTCAGCATGGAATACATGAACTGTTCCGGCTCCAGCGTGTCGGCATAACGTTGGCCGACGACCTCGAACCATTCCATGGCGTTGCGCGCAGCATTCTGAATGCGTGCAACATCGACCCGGCGGATCTCCTCATAGGCATGCAGCACTTCAGGAATGCCTTCCTTGCCGTGACCGAGCTTCTGGAACTGGTTGGCCAGTTCAATCGCGTCGTCGATGGCAAGTTTGGTGCCAGATCCGATGGCGAAATGCGCGGTATGGGCTGCGTCGCCCATCAAAACCACGTGGGAATTGCCGTTGAAGTGGCTCCATTTTCCGCAGATCAGGCGGTTGAAGTTCAGCCAGGCCGAGCCGCGCATATGGCGCGCATTGGTCATCAGCGGTACGCCTTCCAGCGTCTCCGCAAAAAGCTTTTCGCAGAAATCGATGGAGGCAGTCTGGTCCATCTGGTCCAGCCCGTGCGCCAGATAGGCTTCCTCGGTGGTTTCGATGATGAAGGTCGAGGTCTTGTCGTCGAACTTGTAGATATGCGCCTGGAACCAGCCGTGGTCGGTCTTGCGGAAATCGAAGGTAAAGGCGTCGAACAGCTTTTCCGTGCCAAGCCAGATATAGCGATTGGGCCGCACGATCAGATCGGGCTCGAACACATCCTCATAGCGATTGCGAATACGGGAGTTCAGGCCGTCCGAAGCGATGATGAGATCGGCATCGGGGAAATCGAGATCGCTTTCCACGTCGGTTTCAAACTGAAGCTTCACGCCCAGCGCTTCGCAGCGCAGCTGAAGAATGTTGAGCAGCCGCTTGCGGCCGATGCCGACAAAGCCATGACCGCTGGTGCGCTGGCGCGTGCCCTTGAACAGTACCTCGATATCATCCCAGTGATTGAAGGCGTCCTGAATTTCGGCTGCACTTTCCGGGTCCCAGACCTTCATGGACTCCATGGTCGCGTCGGAAAACACCACACCCCAGCCGAAGGTGTCATAGGGGCGGTTCCGTTCCACAACCGTAATGTCATGCTCAGGATGAAGCTTCTTCATCAGAAGGCCGAAATAAAGGCCAGCCGGACCTCCTCCAATACACACGATACGCATGTCGAGTTCCCTTTCCGATTTGCTGCCGAGCGATATTCGCCGAACGGAGCCGGTTAATTATTTTAAGCTTAAAATATAATTGTGTGCTCTGACACGTCAAGCGAAAAAATCGCGGCCATTCTCACATTCCGTCATGGAGCGCGGAAAACGCTTCAAACAGAAATATGCAAATGCAATAATTATAATCGTTCTGAAAAGCGCTATTGACACAGTTTAGAATTAGAAAATATGCTGATGCAAATGAATTGATATTCCGGCAAACGGAAAAGGGGAATTGTCATGGCGGAGCGCTCATTCGCCCGTGAAGTCGAGGATCTGAAGCTCGGCGAAGGCGATATTTTCAGCGGTGAAGGCATTCTCGCCATCACCAAGGCGCTGTTGCAGTCAGGCGTTTCCTATGTCGGCGGCTATCAGGGCTCGCCGATTTCCCATCTCATGGACGTTCTCGCCGATGCGAAGGACGTGATGGAAGATCTGGGCGTTCATTTCGAATCGTCCGCATCGGAAGCTGCGGCTGCGGCCATGCTTTCCGCTTCCGTGATGTATCCGGTGCGCGGTGCGGTCACCTGGAAATCGACGGCTGGCACCAATGTCGCCTCCGATGCCCTGTCCAATCTTGCCTCCGGTGGTGTAACCGGCGGCGCGCTGGTCATCATCGGTGAGGATTACGGTGAAGGCTCCTCCATCATGCAGGAGCGCAGCCATGCCTATGCGATGAAATCGCAAATGTGGCTTTTGACGCCACGGCCCAATCTGCCTTCGATCGTGGAAGCCGTTGAAAAAGGCTTTGAATTGTCCGAAGCCTCCAACACGCCGGTCATGTTGCAGGTCGGCATTCGCAGCTGCCATGTGCATGGTCAGTTTGTTGCGAAGGATAACAAGCGGCCTGCCCACACGCTTGCCGAAGCGCTGGAAAATCCGAGGCGCGACGTCAACCGTATCGTCCTGCCGCCAGCATCTTTCCTGCACGAGAAGGAAAAGCTGGAGAAGCGCTGGCCCGCTGCTGTCGAGTTCGTCAAAGCCAATCGTCTCAATGAATATTTCGGCCCGCAAGAGGGCGATGTCGGCATCATCCTGCAGGGTGGGCTTTACAACAGCGCTATGCGCGCCTTGCAGCAAATGGGGCTGGCCGATGTTTACGGCGAAAGCCGGGTTCCTCTCTATGTGATGAATGTCGCCTATCCGATGATAGACGATGAAGTCATAGACTTCGTTGCCGGCAAGAAAGCCGTGGTGATGCTGGAGGAGGGCGCGCCTGAATATATCGAGCAGGCGCTGCATACGCTGCTGCGCCGCCGCGATATCCAGACAAAACTGTCTGGCAAGGATGTGCTGCCGCTGGGCGGCGAATACACAACGCCTGTGCTTCTGAAGGGCCTGACGGCATTCTTCGATGCGCATGCACCGCAATTGCTCGGCAACCGTCCGCCGCTGCCTGATCCATCGCCGGTTCTGGCCGATGAACGCGTCAAGGCGCTGGCAGAAGTGGTGCCGCCGCGCCCCGCCGGTTTCTGCACCGGTTGCCCGGAACGCCCGATCTTTGCCGCCATGAAGCTGGTGGAGAAGGAGCTGGGCGAGCATCACGTTTCAGCCGATATTGGCTGCCACCTGTTCTCCATTCTGCCGCCGTTCAATCTCGGTGGCACGACCATGGGTTACGGCCTTGGTCCGGCCTCGGCTTCCGCTTTCAACGTGCCAGCGGGCAAACGCTCCATTTCGGTGATGGGCGATGGTGGTTTCTGGCACAATGGTCTTGCCACTTCGGTCGGCAATGCCGTCTTCAACAAGCAGGATGGCGTCATCCTCGTGGTCGACAATTACTATTCGTCGGCGACGGGCGGTCAGGACGTAATGTCCTCCAGGGCGATCAATCCGCGTCGCAAGACCAACAATTCCATCGTCGATGCGGTTAAGGGAATTGGTGCAGGCTGGGTTCGCCAGATCGACCACACCTATGACGTTGCAAAGATGCGCGACACGCTGAAAGAAGCGCTGACGACGGAAGAAAAAGGCCCGAAGATCATCGTGGCGTCGTCGGAATGCATGCTCAACAAGCAGCGCCGTGTGAAGCCGCAATTCGCCAAGGCGGTTAAAGACGGCAAGCGAATGGTCAAGCAGCGTTTCGGTGTCGATGAGGATGTGTGCACCGGCGATCACGCTTGTATTCGTCTGTCGGGCTGCCCTTCGCTTTCGGTGAAGCACACCGACGATCCGCTGAAGGACGATCCGGTCGCGGCCATCGACAATTCCTGCGTTGGTTGCGGCAATTGCGGTGAGGTTTCGGAAGCGGCGGTTCTGTGCCCGTCCTTCTATCGCGCCGATGTCATCCACAATCCGACGGGTTGGGACAAGTTCGTGCATCGCCTGCGCTCGGGCGTCATTGGCTGGCTGCAAAAGCGCCGCCGCGCATCGCGCATTGTCTTTGCGGATTGAGGAACAGGCCATGTCTACACTGAATGCATCGCCGTCCGCTCTTCTTTCGCAGGACAAACCGCTATCGATTGCCATCCTCGCCATGGGCGGGCAGGGCGGCGGCGTTCTCGCCGACTGGGTTGTGGCACTGGCGGAAAATAATGGCTGGGTTGCGCAGACCACCTCCGTGCCCGGTGTGGCGCAGAGAACTGGCGCGACGATCTATTATCTTGAGCTGTTGCGGGCCCGCGAGGGGACGCATCCGATCCTGTCGCTGATGCCAACACCCGGCGACGTCGATATCGTCATTGCGGCTGAGTTGATGGAAGCGGGGCGCTCGGTGCTGCGCGGCCTCGTGACGCCGGACAAGACCTTGCTCATCACCTCCACCCATCGCTCTTTCGCGGTGGGCGAAAAGGAAAAGCCGGGTGACGGCATCGGCAATCCGGTGGTCGTCGAGGATGCGACAGCCTTTGCTGCGCGCAAAACCATCGCTTTCGATATGGAAGCGCTGGCAACGAAAAGCGGCAGCGTGGTGTCTTCGGCTTTGTTCGGCGCGCTTGCGGCTTCCGGTGCTTTGCCTTTCGACAAAGCCGCCTTTGAAACAACCATCAAGTCCGGCGGTAAAGGCATCGAGGCAAGTCTGAGAGCTTTTGATGCTGCCTATCAGCGCGCACTTGGCGGTGCGAATGACAAGCTGGCGGCAACGCCTGCAAAGCGGCTGGATCCTCTGCCAGAGCGAGCTGAGCATCCAGCACTGGACGGGCTTATCAAGCGCATCCGCAATGAGTTTCCGGGCGAATGCCATCCGATGCTTTTCGCGGGCATCAAGAAACTGACCGAGTTTCAGGACCCGGCCTATGCCGATGAATATCTGAACCGTTGCGCCGCGATGCTCAGGGCCGATCTTGCCAATGGCGGCACGGCGCATGGCTTTGCCTTCACCGTACAGGCGGCGAAATATGTCGCTGTGGCCATGGCCTATGACGATGTGGTTCGGGTGGCCGATATCAAGGTGCGCGGCTCGCGGTTCGAGCGGGTACGCAAGGAAATCGGTCTCAAGAAAGATCAGATCGCCTATACGACCGAATATATGCATCCGCGCATGGAAGAAGTGTGCGGCACATTGCCGAGAGGCATCGGGGCATGGATCGAAAATCGCCCGAAGCTCTTTGCATGGCTCGACAAGCGCATCAGCAAAGGTCGCAGGGTGAATACGGGAACGCTGTTCTGGTTCACCGGGCTTTATGTCGTGTCGGGCCTGCGTCGTTTCCGGCGCGGCAGCCTGCGCCATCAGCGCGAGACCGAGCATTGTGAAGCCTGGCTGGCACAGGCGCTGGCCGCCTTGCCCAAGAACTATGATCTCGCGGTTGAGGTTCTTGGCTGTCGCCGTCTGGTCAAGGGTTATTCCGATACGCATTCGCGTGGCCTGTCGAAATTCGACCGCGTCCTATCCGCCTTGCCGGCTCTAAGCGAGCGGGACGATGGCGCAGCCTGGCTGCGGCGTCTGCGACAAGCGGCCCTGCTGGATGAACAGGGCATTGCGCTTGATGGCGCGCTGAAAACAATCGCGACGCTCTGATCAAAGGGCGCGCCTCGCCTATTCAAAAAAAGGGGAAAGCTATGTCTCAAGCCCAGAGCATAGACGCGCCGGCTATTGCCGGAAAGGAAATATCGGCAGGCAAGAGTCTGCTCGTCGTTGGCCTGTGCTGGCTTGCGATTTTCGCGGAAGGCTATGATGTCGGCGTTATCGGGGCCATTCTTCCCGCCTTGTCCGTCGATCCGGTCTGGCAGCTGACGCCGATCGAGCTTGGCGCTATCGGCAGCTATACGGTGATCGGCATGCTGATCGGCGGTATTCTGGCAGGCACGCTGAGCGAGCTTCATGGACGCAAGCCGCTGTTCGTCGCCTGCATCACCGTGTTTTCGCTGTGCATGATTGTCAGCGCGATGGCACCGACACCCTTCATCTTCGGATTGAGCCGATTCATTTCGGGCATTGGTCTTGGCGGAATTATTCCGGTCGCCGCAGCGCTGACGGTTGAATATTCCCCGGTGAAGAAGAAGAGCTTCAATTACGGGCTCATGTATTCGGGTTATTCGATGGGATTGCTCGCCGCCGCGCTCTGCGGCCGCGGTTTTCTTGAAGCCCATGGCTGGCGCACCATCGTTTTGATTGGCGCGGTGCCGTTGCTGTTCGTTCCGATCTTCCTCGCATTCCTGCCGGAAAGCGTGGAATCGCTGGTCCAGCGCGGCAAGCATGATGCGGCGCGCAAGACGGCGCAGCGCATGGGCGTCGGGGTTCCAGCCGCGATTGTCCGCAAGCATGGCAAGGTTGGCTGGCGCACCGTTTTCAATGAAATCTTCTCGCCGAAAAAGGCGTTCGAAACCGCCTGCTTCTGGATCGCGCTCTTCATGGGGCTGCTGCTGGTCTATGGTCTCGCGCAATGGCTGCCGCAGATCATGCGCAAGAACGGTTACGATCTCGGCAATAGCCTGCTGTTCCTTGCTGTTTTCAGCCTTAGCTCGGCAATCGGCGGTATTGTATTGGGTACATGGGCGGATCGCTTCGGCGTGCGCCGTACGGTAGCCTGTTCCTATGCGCTGGGTGCGCTCGGTATTGTGGCGCTTGCCTTCAAGGGCTCGCTGCTGATGAATTATGTGTTCGTCGCAATTGCCGGTTTCGGCACCGTATCGGCGTCGCTGGTCCTGACAGGCTTTCTGGCGCAGCGGCTCGATTCCTCAATCCGTTCTGCCGGAACCGGATGGGCGCTGAGCTTCTCGCGCATTGGCGCACTGTCGGGCCCGCTTCTGGGAGGCTTGATCGCAAGCCTCAATGTCGGCCCGCAATGGAACTTCTACATCTTTGCCATTGTGGCCGCACTGGCAGCCGTGGCGACCGCGCTGATCCCGTCACGCTCGACGGACTAGAGCGGTTCCGGTTAAAACGGAATCGTGGAACCGCTCTATCTATTTGTTTTTACGCATTATCCTACGCAAAGCCGCTACGCACTTTTGCTGGAAATGCTCTAAGCAACAAAAAAACCGATCCGCTTTCAAAAGCGGATCGGCTTATTATTCAGCATAATTTCAAAGTTCGTTTTTACGGATATTGCGCAGCATTTTCTGCAAGGTGCCGACAAAGGCGCGGTGCTCGTCCTCATCAATGCCCTCAAACAGCTGCAACAGCAGGTCATACATAGTCGGCCATGCTTCGTTGAAGATGTTGCGCCCTTCTTCAGTCATCGAAATATCGCGGATGCGCATGTCTTCGGCGCGCGCCTGACGGCGAATGTAACCCTGCTCTTCAAGCGAATCGAGCGTGCGGCTCATCGTCGATTGTTCGGTCACGGTAAAGACCGCAAGCTCGTTGATCGTGGCCGAAGGCGTGACACTAAGGACGGCAAGCGTGCGCAGCTTGACCGTCGTGATCTGGCGGCCCTTCAGCCCATCCGCGAGGTTCGCATTATAGCGCGCCATCAGGCGGTTCATCAGGTAGGGCGCAAAACTGTTCAGGCCGATCTCGCCCAGCGAACGCGCGGGATTCTCTTCCAGATGCTCGGAAGCCAGAACCGTACCTGAGAAGCGTTCCTCCATGAATTCCCTCGCTTTAGATCATGGTTGCAACAGTCATGCGCCCGATGCGGTTCGGCATCAGGCGCAACAAGGCGCTCTCATCGGTGTTAATATCGGTTGCGGAAAGAAGCCAGAGAAAAAGGCGGATGCGACCTGTCATTCGCAACCGCCGCATCCGCAAAGGTCCTGGATCAGGAACGGGAGGCCTCGCCCGAAATGCCGTTACCGCTGGCGGCAATGGCGACCTTGTCGTCGTTCAGGCTGAAGCTCTCGCGCGTGACCACCAAAATGATGGCCAGAATGATCGCTTCCATGATGGCGAAAGTCAGAAAGGCGCTGACAAAAGACCCGCCCGAAACCTTGATGACCACGCCCATGACCCAGGGCGAAATGAAGGTCGCAAGGATGGCGAAAATCTCGGCATAGCCAACTGCTGCCGTCGCCAGCTCTTCCGGATATTTTTCGCTGAGAAAGGCGAAGATCGCGCCGCCGCCGAAAAGCGCCACGCCGCTCAAAAGCGCCATCAGGATAAGCCAACCAAAGCCAAGCGGTACCGCCATGCCGAGGGTGAACATTGCCGCGACGAGAACGGCAAGCACGGTTCCGAACTTGATCATCCCCGTTTTGTTCAGGCGGTCGGCGGCGTAACCGCCGATGACGAGAAACACGACCTGCGACAGCCCCATCAAGGTGCCGATCAGGGCCGCGTCTTCCACCGGCATCTGATGCACGGCGATGTAACCGGGAATGACCCAGGTGGCAGTTCCGGCAATGGCCATCGTGCATGCCGAAATACCGAGGCTGCCGACGATGATCCATTTCGAGCGGAAGATGCTGGATAGCGACGCCGTGGAGGTCTGCTGCTTTTCCGGTTCCCAGCGAAAATCCTTGAAGCCGATATGGGCCGGATTGTTGCGGGTGAAGAGCAGTACGCCAGCTGCCGTCACCAGCGTACCGATGGCAAGAATGGCGAAGAAAGTGCGCCAGCCATAGGTGATGGAAAGCGGAATGCCAATCGCGAAGTCCAGCGTGATTGCAAGACTATAGGCGGCGAGGATCAAGCCGATCATGCTGCCGCGACGCTTCTGCGGGAACCAGCCGATGATGAGTTTCATATTGCCGAGGAAAATTGCCGCGTCGAAGAAACCGATGAACAGGCGCAGCGCAATCAGCTGGGCGTAGGTCTGGACATAGACTTGCGCCACCATGCCGATGGCGGTGCAGAACAGACCAATCAGCAGCAGCGATCGCGCATTCATGCGGCGGCTGAGTTGCGACCAGACAATCATGCCGAGACCATAGGTCAGCGCAAAGATCCCCTGCGCCAGACCGGCCTGCGCGGAATCGAGCTGAAGTGTTTCCGAAATGAACGGTATCACCGCCGCAAAGGCGTACCAGTCGGCGGCGAGAAACATCTCGCATAACAGCGCCAGCGCCAGCATGCCCCATTGCCAGCGCTTTATTCTGGATTGATCGAAGTCCGATAGGCTTTCCCATTGCATGGTCTGGTTCCCCTTATTTTTACCTGCAACTTCATGATGCTCCCAAGCGGGAGCGTGCGGTGCCCAATGCTTGAAAACGGACCTCAGACCGTCGACAGGAAATCGCGCACAAGTGTCGCCGCCGCCGGCGTCTCTTCAAACAGCAGATGGCCGGTTGCGCCCAGCTTCTCCAGCCGTGCGCCGGCGATTCCGCGCTGCCACTCTTCGGCATATTGCGCGGGGATAACCCGGTCTTCCTCGCCCCAGAGGATCAGGGTCGGCATGTTCAGCCGGTGCAGCCAATGGCCAAGCTTTTGATTGCCGCGGCCGTCGGTTGCGTGGACCCGCGCCAGCGCGCCCATTTCGCGTCCAAGCGCTGCATCGAACCGGCTGTCGGGCGCAGATGGGAAATAGCGGAGCGCGACCGCTGGATCGTGCGCCAGATGGGCAGGGATATCGGCAGGCGCGACCTGAAACAGATCGGGAAGAGGGATGGTCGGAAGGTCAAGACCGGCAGGTGCTGTAAGAAACAGCGCCGAGAGCCTGTCCGGCTGTCTGATCGCATATTCAGCGGCGATCCAGCCGCCCAGCGAAAAGCCGCCGAGGCTGAACTGGTCCAGCTCCAGCGTATCGAAGAAATCCATGTAATGGAGCACATAGTCGCCCATCTGCACGATATCAGCATCATCGTCGCTTTCACCGAAATTCGGATGAAACGGAATGATGAGCCGGTTTCGCGAAGCAATATCGGCGAGGCTGTCGAAGCCGGGAAATGTCCCGGTTCCGTGCAGAAAGACGACATCCTTGCCTTCACCTTTTATGAGATAGGTGACGGTTTTGCCCCGGATTTCGACCGTGCGTTTTTCAAAACTGCTCGAGTAATTCAACATCTTTCCACCTTATGCCGCTGGCTTGGTGTGACTGGACCAATTGCTTTCTCATCTGGTCGACGGCGCTGTCGATCCGCGCTTCGAGGGCCGGAGGCAACAGCCCGTCCGGTTCCAGTTCCGACGAACAGGCATAGATGCCGGTTGCGACGGTTCCCGCTTCGAAGAAGCCGAAGAGCGGACGCAGATGATGCTCGACGACCAGCGCGTGACGATGCCCGCCGCCCACCGCGCACAGCACGGTCGGGCGACCGCGCAGCGCCAATGGATGCACGAGATCGAACACATGCTTGAAAAGGCCGGGATAGCTTCCCTGATAGACCGGGCAGCCGACGATTAAGGCATCGCAATGCTCGATCTCCGAAATGAGGCTTTCGGATTGCCGGTCGAGCGCCTTGCGATTGACGGTAAACAGGTTCGGCCCGGCATGCGACAGGTCAAGATGCGTGATCGACACATCGTCTTCCGCTTCCAGCCTTGCGGCAATCGCCTGGGTTAGCCGGTGAACTTTCGTCGGGCGATCACACCCGACGAAGCTGACAATATTTCTCGTCATGGCCGGTCTCAGTTTTCGCTGATGCCGAAAACGGTCCACCGTGCATCGGGGCCGGGCAGGCCGAGCAGACCCTTGCCGCATTCCTCGACGATCTGGTCGGCGAGCAGGATATGCTGGGTGCCGGAATGGATATCGCGATAGAAGCGCTGCATGGCCGTGTTGTGAAGCGATGCGCCGCGCGCCGCCCGATGCGCAAAAGTCGCCACATCGGAAACGATGTCGTGCATATAGCGCAGCGAGAGCTTCACCATCGTCATCTGGTCGAGGGTTGGAACACCGCCGGATGCGGTGGTCTGCGAGACATCTTCCCATGTTTCCATGGCAAGCGCCCGCGCCGCCCGATAGCGGGCTTCGGCATTGGCAAACTGGAGCCGCAGGCTGGCGCTGTCCGCACTCTTGCCGAACGGGTCCTGCCGCTGGCGGATCACCTTGGCGAGTTCGTCGAGTATCCGGCGACCGACACCGATGGCCCAGCTCGTATGGGTGAGGGCGCTGTAGCCTGCCAGTCCGAGATGGCCCTGCGACTGACCGCGTTTCGGTGCGGATTGCGTGAAACTATAGACCATGGAATCCGGCACGAAGAGGTCTTCATCGGTTGCAAGCGTATAGTCGAAGCTGCCGGTGGCGCGCAGGCCCAGCACATCCCAGTTGCCGAGCAGCTGGATTGTGGAGCGCGGGTGATGCGCGACGATGATCTGCGGTGCGCCGGTTTCGTCTTTCAGCAACGCCTTGCCACTCGGGTCCTTGGGATCAAGCAGGAAGCAGCCGGAATGGATCCATTCCGCGTGGAAGATGGAGCTTCCATAGGCCCAGTTGCCGCGGATCATGTAACCGCCATCGACCTTGCGGGCAAAGCCACGCGGCACGCCGTTGCCTGCAATGGTGACATCGACGCCGTCCTTGAACACATTGGCAATCCCCTCGTCGTCGAGGTAGATCGCCATGGTCGTGCCTTCCATATTGTTGACCATCGTGCACCAGCCGGATGAGGCATGGGCATAGGAAAGCGCCGACATGATTTTCATGGCATCGATCGGGCGCAATTCAGCGCCGCCAACTTCCTTCGGAAACAGCATCGTGTAGAAGCCGCCCTTGCGCATCGCGTCCACGACGTCATCATGCATCCGCCCGAGTTGTTCCGCTTCTTCGGCCTTTTCTTCAATCAAAGGTAGAATGGCCTGCAGGCGGTCGTTGAAGCCCTGAATGACTGCGGAATAGTTGTCGGCGGTGTGAGCCCGGTGCACGCTGGTATCCAAAACGGTTCCCCTTGATTTAGTCGTTGTAAGCGGGAATGATACGAACAAGAGCGGGAACAAACATTCCCCCCGAATGGGGGGCTTGGGAATTCGGGAGAGAGAATGCCCAGGGAAATACTATCGATAGACGAGCGGGTCTCTGCAGCACTTTCTGTTGCGGAGAGCCGTAATTATGACGATTTTACAATCGCTTGCGATTATTTTGCGGCGCATGTTCTGCGCGTGCGCTCGCTTGGAATTTATTTGCTGGAGAATAATCGGCCGCGCCTTTTTCACAGCATCAACACGCCCACCGGCTTTCTTCTCGAATATCAGAACGGGCTGGCGGATTCAGATCCGATGATTGCGGCGGTTGTGCAGAATGCCAGCGCGGTTGCGGGCTCGCGATTGCCCCAGAATGCAGCGGGCAATGTGCCGCTGATGCGGACGCTGCTCTATCGATGGAACTACAACGATAACTTGTGCTGCCCGGTTTATGTCGGCGGCAATATTCAGGCGCTGATTTATGCCGCCGGTTTCGAGATGCACGCAACGCAGCTCGAAGAGCAGGTGTCACTGTTGTGCCGCTCGTCGGCGCTTGCCTTGCGCAATATCCAGGAAGGGCGTCCGGCGAAGACGCCCGGCGCCAATCTGACCAGCTTGCCGCCACGTCTTTCGACCGTGGCCCGGTTACTGGCTGCGGGCAATACCAACAAGCAGATCGCGCGGCATCTGGAACTTTCGCCCCATACGGTGAAGGATTATGTCGACGATCTGATCAAGCGTTTCGGTGTGCATAACAGAACCGAAGTGGCCGTGATGATCAACCGCATGAGCGGCGGGGCAAAAGCCGAGCCAGCAGGGTTTGCCCTGTCAGGGCATGAGCGGCGCGGCCTTCCGATAGAACATTTCTGAAAACGCTTTCCGCCATAAGCGAAAAGCGTTTCGCTTTCTCGGCCTTACGGACAAAGAAATTTAACGGCGCGGCTTTCGGGATCGCACAGCGTGTCGATCACATTGCAATGATGCGTTCCGTCGATTTCCCAGGCGCTGGTCTCGATCCCCAATCCGTGCCAGATGTTTGCCAGCAACGCATTTTGCCGCCGGAATTCCATCAGTTCGTCACCACCGACACAGCAATGCACGGCAATATCAGCGCGTGGGCGCTGTAGCGCGGCGCTTTCCGCGACGGCTTCTTCCGCATCCATGTGGAAAATGTCGTTCATCGCGGTTTTGAGCAGCGGGCGCAGATCATGCAACCCGCTGATCGAAAGAACACGGCTGATCCGTTCCGCTGTTGCCGCCGCAATGGGTGCGTTCTCGCAAGCCATGCGGCTGACCAGATGGCCGCCTGCGGAATGGCCGGTCAGCGCAATGTCGCCGTCCACTTCCTGCGCCAGCCGGTCGATGAAACGACCGATTTCCAGCGTGATGCCGGAAATCCGCGCTTCGGGGCACAGCGTATAGCTCGGCATGGCCACGCGATAACCGCGCGTGAGCGCTCCCTGCGCCAGATGCGACCAGAAGCTTTTGTCCAGCCCCTTCCAATAGCCGCCATGGACATAGACGAGCGTACCCTTGGCCGTGCCTTCCGGCAGGAAGAGATCGTAATGGTTGCGCGCACCCTCGGCATAAGCGATGTCAGGGATCAAGCGGCCCTGATCGCGCATTTTTGCGCGAAAGCCCGAGGCCAGTTCCGTCCAGCGCGGCGGATACGTGGCGGAATCGCTGATGGCTTTCATGTTGTCATAGGCGGTATCGAAATCTTGAAGCACTGAAGTCTCCTGCATGTTTCATGCGTGAAGCCGCGTCAGGCGCGGGCTTCGGTTGCCGCCTGCGCGCGCAGGGCGGATCGCTGCAATTTTCCGGATTCTGTCTTGGGCAGGCTGGAAACCCAGCATATCAGGCGTGGATATTTATAGGGCGCGAGTTCGCTTTTGACATGGCGTTGCAGTGTTTCCTGCAAATTCGCATCGCCATTATAGCCCTCGTTCAGCACCACATAGGCTTTTACGATGCAGCCCCGTTCCTCATCCGGCGCTGCCACCACGCCGCATTCCGCCACAGCCGGATGCGCGAGCAGGCTGGCTTCGACCTCCGGTCCGGCAATATTGTATCCGGCGGAAACGATCATGTCGTCGTTGCGGGCCTGATACCAGAAATAGCCGTCCGCATCCATGACATAGGTATCGCCGGTGATGTTCCAGCCGTTCTCGACATATTTGGTCTGGCGCGGGTCGGCCAGATATTTGCAGCCGAGCGGCCCGCGAACGGCAAGACGTCCGGGCGTGCCGGGCGCGCATTCCTGCCCGTTGTCATCGATAACACGTGCTTCATAGCCGGGGATTGGCTTGCCGGTCGCGCCGGGGCGAATGTCGTTTTCCGGCGCGGAAATGAAGATATGCAGCATTTCCGTTGCGCCGATGCCGTCTGCAAGCGAAAGCCCGGTTGCGCGCTTCCACGCTTCGAAAGTGGGGAGCGGCAGAGCCTCACCGGCTGAAACGCATTTGCGCAGTGAAGACAGATCATATTGATCAATTTTCGAAAGCATGGCGCGATAGGCCGTCGGCGCGGTGAAACAGACAGTCGGCTTATATTCGCCGATGGCGAGCGCCAGATCATGGGGTGCGGTCTTTGCCGGAAGCACTGTCGAAGCACCGATCCTGAATGGAAAGAGAACCAGTCCGCCAAGACCGAATGTGAAGGCCAGCGGCGGCGAGCCGATGAAGATGTCGTCTTCTGTTGCGTCCAATATGTGATGCGCATAGCAGTCACAGACGATCAGCAGGTCGCGGTGGAAATGGATCGTCGCTTTCGGCAAGCCGGTGGTGCCGGATGTGAAGCCGAGCAGGCACGGATCATCCGCCCGCGTTGCCACTGCATCGAAATCGCCGGATGCATCGGCCAGCAATGCGCCAAGTTCACCGCCCGCATTGTCCTCCCAGGTCACCAGTGTCTTGACGAAGCTGGTCTGCGCCACGGCATTTTGCATTTCGCCGATCAGCGCGTGATCGCAAAAGGCAATGCTGATCTCGGCCTTGTCGATGATCTGGACCAGCTCCCGGGCGCGCAAAAGCGGCATGGTCGCCACGACGACACCGCCTGCCTTGATGATCGCCAGATAAAGCGCAATCTTGGTCGGGTTATTGCCCGAGCGGATCATGACGCGGTTGCCGGTTTTCATGCCGAGCTCGTCTGTCAGCACATTGGCGATCTTGTTGATCATGGCGGCAAGATCGCGATAGGTCCAGCGCACGCCCGGTGCCTGCAAGGCGACGCGGTCGCCCTTGCCGTTTGCCAGATGCGCATCCACCAGTTCATAGGTCGCGTTCAGCTGTTCCGGGTAGCCGAGTTCGTCGAGATTGATGATATCCGGTAGAAGTTCCGCAGCCGGGAGATTATCCAGAACGAATGTGTCCACATGAGCGCTGGGGTGCATGCTCTTCTCCTGTCAATGCCAGTTTACGTTCGGCTGCTAGAGCGGCATCAGTGGAGGCTGAACCGTTGTAGCCGTTCTAACTATTTGTTTTTACGGACATTCTGTCCGAAAGGCGCATCGCCTGTTTCGGGATGTGCTCCCGATCAAACGTGCAAGTAACGTTCCTTGATGTCCGGGGTGTTCAACAGCGCGGCGTTGTCACCGCTCCACACCACACGACCTTTTTCGATAACGACGTGACGGTCTGCAAAGCGCGCCAGCGCATCGACATTCTTGTCGATGACGAGGATCGCTTCGCCCTCATCCTTGATGTTGCGCAGGCAGGACCAGATCTCTTCGCGCATCAGCGGCGACAATCCTTCCGTCGCCTCGTCCAGCACGACCATTTTCGGATTGGTCATCAGCGCGCGGCCAACGGCCAGCATCTGCTGCTCACCGCCGGAAAGCTGGTTGCCCATATTGCGTCGCCGTTCTTTCAGGCGCGGGAACATCCGGTAGATGCTCTCCAGCGTCCATTTGGACGAGCGGGCATCCGTGCGCCGGGTGGCCAACAGGTTTTCCTCAACGCTGAGCGTTGGAAATATCTGCCGCCCCTCCGGGACCAGCCCCAGCCCCTCGCGTGCAATCGCATGGGGCGGTTTGCCGGTAACATCCTGGCCATTGACGAAAACCTTGCCGCCCTTCGGCGGCAGCAAGCCGAAGATCGACTTGATGGTTGTGGTTTTGCCCATGCCGTTTCTGCCGAGGATCGTAACGACCTCTCCCGCTCCGACTTCAAAGTCGATGCCGAACAGAATACGGGACTGGCCATAGGCGTTCTGGAGCCCTTCGACTTTCAGCATTATGCGGCCTCCTCTTCACCGAGATAGGCGGCGCGCACGTCCGGATCGGAGCGCACGGCGTCGGGTGTTCCGGATGCGATCACGCGCCCGTAGACAAGTACACTCACCTGATCGGCCAGCGAGAAAACGGCATCCATGTCATGCTCGATCAGAACCAGCGTATGGGTCTGGCGCAGTGCGCGCATCAGCTCGACCAGCACCACGGATTCCTCGTGACTGGTGCCAGCCAGTGGCTCGTCGAGCAACAGCATCCGTGCTTCGGTGGCAAGCGCGATGGCAATCTCAAGCTGGCGTTTTTCACCATGCGAAAGTGCTCCGGCCCGGCGATGGGCGCGATCGTCCAGCCGTACGCGGGTGAGCGCTGCCATGGCTTGCTCGTTGATCCCGGTTTCCTTGCTTGCCGCCTGAAAGAAGCGGAAGCTCGAACCGGATCGCGCCTGAACGGCCAGCGCAACATTTTCCAGCACGCTGAAGCCTTCGAGAACCGAGGTGATCTGGAACGAGCGCGCAAGCCCCAGATGAACACGATCGGGCATGGCGAGACTGGAAATATCGCGTCCATCGAAAATCACCGAGCCACGGTCGCTTTTCAAGTTGCCCGAAAGCTGGTGGATCAATGTGGTCTTGCCAGCGCCGTTCGGGCCGATCAGCGCGTGAATCTCGCCGCGTTTGACGGTGAGATTGACACCGTCCGTGACCTTGAGCGCGCCAAAGCTTTTGTGCAGGTCATGGACCTGAAGAAGTTCATCCGACATCGGAACCTCCACGCAGCTTGCGGATCAGTCCGCCAATACCGTCGCGGCTGAACAGCACGACGAGAACGAGGAAAAGGCCGAGGCCGAGTTTCCAGTGCTCGGAAAAGTGAGCCAATACTTCTTCCAGCACGATGAAGGCGGTTGCGCCGAGGACCGGGCCGATCAGCGTGCCCATGCCGCCCAGCACGACCATGACGATCAATTCGCCGGAGCGCTGCCAGCTCATGAAGGCAGGCGAAACGAACTGGATCTGGTTGGCCAGCAGAACACCTGCAATGGCCGCCGCCACACCGGCGATGACATAGGCAGTGAGCTGAAACGAGAAGGGCGAGAAGCCGATGGCGCGCATGCGCACCGGATTATCCCGCGTTCCGCGCAGGACGCGACCGAACCTTGAATGCACCAGCATGCGGAAGGTGAGAAACGCCCCGACAAGCAGCGCCAGCACGAAATAGAACAGCACCAGATTGCCGGAAAACAGCGCATTGCCGAACAGCGTGGAACGCGACGACAGCGTCATTCCGTCGTCGCCGCCAAAGGCCGAAAGGGACACCATGAAGAAGAAGGCCATCTGACCAAAGGCCAGCGTGATCATGATGAAATAGACGCCACTGGTTCTCAGCGAGATATAGCCGGTGACGAAGGCGAAGATCGCTGCGGCGACAATAGCCGCGATCAGCTGAAGGATCAGATCATCGATACCATAGCTGGACAGGATGCCGACCGCATAAGCACCGATCCCGATATAGGCCGCATGACCAAAGGAAACGAGCGCGCCGTAACCCATGATGAAGTTGAGCGAAAGCGCTGCCAGCGCAAAGATCATGATGCGGGTGACGATCACCAGAAGAAAGCTGTCGCCGAGAGCGGACGCAAGAAGCGGAACGATTGCAAAGGCGGCGAAGACCAGCCACGGGCCTGCATCCAGCAAAGGCGATGGTCGGTTTTTGACCTTTTCCGGCATAGCGGTATCGCGGGTGCTGTTATGGGTAATCTCGCTCATCGCGTTCCTCCCTGTGCCGGGAAGAGACCGGTCGGGCGGAAATAGAGCACGGCTGCCATCAGAATATAGGTGAGCATCGGCACCAGCGTGCGGCCCATCTGGGAGGCGGCGGCCGGATCAAGCAGATTGCGGAGCAGCATCGGCCCGAAGGTGCGGCCAAGCGTATCGACGAGGCCGACAGCGATGGCCGCAACAAAAGCGCCGCGCACCGAACCGACGCCGCCGATCACGATGACGACGAAGGTGAGGATCAGGATGGAATCGCCCATGCCCGGATCGACCGAGAGGATGGGGGAGACCATGCCGCCGGCAAAGCCCGCAAGCATTGCGCCAAGTCCGAAGACCACCATGAACAGGCGACGGATATTGATACCGAGCGCCGAGACCATATCCCCATTGGTTGCTCCGGCGCGCAGCAGCATGCCGATGCGCGTGTGATTGACGAGGACATAGAGACCAGCCGCCGTGAGAAGGCCAGCCGCGATGATCAGCAGGCGATAGACGGGATAGCGCAGGTTTCCAAAAAGCTGGATGGAGCCCGACAGGGCGTCTGGCATCGGCACGCTGAGCGGCGCTGCACCCCAGATGATCTTCACCAGTTCATTCACAATCAGGATCAGTCCGAAAGTCGCCAGAACCTGATCGAGATGGCTGCGTTCGTATAATCGTCGAAAGACCAGCACTTCCAGCACGATGCCGATGACGAGCGTGACGGGAAGGGCGATCAGGATGCCGTAGAAGAAACTGCCGGTCATGGCAGTGAAGGTCGCGGTCAGATAGGCGCCGACCATATAAAGAACGCCATGCGCCAGATTGATGAGATCCATGACGCCGAAAATCAGCGTCAGCCCGGCGGCGACGAGAAAGAGCAAAATGCCAAACTGAATCCCGTTAAGGGACTGCAGCAGAAAAAGATTGAGCATGGGGGATGTCCGGAACTCGTTGTACTGAAGCCCGGTTCACGCCAGACGGGCTGGCGTGAACTGTTTCAGACTTGGAAATTGAGAAGACTGGGCTCATCGGAGCGCCCTTCTTCCACCGGGTTACATCTTGCATTCAGCTGCGTAGTTGTCCTTATAGTCGTTGAAGACCGTTTCAACGTAGGACGTGGCGAACTGGCCGTCATCGCGCTTGACGACTTTGGTCAGGTAGAAATTCTGGATCGGAAAGTGGTTGTCGCCAAAGCTGAATTCACCGCGCGGCGAGGTGAATTTCGCGTCCTTCATGGCGGCCCGCAAGGCGTCCTTGTCGGCCAGATTGCCATTGACCTGCTTGACCGCCGCGTCGATCAGCATGGCGGCATCATAGGCCTGCACGGCAAAGGTCGCCGGAATGCGCTTGAACTTGGCTTCATAGGCAGCGGCGAATTCCTTGGCGGGTGCGGAATCGAGATCCGGCGCCCAGTTCGAACCGGCGAAGAAGCCGACCGCTGCATCCTGCTGCGCAGGCAAGGTCGTTTCGTCCACGGTGAATGCCGAGAGGAACGGCGTGCCTTCAAGACCGGCCTGACGATACTGCTTGACGAAATTCACGCCCATGCCGCCGGGCAGGAAGGCATAGACCGCGTCTGGCTGTTCAGCGGCGATCTGCGCCAGTTCCGCCGAATAATCCAGCTGGCCGAGCGGCACATAGATTTCCTGCGCGACCTGGTTCTTATAGGAGTGTTTGAAACCGGCGAGTGCGTCCTTGCCTGCCTGATAGTTCGGGGCGATCAGGAACACGCGCTGGTAGTTCTGCTTTTCGGCATATTTGCCGGAAACTTCATGCATCTGGTCGTTCTGATAGGACGTCACGAACAGATTGGGATTGCAGTCCTTGCCGGCCAGATTGGACGTGCCTGCATTGGTCGAGATCAGGAATGCGCCGGATTCGGTTGCCGGCTTGACGATTGCGTTCAGGACATTGGAGAAAATCGGCCCGATGACGAAATCCACCTTGTCGCGCTGGATCATCTGCTGGACCTTGTTGACGCCGATATCCGGCTTCTGTTCATCGTCCTGAACGATGATTTCAGCATCGAGGCCGCCGAGCTTGTTGCCCAGCTTGTCCATGGCAAGCAGAAAACCGTCGCGGGACTGTTCGCCCAGCAAGGCCGATGGCCCGCTTAACGTATAGATCAAACCGATCTTGATCTTGCCGTCTTCGGCCTGTGCGGTTCCGTTCAACATGGTTGCGGCGAGCAGCGCCAGGGCTGCTTTCGTCGAAATTTTCATTGTTCCACCTCGATTGCAGATTTTTGCTTTGTTTTCTTTTTCTTTCGCATTGTCCGACACAAAAGTGCGAAGCGCTTTTGCTGGAAATGCTTAATACCCGGCAGATGTACTCCCATACATCTGCCGGGCGGATGCATTATTCTGCTGGCGCGGGCAAAAATTCAACCTCATGAGCCGGTGCAACGCGAACTATTTCAGCCGGATCACCGACATTATTGATGCGAACGAACAGGTCCCAGAGTTTTGCGGTCGGCGAAACCCAGAAAACGCACTTCACCGGCTGTTCGGATTTGTTGAAAATGCCGTGCGATATGTTGCGCGGCAGGCAGACGAGATCGCCAGCTTCGGCAACGGCATCCTTGCCGTCGAGCAGCAGGTCGAGGCGGCCTTCCAGCACATAGATGAATTCTTCCTGCGTGGTGTGGATATGCGGCGGAACGAAGGTGCCGGGAGGGAAGGTTGCATGCCACGACATGGAGCTTTCGCATACATGCTTGGGCACATAGGTCTGGCCCAGAATGTGCCAGACAACACCGTCCACGGAGGAGCCGGATTTGGTCACGCCAGCTGGAAGATCAGTCACTTGGATTCCCTTTCATGTGAGCGCATCCCGAAAAGTGTGAAACGGTTTTCGGGAAAGATGCGCGTTTAGAAACTATTCAGACGCAAGTTTTCAGGCCGTCGCCCGGGTTGCTTCCCGGTTGACCTGCTGTGTTGAAAAGCCTGCCTTTGCGGCATAGCCGCGAACAATCGCCTCGCGTTCGGCAAAGCTGATGACGCCGTCCAGATCGGCAACACCGGACGGTGCGCGCCGTTCGACCTCATCAATGACGCCTTCCGGACCGCCCAGCCGGTTAAGTCGGACGATCTCCGCCGTCGCGGGCAGCCGGATGGCCTGATAGGCGGCAAGCGCTGCACGACCGTGTTCGGCGGCGGCCAGATAATCGGCAAGCGTGCGGGCGTCGATGATGGCCTGGCTCGCGCCGTTGGACCCGACCGGATACATCGGATGGGCGGCATCGCCGATCAGCGCCACGCGGCCATCGGTCCACCAGCGGGCGGGATCGCGGTCGCACATGGGATATTCGAAGAATGTATCGGTTGCCCGCACCAGCGCGGCGAGATCCACCACATTGATGCCGAACTTCTCGACATGCGGCATCAGCTCTTCATGCGTGCCACGACGGCTCCAATCCTCGCGCTTCGGTGCAGGCGAACCGTCGGCGCCCGGACGATAGGTGACGACCCAGTTG
This sequence comes from Brucella sp. 22210, assembly GCF_052045675.1. NCBI lineage: Bacteria > Pseudomonadati > Pseudomonadota > Alphaproteobacteria > Hyphomicrobiales > Brucellaceae > Brucella > Brucella sp. 22210. The sequence goes on from NZ_JBQEPD010000010.1 coordinate 99,845, forward strand.
TTGAGGATTTTGCCGGGTGTCGAGCCCTTGGCAATAGGGTAAAGCACCAGCTTGTAGGTGAAGCCGCCCGCGACGATCATTGTGCGACCGTCAAGGAACGGGTCGCTTTCAACCGCGCCGCGCCACATCATGACGCCGTTCCATTTAAGCCCGGCTTCGTTCGGGAACATCTGATGCCGGATGACGGAGTGAATACCATCCGCGCCGATGACAATGTCGCCAGTTGCAGAAGCGATCTTCGACCCTTCTGCGAAATGCACTGTCGCCGAACCTTCGCTCTGGTCATAGCCGACGCAGCGCTGGTTGGCGACGATGGCGTCTGGGCCGAGACGTTCGATCACGGCATCATAGAGCAGTTTCTGCAAATAGCCGCGATGGATGGAAAACTGCGGTACATCATAGCCTGCATCCACGCCGCGGGGCTCGCGCCAGATTTCCTGACCCTGCCGTGTCGCGTAAATCAACTCACGGGTGCGGATGCCGGTGGCGTCGAGGGCTGGCAGAAGACCAATCTCGGCCAATTCGCGGATGGCATGGGGAAGGACGTTGATGCCAACGCCCAATTCGCGGACTTCAGGTGCTGCTTCGAAAATCTGGCAGTCAATGCCCCGTGTATGCAGCATCAGTGCCATGGTGAGGCCGCCGATGCCTCCTCCGACGATAATCGCTTTCATTCGCGGTTCCCTTTTCCGTGGCTGCTCTCTGGCGCCTGGGACCAACGATAAAAGCGGGAACGGTGCTGTCTATCACCAAATCGCCATCCCTAACAGGAAACCGCCAGAAACGCGTTTTCCGGCAAAATTTTCACGGTGCTTGCGCTCTCGCTACGGCATGATACTTTAATCTTAAAATAAAATGCTCTCTAAATGAGATACGGGGAATATCGTGATGCTGACTACGAGCTATATGCACCGGCTTTCGCCGTCCATCGATTCGTTCCAGGACACCATGTCCGGGCTGCTCCGGCCTTGCCGCATCTCGAAAAAATCCAGCCGGACCTACCGCACGGAAGTCGCCCACGGGCGCATGCGGCCCTTCGGCCTGACGGCGATCCGCATTGGCGGTCATGCCCGCATCGAAGTCGAAGCGCATAACGATATGACTTTGTTGCAGGTTCCGTTGCAGGGCATCTTCGTTTCGCGCGACCGGCGCGGTGACGAACTGCTGTATCAGTCGGGCATGAATGCCCAGCTGGTTGATGCGCATTCGGCAATCGACCTTGAGTTTCACCCGTCCACGCGCATGCTGATCTTTAGCCTGAACGATACCCAGATTGATATTCTGGGCGGCAAGGAATTCATCGAGCAGTTCACCCATAACAAGCGGGTTGTCTCGTTTGACACCCCGGTTGGCCATGCTTTCTATCAGCTGGCGCATTTCGTCATGAACGAGATCGAGAAGGACAAGGAAGCCTTCTTCCATGGCGGTCTGTCGGAGCGGCTGGAAGACAGCCTGATGGCGTCGCTTGCGGCGGCGCTGGATACACAGCCCCGCGCAAGACCGCTGATGAGTGCGGTGCCGAGCTATGTCCAGCGCGCTGAAAAATTCATGCTCGACAATCTCGACAAGCAACTGACCTTGCAGGAGCTTGTCGATGCAACGGGCACCAGTGCCCGCACCTTGCACCGCACCTTCCGCAGTGTCCGGGGCAACACACCGCTCGGCGTGTTCAAGAATATGCGGCTGGACAAGGTGCATGCAGAGCTTGCCCGCGGATATGCCGGGCCCGGCGATATTACACGCATCGCCATGGCCTGGGCCTTCAACCATATGGGTCTGTTTTCAGCCGATTATCGCCAGCGCTTCGGCTATCTTCCGTCTGAAACCGTGCGCCGCGCGCAGTAAAGCTTCTATCCGCTATCTGCGATTTGCCAGCGCCTGATTGGGCTGGCGCAGGCTCGGATCGAACGGGCTGATCTTGTGGGAAATGATCGCCGCTTCCCGGCGCAGCAGTTCCACGACAGTTTGCAGCCGCTGTTCGGTCAGGCGTGAGGCCAGTGTGCCGACGCTGAAGGCCGCGACGGCTTCGCCGCTATGATCGAGAATGGGCACGCCGACACCGGCCATGCCGTCGATCATATTGAAGTTGAAAGTTGCAGCACCTGTCTTGCGCACGTCATCGATCAGGATACGCAGATCAACTTCGTCGATGGTGGACTTGTCCAGAATGCGGGGCATGTTGAAGCGGATGATCGCTTCGCGCTCTTCTTCCGGCAGGAAGGCGAGAATGGCGAGACTGCCCTGGCCGATGCCAAGCGGGACCTTGCCACCAATATCGCCGGTATAGGAGCGGATCGGAAACGGTCCCTCGACACGATCAAGACACACAGCATCGAAATTGCTGCGCACGAGCAGGAAAACCGTATCGTTGAATGTGGTCGACAGCCGCAGCAGCGACGGGCGCGCGATATTCAGTATCCCGTCGCGTTGCCGGGCCTGCGCTGCCATGGCGAAAAACTCCAGGGACAGGCGATAGGCCTTCTTGTCGGCGATCTGCTCGACAAGGTTTTCGGCTATCAGCGTCTTCAGCAGGCGATGGGTGGATGGCTGGCTCAATTCGAGATCGCGGGCCAGATCGATCAGCCGCACGCCATCCTCGGCGCTGGCGGCCAGACCTTTCAAAATATGGATTGCCTTCACCAGACTTGAGTTGAGAGCAGCGCCAGATTTCGAATTCTCTGATATATCATCCATAAAATTGCTTCCAAATTCTGTATTTTGAAAGATGTATATAATTTCTTCCGGATTTGAAAATTATAATTTGTAATAGCAGAAATTTTTCTGCCATCTGAAAGCGTCGCCAATGGGAAGGTCCGGCAAGGCACCGAAAAGGTGCTGCAAACGGATCGGCGGTTTTGCTTCAGGCGTTGTTCAGGGAACGATGCAGCCGCGAAAGCGGCTGGCCAATAAAGTGTTGCTGCGCAACCGAGCATGAATGACCGCCCCGCCAGCCAGCCCTGTAAAGAGGCGACGTGAGACAACATCACGGCGCTTCCGCTCCCCCGCACATGTCTGCGGAAGTCAGGCCGAGAGGGAGACGCAATGAGCTTTTTGACCCTTTCCGGAATTTCCCGCCACTACGGCAAGTTCGCGGCTGTCGATAAATTCAATCTGACGATTGAAAAGGGCGAGTTCATTTCGCTGCTCGGCCCTTCCGGCTGCGGCAAGACCACCACCTTGCAGATGATCGCCGGGCTGGTGCCCCCGACCGCCGGTTCGATCACGCTTGATGGTCGCGATATTACCCGGCTGGCCCCGGCCAAGCGCGAACTCGGCGTCGTCTTCCAAAGCTATGCGCTGTTTCCGCATATGACGGTGGCGCAGAATGTCAGCTTCGGCCTCGAAATGCGCAATGTGGCCAAGGCCGAGCGCGAAAAACGTGTGCGCGAGGTGCTGGAACTTGTGCATCTTGGCGCTCTGGCGGATCGCTATCCGCGCGAGATGTCGGGCGGTCAGCGCCAGCGTGTTGCGATTGCCCGCGCGCTGGTCATCAATCCGCCCGTGCTGCTCTTGGACGAGCCGCTCTCCAATCTTGACGCGCAGCTGCGCGAGGAAATGCAGTTCGAGCTGCGCCGCATTCAGCGCACCGTCGGCATCACCACCATCATGGTGACCCATGATCAGGCCGAAGCGCTGTCGATCAGCGACCGCATCGTGGTCATGGAAAAGGGTCTCATCACGCAGGTCGATGCGCCGTACAAGCTCTACGAGCATCCGCACAACCATTTCATTTCCAATTTTGTCGGCAAGTCCAACTTCCTCAAGGCGCGCGCCGAGGGCGAGATGATCGCGCTTGCGGGCACAGCGATCCGCTTCCCGGCAGGCGAAACCAAGCTTTCCGGCGATGTCTCGGTGTTTATCCGTCCGGAAAAAGTGCAGCTCGTGAATGACGGCGAAGGCCATATCGCAGGTGAAGTCGCAACGCGCTATTTCATGGGTAGCCAGTGGTTGCTCGGGGTCAATACGGCAGCAGGCCCGCTTTCGGTGGCACTGCCTAATCTCGGCAATCCGCCGCCAGCCGAAGGCACACAGGTCGGCCTCAACTGGAACCATGAAGACTGCCGTATCCTCACCGCAGGGGTGAACTGAGCATGGCTTCGGTGATCTCAGAGGATACATCCGCAGCCCCGAAGGAACCGCGCAATCTGATGCCGCTTTTCCTGGCCGGGCCGTCGACGCTGCTTTTCTTCGCGCTGGTGCTTTTGCCGCTGGGGCTGACGATCCTGCTGTCGTTCAACAGCTACAGCTATGACAAGGGCATCGAGAACGTCTATTCGCTCGCCAATTACGCGCAGGTTCTCAAAGACCCTTATTATCTGTCGATCTTCTGGCGAACTCTCAAGCTCGCGCTCATCACAACCGTCATCACGGTGCTGATTGGCGTGCCGGAAGCCTATATTCTTTCGAATATGCGCAAGCCGTGGCGCTCGATCTTCCTGCTGGTGATCATCGGACCGCTTCTGGTTTCGGTCGTGGTGCGCGCCTTCGGCTGGAGCATGCTTCTCGGACGCAATGGTCTGGTAAACAGCCTGCTGCAACTGGTCGGCCTGCCGACGACGCAGATCCTTTATAGCGAGACCGCCATTGTGATCGGTCTGGTGCATATCATGCTGCCCTTCATGGTGATCCCGGTCTGGACCGTGCTGCAAAAGCTCGACCCGTCAGTGGAAGCGGCCGCGCTTACGCTTGGCGCATCGCGCCTGACAGCATTGCGCCGCGTGGTGTTCCCGCAGGCCGTGCTGGGCATTCTTTCGGGCAGCCTCATCGTCTTCGCCCTGTCGGCAAGTTCGTTTGCCATTCCGGGCCTGCTCGGCGGACGCCGTCTCAAGATGGCAGCTACCGTCGTCTATGACGAATTCCTGATCGAGCTGAACTGGCCGCTGGGTGCAGCCATTGCCATCATCGTTCTGGTGGCCAATCTCATCATCATGATCGCCTATAATCGCCTGCTCGAAGGGCAGGCCAAGAAGAAACTGGGGTAAGCACCATGGTCAAGAACGGTCCTTTCGCCCTTTTCTTCCACACGCTGGTCGTCATCTTCATGCTGGCGCCGATGCTGGTGGTGTGTCTGGTGGCATTCACCCCGGAAAACACGCTGACCATGCCGTGGAACGGCCTTTCGCTTCGCTGGTTCAAGGCTGTGTTCGAGCATAACGACTTTATGACGTCGTTCTATAACAGCGTGAAGCTTGCCTTCTTCTCGGCCACGATCTCCACATTGCTGGCGGTGCCGTCCGGGCTTGCCATTGCGCAGTATAATTTCCGTGGCCGCGATGCGCTCAATGCGCTGTTCCTGTCGCCGCTGATCATTCCGCATCTGGTGCTGGGCGTCGCATTCCTGCGCCTGTTCTCCCTGATGGGCTTCACGGGTTCATTCGTCTGGCTGGTTGCCGCGCATTCCATCGTGATTACGCCTTATGCGCTGCGCCTCATTCTCGCTTCGCTCGGCAGCATGGACCGCAATGCAGAAAATGCTGCGCGGACGCTCGGTGCAGGAGAGTGGACAGTGTTCCGCCGCATCACCTTGCCGCTTTTGCTGCCGGGTCTGTCGGGCGGCTGGCTGCTTGCCTTCATCAATTCCTTTGATGAGCTGACCATGTCGATCTTCGTCACGTCGCCCTCGACGGTCACGCTGCCCGTCCGCATGTATATGTATGCAAGCGAATCCATCGATCCGATGATGGCTGCAGTCTCCGCCTTGATGATCCTCGTCGCGACCGTCACCATGATCATCATTGACCGCATGTTCGGCCTCGACCGTCTTCTGGTAGGCAAGGGCTGATCCGATCATGACGATCCCGGTTTCACCTTCGGCGGCCCAGTTCCGCAGACGGTATCGGCTGGCCGAACAGCCGCTCAGCTTCTCGCTTGACGGCGTGCCCTGCGAAGGACGCCGTGGCGATACTGTGCTGACCGCCATTCTGTCGGTACAGGGAAAGCTGCGTCATACCGAATTCACCGGCGAACCGCGCGCAGGTTTCTGCCTGATCGGCGCTTGTCAGGACTGCCATGTCATGACGGCGGAAGGTCGCCGGCTGCGCGCCTGCACAACATTGCTGGAAGAAGGCATGGCGTTTGTGACGGAGCCTGCGACATGAGCGCTGTTGCATCCCCTCTCTTGGCACCTGTCATTGTCGGCGCAGGACCTGCGGGCATTCGCGCCGCCGAAATTCTCGTCAAGGCTGGTCTTCGGCCTGTCGTGCTGGACGAAGGCATGCGCTCCGGCGGGCAGATTTATCGCCGCCCGCCGATTGATGACGGGCGCAGCTATCGCAGCCGTTATGGGTCCGAGGCCAACAAGGCCGAAGCGCTGCACACGACATTCGACACGTTGCGCGGCTCTATCGATTATCGCCCGGAAACGCTGGTCTGGAATATTTCGCGCAACGATGGCGATCATCTCGATCTGCTAACGGATGGCGTGCATGGTCAGCTGCCCTATAGCCATCTCATTCTTGCAACCGGCGCGACGGATCGTGTGCTTCCCTTCAAGGGCTGGACGAAGCCCGGCGTCTATACGCTTGGCGCATCGCAGACTGCGCTCAAGGCGCAAGGCTGCACCGTTGGCGAACGCGTCGTGTTCATGGGTTCCGGCCCACTGCTTTATCTGGTGGCATGGCAATATCACCATGCAGGCGCCAAGGTGGCGGCTGTTCTGGATACGGCGCCCTTTGCTGCCAAGTTTCATCTCGCGCATCTGGCGCTGCACGCGCCGCGCATCGTGGCGCTTGGGGCCTATTACGGCCTGCGTCTGAAACTGGCGGGCGTTCCGATCCACTATGATGTTCGGCCCGATTGCGTGCTGGGCGACGACCATGTCGAAGGTCTGCGTTATCGCACGGGCAAGAGCGAGCGTGAAGTGGCCTGCGATGCGCTGGCCTATGGTTTTGCGCTCCGCCCGGAAACGCAGCTTGCCGATCTTGCCGGTTGCGATTTCCGCTTCGAGGACCGCGACCGCGCCTGGTTGCCGATGACGGACAAGCTTGGTCGCACCAGCCGCATCGGCGTCTATGTCGCCGGTGATGGTGCTGGTATCGCCGGTGCCGATGCCGCCGAAATTCGCGGCCAGCTGGCCGCTATCGCGCTTCTTCGCGATCTTGGATTGCCATTCGATAACAGGACCGAACAGCGTCTCATTCACAAACTGAATGGGATTTATCGCGAACGCCTGATTGTCGAAAAGGCATTTCCGTTTCCGCTCGACTGGTTCCAGACGGTGGCAGGCGATGTCACGCTTTGCCGTTGCGAAGAGATCAGCCTTGGCGAAGCGCGGGATGTGATCGGCGCAGGCAACACGCAGGAAATCAATCGCCTCAAGGCCTTGAGCCGGGTTGGCATGGGGCGCTGTCAGGGCCGTATGTGTTCGGCAGCGGCAGCGGAACTTCTGGCTTCCATGCGCGACACGTCACCCGCTGATGGCGGACGTATCCGCGCCCAGGCACCGGTCAAGCCGATCCCGCTCGGTTTTGGCGCTGCGGCCCGCGAGGACATTGCGTCATGAGCCAGCGTCTTCAGGCCGATGCGGTCATCATTGGCGGCGGTATCGTCGGCGGTTCCGCAGCGCTTTTCATGCGTCAGGCTGGCCTGTCGGTTATCCTGCTCGACAGGGGCTTTTGCGGTGCGCAGGCAAGCGGCGTCAATTATGGCGGTGTGCGCAGGCAGGGCCGTGCGCCCGAGCAGATAGCCTTGTCCCAGCGTGCGCATGAGATATGGGCGCGGCTGCCGGAGCTGATTGGCATCGACGGCGAATATATCCGCAGCGGCCATTTGAAACTGGCGCGCACTGAAGAGCATTTTGCAAGTCTGGAAGCCTATGCGGCGACTGTTCGCCCATTGGGCCTTGCGGTGGAACTGATCGGCGGCAATGCGGTCAAGGACCGGTTTCCATGGCTGCCCGGCAATGTGGCCGGCGCTTCGCTTTGCGCCGATGACGGCCATGCCAATCCGCGTCTTGTGTCGCCTGCTTTTGCACGCGCTGCCAAGGCGGCAGGCGCGACGGTGCTGGAAAATACGCCAGTGCATGACGTGCAGACGACCGGCGACGGCTTTGCCATTCTGGCGGGAGCCGATCTTGCGGGTGAACGGATCGAGATCCGCTCGCGCCTGCTCTTCAACTGCGCCGGTGCATGGTCTGACCGTTTTGCGGCTTCGTTTGGTGAGCCTGTTCCGTTGAAGCGCGTTTATCCATCCATGGTCGTGACCGAGCCGATGCCGCTTCGCCTGCCGATGAGCCTTGGCGAAGAAGGTGGCGGCTTTTATGGCCGTCAGGTGACGCGCGGAAATTATGTGATGGGCGGCGGGCGCGGCACAGCGCTTGAGAACCCGGATTTTTCGCGTCCGTCGGTCAATGCGGCGTCATCGGTGATGTTGCGCGCCATCGAACTCTTTCCGCACCTGAAAAATGCCCAGGTTATCCGCTTCTGGTCTGGCACCGAGGCCGAAATGCCGGATGGAAATCCGGTGATCGGGCCAAGCAGCCGGGTCAAAAATCTCTATCACGCCTTCGGTTTCTGCGGCGCCGGTTTTCAAACCGGGCCAGGGGTCGGAGCCGTGCTGGCCGATTTCGCCGTGAACGGAGAAACGAAAACGCCGATCGGCGCTTTCGCCATCGACCGTTTTGCGCCCGAAAACAATCCAACCTCAAACCACAAAGGGGAGTAGCATGAACACCAACCGGATTATGAAAACCGTTGCAGCCGCGCTTGGCCTGTCGGTCGCTTTCGCTTCCGCCGCATCGGCAGAAACGAAGACGCTCTATATCGGCATGAATGGCGGCAATATGGAAAAGGCTTATACCGAGCACGTCCTGCCGGAATTCGAAAAAGCCAATGATGTGAAAGTCGTGGTCGTGCCGGGCACGTCGGCAGACATTCTCGCCAAGGCTACCGCCCAGAAAGACAATCCGCAGATGCATGTCATGCTGCTTGACGATGGCGTGATGGTTCGCGCGATCAATGGTGGCCTGTGCCAGAAAATCTCCGACGATCCGGTTCTGGCCGATATCCAGCCCGCCGCCCGCATCAAGGATGATATGGCTATCGGCGTTGATATGGGCATGACCGGCATTGCCTATAACAAGAAGCTTTTCGACGAAAAGGGTTGGGCTGCGCCGACCTCGTGGATGGACTTCGCTGACGAAAAATACGCCAATGCCGTTGTGTTTCAGTCGGCTTCGGCCTCGACTTTCGGTCTGCATGCATTCCTGATGTTCAACCGCATTCAGGGCGGCGACGACAAGAACCTCGAGCCGGGCTTCGAGAAGTTCCCCGACATGATCGGCAAGAATGTTCTGGAATATATCCCGTCGTCGGCCAAGATTTCGGAAATGGTCCAGACCGGTGAAGCCGCAATCTTCCCGCTGACGCCAACCGGCGTGAACAACCTGAAGGACAAGGGCATTCCGGTTGAATATGCACAGCCGAAGGAAGGTTCGGTCGTTCTCGCCGTGACCGAATGCGTGCTGGCAGGCAACAGCGAGCCTGAACTGAGCCAGAAGCTGGCGCATTATCTGCTGTCAGCCGATGCGCAGAGCAAGGCTCTCGATCATGGCAATGTCATCCCGTCGAACGAGAAGGCCAAGGCCGGTACGCCGGAAGCACAGGCCAAACTTGATGCGTTCCGCGGTTATATGCAAACCGCAAACACGCTCGATTGGGACGCCGTCAATGAAGGCCGCCAGCAGCTCAACAGCCGCTGGAACCGCACCATCGAAAAGTAAGATTCAATCTTTGATTGAAAACCCGCCCCGCGAAATCGGGGCGGGCCTTTTACGCCCTGTTTCGAATTGCAAATCGATCAGGTCGCGATTGCTACAGGCCCCCCTACCGATAACAAAATGTTGCGCAATTGCGCCGGTCGGTGGAAACAGCTCGTGCTTGCCGTCGCGGGATCAAGTCCCTTAAAATTGGGGTTCGAAACTGCTTCGGGAATGAACGAATGACACGACAGTTACATCTTACCGCCTTCATGCGCCCCGTCAGTCTGCACACCGGCGCGTGGCGATATCCGGGAGCCTATCCCGACGCCAATTTCAATTTCCACCATCTGAAGTCTTTTGCGTTGAAGCTTGAAGCCGCCAAGTTCGATGCTTTCTTCATGGCCGACCATCTGGCCGTGCTCAACATGCCGGAAGAGGCGCTGAAGCGCAGCCACACCGTCACGTCTTTTGAACCGTTTACCCTGCTGTCAGCGCTGGCGGCGGTGACAGACAAGATCGGTCTGGCCGCAACGGCGTCCACAACCTTCGACGAGCCTTACCATATCGCCCGACGCTTTGCCTCGCTCGATCATATCAGTCAGGGGCGGGCGGCGTGGAACATCGTCACGACCTCCAACCCGGATGCGGCGCTCAATTTTGGCAAAGAGGAGCATCTCGTTCACGATGAACGCTACAAGCGCGCGCGTGAATTCTTCGATGTCGTGACGGGATTGTGGGACAGCTTTGCCGATGACGCATTCCTGCGCGATCAGCAATCCGGCATTTATTTCGACCCGTCGCGGATGCATGTCCTTGACCACAAGGGCGACGATTTCAACGTGCGCGGGCCGCTCAATATTGCGCGCCCGGTGCAGGGCTGGCCGGTGATCGTACAGGCGGGGCAGTCGGAGCCGGGACGCCAGCTGGCCGCCGAGACAGCCGAGGTTGTCTTCTGCGCGCCGCGTGGATTGTCCGATGCCAAGAAACTCTATGCCGACCTGAAGAGCCGCGTTGCTGCTGTCGGGCGAAATCCCGACCACCTCAAAATATTGCCTGCCGCCTTTATCGTCATTGGTGAGACGGTTGCCGACGCAAAGGAAAAACGCGCAAAGCTTGATAGTCTGGTGCATTACGACAGCGCCATTGCGTCGCTATCGATTGCCATCGGGCACGATGTATCCGGTCTCGATCCGGATTCATATCTGCCGGAACTTCCTGACACCAATGCCAGCAAGTCGAGCCAGGAACAGGTGTTGAAGCTGGCACGCGAAGAAAACCTGACGGTGCGGCAGCTTGCCCAACGTTATGGCGGCTATTCGGGTCTCGCTTTCGTGGGAACGCCGGACAGTGTCGCCAACGAAATGCAACAATGGCTGGATGAGGCTGGTTGTGACGGCTTTACGGTGGTGTTTCCGTTCGTGCCACAAGGGCTGGACGATGTGGTGGAAAAGCTGGTGCCGGAATTGCAGCGGCGCAATATTTTCCGCAGCGACTATGAGGGTTCTACCCTGCGCGATCATCTCGGACTGCCGCGGCCGCGGAACCAGTTTTTCGACTGAAAAGCCTGAAATGCAAACACCGCAACCGGTCAATTCTGATCTGTTGCGGTGTTTTGGATAGAGGGCTCAGATCAGTTTGCCGCGGCAAAGACGCTGTAACAATTGCGTCCCTTGCCTTTGGCTTCATAGAGCGCGATGTCGGCATTGCGCGCCAGATCCTGCGGCGTGAGGCCGTCGCGTGGCGCGACAACAGCGCCGATACTGGCGGAGACATCCAGAACAATGCCGTTAATGATGAAGGGCTCGCGGAAGGCTGCCACGATCTTTGCCGCGACGGCTTCAATTTCGTTTTGGCCGTTTGCATTGGGCAGAACAACCGCGAATTCATCGCCGCCGACCCGTACCGGCAGATCGTCGGTCCCAAGGGCAGAGCGCAGACGCCGCGCGGCCTCGATCAGCAGTGCGTCGCCCATAATATGTCCATGGGTGTCGTTCACGGCCTTGAAGCGGTCGAGATCGATCAACAGCGCTCCAACCGATCTGCCGTTCTTCAGAGCATCCTCGATCATCGGGATTGCCAGCTCGTAAAGCGCGCCGCGATTGTAGAGTTTGGTCAGCCGGTCGGTCAGGGCCAGACGCTTGAGGGCAATGGAATCGTCATTGAGGAACTTGTTGGTCTTTTGCAGGCGCAGAAGGCCGCTCGCAACGCGTGCAAAGTCTTCAAGCTTGGCCAGATCGCTCTGGGAAATATGCCGGGGTTTGTTGTCGAGAATGCAAAGCGAGCCAACGGTCAGGCCCGCATCGACCGAAACCGGCGCGCCGGCATAGAACCGGAAAAGCGGTTCGCCGGTGACATAGGGCATGGTGCAGAAGAAGCGGTCTTCAACCATGTCTTCGACCACAAAGCTCTTGCCGCTTTCAACCACGAATGTGCAAGCGGTCATCTCGCGCGGGCAGCTGCTGACTTGCTGCCCGGCATTGGCCGCGACGCGTTGCCAGTCCTGATCGACGATGTTGAGGGCGGATGTGCTCGCGCCAAACGCGTCCTTGACGAGACCGACAAGCGTGTCGAGTTCAGGCAGACCGATGCTCGAAAGGGAGACAAGGCTGCGAACGCTTTCGAGCCGTTCGACTTCATTGGCCGGAACGGAAAAGTTTCGCTCTGGATTTGAGAAGCCCTGGACGTTTGTATTCATCATCTTCACCATCATGCATGCATCGACCCGCCCCGGTTATAGATAGGGAATACGACAGCAACAGCAAGCAAAGCATGCCGATGGTGAAGACGTTTGAACAAATTTTGTAATGTTTTTAGGCGGCCTCGATATCGCGAACCGGCGGATTGCCATAGAGGCGGCTATATTCACGGCTGAATTGCGAAGGACTTTGATAGCCCACGCGGTGGCCAGCCGTGCCGGCATCCAGTCTCTCGACTAGCATCAGCCGGCGCGCTTCGCTCAGGCGCAGCTGCTTTTGATACTGGATCGGCGTCATGGCAGTGATCGACTTGAAATGGTGGTGAAATGACGACGGGCTCATATTCACATGCTCGGCCAACTGTTCGATGCGCAAAGGCAGCGCAAAATGCTGGCGCAGCCATCCGATGGCGCGCGCGATCCGGTTTGCCTGACTGTCCACGGTGGCGATATTGATCAGACGGTCGCCGCTTGGGCCTGTCAGCAGACGATAGAGGATTTCCTGTTCGATCAGCGGCGCCATCACGGGAATATCTTCCGGGCTGTCGAGGAGACGCAAAAGCCTGATCACCGCATCGACCAGCCCGGCAGGAGCCGCATTGACGCTGATGCCCCACTGGTTTTCCGAGAGAGCAATGCCGCGGCGAATGTCGCTGCGACCGAGAAGATCAACCAGCTTTTCACTGTCGATGGCGAGCGACAAGCAAAGATGCGGTGCTTCGGCGCTTGCTTCTACCACGCGCCAGGTCACCGGCAGGTCGAGCGAAGTGACCAGATATTCCCCGGTTGCGTAGTTGATCGTGGCGGAGCCAAGGCGCAAGGATTTTGCGCCTTGAAGAACCATGGCCAGACACGGGCGATAGCTGCCATGGCAGGGCACGCTTGGTGTCGAACGTCTGCTTATCGACAGGCCGTCGATCGCGGTTTTGCGCTCGCCATCGGTCTCGATGAAGCGCTCGGCAAGCGACGCCAGTTCCCTATATGCATCGATGGGTAAGTTCATGGGCACCTTGCTTTGTCAACGATCCGACACGGTCCTTATTTATCCTTTTCGGAAATCGAAACCAAGGGACAGGGTTGGTCGAGCACATCAGATTTGCAGGATTGTGCAAGAAGCTTGCAGGATCGGTCTACCCTGTTTTCCCGGTTCGGAGCATAGTTGATCATCTCATCCTCCCCCAATTTTCCCCTGAAAAACGGAGTTTATTATGGCTATTGCAAGAGGTTATGCCGCCACCGATGCGGATCAGCCGCTGGCGCCGTTCACATTTGAACGCCGCGAACCCAATGCCGACGATGTGGTCATCTCGATCCAGTATTGCGGTGTGTGCCATTCCGACATTCACACGGTTCGCAACGAGTGGAAAAATGCCGTTTATCCAATCGTTCCCGGTCATGAAATTGCGGGCATCGTCACGGCTGTCGGCGACAAGGTGACGAAGTTCAAGGTCGGCGACAAGGTTGGCGTCGGCTGCTTTGTGGATTCCTGTGTCGGCTGTGCGACGCGCGACGTCGACAACGAACAATATCTGCCGGGCCTGATCCAGACCTATAACTGCGATGATGCCGAAGGAAAGGCGCGCACACAGGGCGGCTATTCCGACCAGATCGTCGTCAAGGAAGGCTATGTGCTTTCCATCCCGGACAATCTGCCGCTTAACGCTTCGGCACCGCTGCTTTGTGCTGGCATCACGCTTTATTCGCCGCTTCGTCACTGGAACGCCGGTCCCGGCAAGCGCGTCGCCATCGTCGGCATGGGCGGGCTCGGCCATATGGGCGTCAAGCTCGCCAATGCGATGGGCGCGCATGTCACGGTGCTCAGCCAGTCGCTGTCGAAAAAGGATGACGGCCTCAAGCTTGGTGCGAAGGAATATTACGCTACCAGCGATGCCTCGACCTTTGAAAAACTGGCGGGCAGCTTCGATCTGATCATCTGCACAGTGGGCGTTGCCATCGACTGGAATGCCTATCTGGGTCTGCTCAAGGTCAATGGAACCATGGTGAATGTCGGCGCGCCGGAACATATGGTGCCGGTCCATGCCTTCTCGCTTATCCCGGGCCGCAAGAGCCTGTCCGGTTCGATGATCGGCTCGATCAAGGAAACCCAGGAAATGCTGGACTTCTGTGGCGAGCACAACATCGTCTCGGAAATCGAGATGATCAATATTCAGGATATCAATGAAGCTTACGAGCGCGTTTTGAAAAGCGACGTGCGCTATCGCTTCGTGATCGATATCGCTTCGCTGGCAGCTTGATAAAACAAAAGGCGGGACTATTCAGTCCCGCCTTTTTCATAAAGCCGCAGCTTCAGAACTGGAGCATCTGGCTGAGCACAATAATCGTGCCGACAGCGCATGAGCAGGCAAAGAGCGCCAGTTCCGATGCCGTAAGCCGGTCGATCCAGATCGGTCGCTTCAATTGTCCATTCGTTTTTAATTGTGTGCTGGCGGGCAATTTTGCTTTCGCCCCGCTATCCCTTTTCATTGAACCGCTGCGCATTTTTCATTTTCTCCCCCATCCAACGCTAACCGCGTTGGGTCGCCGCGAGACCGGCGCAATTAACTGAACATTAACCAATCTTTAACCGTCGGGAAACAGCAAAAACGGACGAACCGACAAACCGGTCTGACGAATGAACATCGTGATCCCCTTGGCGCGATGAGCTTGCCTGTATGGTTGCAATCCCGGCCGGGTTCTGGTCAAAGCCTGCAAGGCTTTTCAGAAATGTCGGAACCAAGCCGAAAACAGGCCAGAAGTAGGCCAGAAGCAGGATTGTTGAACCATGCCCGATAATGGCGCATCTGCACCATTCATTGCTGTCGACGGCGTCGGTTACGCCATAGCCGGGCGACCGATCCTGCATGGTGTTTCGCTTCACTCTACAGCGCGCAGAATGGGCATTGTCGGCAGAAACGGCTCTGGCAAGAGCACGCTTGCGCGGCTTCTGGCTGGTCTGCTGAAACCCTCGGAAGGCGCGATCCGTATTGCGGGCCAGGACCTTTACGAAGACCGCAAGGCGGCGCTTTCAACGGTCGGTATCCTGTTTCAAAACCCCGAACACCAGATCATTTTTCCAACTGTCATTGAGGAAATTGCTTTCGGCCTGCGCCAGCAAGGTGCAACCAAAGCCGATGCGCGGACGATGGCGACAAAGGTGCTGGGCGATTTCGCCAAGGAACATTGGGCCGATGCCGCAATCCAGTCTTTGTCACAAGGGCAGAAGCATCTCGTCTGCATGATGGCGGTGGTCGCCATGCGCCCGGCGCTGATCATTCTCGACGAGCCTTTTGCCGGGCTCGATATTCCGACGCGGCATCAGCTGTCGCGCTATCTGAATGGTGGTGAGGCGCGTCTTCTCCACATTTCCCACCATCCGGAAGACTTGCACGGCTATGACGAAGTGTTCTGGATCGATCAGGGCCAGATCCGGGAAACCGGGGATGCGCAAACGGTTCTGACCCGCTATGTTGAAGAAATGATCCTTCAGGGCAAGAGCGATGATCTCTCTCACCTCTCCCGTTAAAACACGCGCCCATCAATGGCCGGTGGCGGCCAAGGTCGCAGCGCTTTGCATTGCGACCACGACGCTTTTCATGGTCCAGTCGGTCTGGTTCCAGCTTGGCGCATTCGTGTTCTGTCTTGTGCTCTACGCGCTTCCGGGGTGGGTGTTCTTTCGCGCTGGCTTGCAGGCCATGCGCCCGGTTCTGCCGTTTGCCGCGGTGATTTTTCTCTGGCATCTGGCTTTCTACACCGCGCTTGAAGGGGTGGAGATCACGGTACGGGTCGTCACGATGATCGCCTTGGCCAATCTGGTGACGATGACCACGCCGCTTGAAGATTTCGTGCATCTGCTGCGGTTTCTGAATGCGCCTTTGCGTCGCCTCGGGATGCCGACGCAAATTCTCGAAACGGCCATTCCGCTGGTGATACGCTTTTCGCCGGTGCTGATTGCCAAGGCCGGACAGCTTGTTGAAGCATGGCGCGCCCGGTCGCGCAGGCGCCCAGGCTGGCAACTGGTGCTGCCGCTGTCACTGGCCGCGCTTGACGATGCCGATCATGTTGCCGAAGCATTGCGTGCTCGCGGCGGAACTCTCAAATAAAGGCTTCCCGAATGGAAAGAAATGTCGCCCATGTGGCCCTGTTTGCAGCGCTGATCTGCGCATTGGGATTTTTGCCGGCTGTCACGCTCGGCTTCGGCGTGCCGATTACCGCGCAAAATCTCGGCGTTATGCTTGCCGGGGCCGTTCTGGGGCCGAAACGCGGTGTCGCCGCTGTGGCGCTGGTCATCCTGCTTGTGGCGATTGGCTTGCCGGTTCTGGCAGTTGGACGCGGCGGTCTTGGCGTGTTCTCCGGCCCGACGGTTGGCTTTCTGCTCGGCTGGATTCCGGCGGTTTACGTCACGGGCCTTTTCATCGAGCGTGCACCCATCGCCAATCTCGGCGTGTCGACCTTTATCGGCGCGGTTCTGGGCTGCATCGTGGTGCTCTATCTGTTCGGCGCAATCGGCATGTCGCTGATCCTCGCAAAGCCTTTCCTTGAAGCGGTCAAGCTCCTGGCCATTTTCATTCCGGGCGATGTGGTCAAGGCTGTCATCACGGGTGTTCTGGTGTCCGCACTTGCCAAAATCAGGCCGCAGGATATTCATCGCGGTCAAGCCATACGCTGAAAAGTTGTGCGTTCACGGTAACTTGTATCGCACCGCGCAGCAGATCGGTATTCCTGATGCTTTCTCCAATCGGAGAGATTACGGTAATTTTTCATAGCGAATCGATGTCCAGATTGGGAGACATTGCATGGCAGCAGAGACCGGTGCGGCGCGTACCATTCGGACCATTGTCGAAACCATTCGACCGCAGTTGAATGTCAAACTGTGGGACGGCACCCAGATTGGCGCTTTTGACGGGCCAACGCTCGCGATCAAGGACCCATTGGTCGTTCGTCAGGTGGTGCTGAAGCCGAATTACGATACGCTCATCAGTCTCTGGACCTCCGGCGCAGTCGACATCGAAAATGGAACCATCTTCGATGTCGCCGAAACAAAGATCGACGGTCATCTCAAGGACCGGATCAAGGCGCTGCCGAAATGGCAGTTGCTGAAAGGCATTCCATCGCTGCTCTTTGCCGGAAAGGCAAAGGACCAGGAAAATATCGACGGAAAGTCTCCCTTCGTCAGCGGCTCGAACAAGGAAGCAATCACCCATCACTACGATGTGTCGAACGAGTTCTATCAGCTGTTTCTCGATGAACGCATGGTTTACACCTGCGCCTATTTCACCGACTGGCAGAACAGTCTGGATCAGGCACAGCACGACAAGCTGGATCTGATTTGCCGCAAGCTGCGTCTGAAGCCGGGCGACCGCTTTCTGGATATCGGCTGTGGTTGGGGCGCGCTTTTGATCCACGCCGTGCAAAATTATGGCGTGATTGGAACAGGCGTTTCGCTGTCGGAAGCGCAGACCGCGCTGGCCCGACAAAGGATCAAGGCTGCCGGGCTGGAAGACAAGATCACCATCCATATCAAGTCCTATACGGAGCTTGATCAGGAGTTTGACAAGATCTCTTCCATCGGCATGTTCGAGCATGTCGGCATTGCCCATTACGACACCTATTTCAAATCGGTGCGGCGTTTGCTGCGGCCCGGCGGCCTCTATATGCATCACGCCATTACCCGCCGGATGAAGAAGAACAAGAAGAGCTTCAACCGCAAGAGTGCGGAACATCTGGCGCTGGTGAAATACATTTTCCCCGGCGGTGAACTGGACCATCTGGGCATGACGGTCGAGAATCTCGAAGGCCATGGCTTTGAGGTGCATGACGTGGAAAATCTCCGCGAGCACTATGGGCGCACCTGCCGCATGTGGGCGGACCGGCTTCATGCCAATTTCGACAAGGCCGTTGCCGAGGTCGGTTATGCGCGGGCGCGCCTCTGGATATTGTATCTCGCAGGATGTGCATTGGCGTTTGAGCGCGGAACGGTTCAGATCAACCAGACGCTCGCCTCGAAGCGCAAACGTGGCATTTCGGCTGTGCCGCAAACACGCGCTGATATTTATCAGAGCTAGAGCAGGCGAAGCGCGAGCTTCCGCCTGCCGCTTGATTTATGCCTATCTGACTTCGCGGTCGATATCGCGCCGCAGCACAAAGGCGGTGGTGATGTCGTCCACAATATCATGGGCGGCAACGAGGTCGCGCACGCGGTTCAGATCGTCGATTGTTGCCGCTTCCAGTTCGACAACCAGATCAAGCTGTCCGCTGACCGACGAGACGCGGCGGACTTCCGCATGCTGCGCCAGTATGTCGAGAAGCGCCAGAGCGGGCGTGCGTTTCAGGCTTACGAGCAGAATCGCGCGGATGAAATTGGTATCGATCTCGCCGATATCCGCACGATAGCCGCGAATAACGCCGCTGCGTTCCAGATTCGTGACACGTTCGCTGGTCGCGCTGCGGGACAAGCCGATACGACCGGCCAGTGTCTTCAGCGCGATGCGCGCTTCCTTGGACAGAATTGCCAGTATTTCGCGATCTTTCGCATCAAGTTCCCGCATCGTTACCCTATACGCATGACCGGACATATGCCGGTCTATTCCGACAAAGTGCCGGTTCTTCCGACAGGATACTTGATGCCCGAAAACGCATTGCGTGCCAAGCTTCTGATAAGAAATGTAAACTGGAAACGCACCGTCTATGACCGATCTCTCCCATCCGAACCCGCAGTTTTCCGCAGCCGATGCCGAGAAACTAGCCATTGAAGTCTTTGGCGTCACCGCGACGGCATCACCGCTCGACAGCGAACGAGATCGCAATTTTCGCCTGGAAACCGGAACGGACGCTGACTGGATTTTAAAGATCGTCAATGCCAGCGAGCCGCAGGTCGAAAGCGAATTCCAGACCGCACTTCTGCACCATCTTTCCAACGCGGATGCAAAGCTTGCCGTTCCGCAGCTGAAGCCGAGCCTTTCCGGCGATGTGCTTGCATCGGCTGTGGCTACCGGCGGCGAGCGCCACGCCATGAGACTGGTGGGGTGGCTTCCGGGTGTTCCGCTCGCGGAAGTCAAGCGCACATTCGAACTGATGCGCAATCTCGGTCGTTCGCTTGGCGAACTGGATTATGCCTTGCAGGGCTTTATTCATCCGGGCGCCGTGCGCGAACTCGATTGGGATCTGCGCCATGCAGGCCGCGCGCGGACTCGCCTGCATTTCGTCCGTGATGCCGACAGGCGTGCGCTGCTTGAGCGCTTCATCGTGCGTTTTGAAAACCATGTCGCGCCGAAATTGTCGCGCTTGCGCGCGCAGGTCATCCATAATGATGCGAATGACTGGAATGTGCTGGTCAGCAAGGGCGACCATGAACAGATTGCCGGACTGATCGATTTTGGCGATGCGGTGCACACCGTTCTGATCGCCGAAGTCGCCATTGCCTGCGCCTATTCCATCCTCGATATGGAAGACCCAATCGGCGCGGCGGCAGCACTTGCCGCCGGTTTCCATGAAAAATACCCGCTCAAGGCGGAAGAAATCGACCTGCTGTTCGATCTCATCGCCATGCGTCTCGTCACCAGCGTCACTTTCTCGGCTTCGCGCCACGACAAAACGGATGACAATCCATATCTCGCGATCAGCGAGGCACCGGCCTGGCGTCTTCTGGAAAAGATGGACGCGATGAACCCGCGCTTTGCCACTGCTATTTTGCGCAAGGCCTGCGGCTTCGACGCCATTGAAGGCGCGGGCGCGGTCCGCAAATGGATTGCCGATAACAGCAAAACATTTGCGCCGATCGTGCGCCCGGCACCGGCAACCATGACCAAGGCGCTTGTGCCTTATGGCGATGCGACGCATTTCATGACGGTTGCTTCCGCCGAACAGCGCGCCAAGGAAGCCACGGAATGGTGGGATAATTTCTGCGCCGAGAACAATGTCCAGCTTGGTATCGGACCTTGGGGCGAAAAGCGCACCGTCTATACCGACACGGCGTTCGAATCGCGCTTCATCGAAGGGCAGCGCCGCATCCATCATCTGGGCGTCGATCTGTTCATGCCTGCCGGAACGCCGCTGTACACGCCGCTGGCCGCAACCGTCGTCAGTGTCGAAATCGAACGCGAGCCGCTCGGCTATGGCGGTCTTGTCAAGCTTGAGCATCGTCCGGAAGGCTGCCCGCCCTTCGTAACCCTGTGGGGACACATGGCGCATGAGGCGCTTGGTCGTCTCAAGCCGGGTCAGAAGTTGCAGGCTGGCGATCTCGTTGGTCATATGGGCGATATTCACGAGAATGGCGGATGGACCCCGCATCTGCATTTCGAAATGACGACGGATATCAATCTGACGGCAACCGAAATTCTGGGCGTTGGCGAAGCCGCCTATCTCGACGTATGGGCCGATGTCTTCCCGGATGTGGCGGCGCTGGCCGGCATTCCGCCGGAGACCTTCCATCAAGATGGGCGCACCCGCGCCGAGATCATCGCGAAGCGCAAGGAAATCCTGCTGCCGAACCTGTCGATTTCCTATTCGGAACCGATCAAGTTTGTGCGCGGCGACGGGACGTGGCTGATCGACAATTATGGCCGCGCCTATCTCGATTGCTTCAACAATGTCTGCCATCTGGGCCATGCCCATCCGGAAGTTGTGGAAGCCATCGCCCGTCAGGCGGCGCTGCTCAACACGAACACGCGCTATCTGCACGACAACATCGTCGCCTATGCCGAACGGCTGACGGCAACCTTGCCGGAAGGGCTGACTGTCGCGTCCTTTGCCTGCTCGGGCAGTGAAGCAAACAGCCTGATGCTGCGCATGGCGCGCAATCATACGGGGCGCAAGGAAGCCATCGTTCTCGACTGGGCCTATCATGGCACCACGCAGGAGCTGATTGATCTCAGCCCCTACAAATACAAGCGGAAGGGTGGCAAGGGACGGCCGGATCACGTCTATGAAGCGGTCATTCCAGACAGCTATCACGCGCCGGAAGACTGGCCGCTGGAGGAGCATGGCAAGCGCTTTGCCGAAAGCATTGCCGAACAGATCGACACTATGCGCAAGCAGGGTCGTGCGCCGGCTTTCTTCTTCGCGGAATCCATTCCGAGTGTCGCTGGTCAGGTGTTCCTGCCGGAAGGCTATCTCAAGGAAGTTTACGCTATGGTTCGTGCGGAAGGCGGACTTTGCGTTGCCGACGAAGTGCAGGTCGGTTTCGGTCGCGTCGGCAGCCATTGGTGGGCGTTTGAAATGCAGGACGTCGTGCCGGATATCGTCACCATGGGCAAGCCGATTGGCAATGGTCATCCGATGTCGGCTGTTGTGACCACTCGTGAAGTCGCAGACAGCTTCAATAACGGCATGGAATATTTCAACACCTTCGGCGGCAATCCGGTGTCCTGTGCCGCTGGTCTTGCAGTCATCGATGTGATCGAACGGGACAAGCTTCGCGAGAATGCGCTGAATGTCGGCAACTATCTCATTGACGGTTTCCGCAAGATGCAGCAGCGCTTCGATATTATCGGCGATGTTCGCGGTCAGGGACTGTTCCTGGGTATCGAGCTTGTCACGGATCGCAAGACCAAGGCCCCGGCAACAGCGTTGGCCCGCAAGATCAACGACGGCGCGCGCGAACGCGGCATCCTGATGGGCACCGAGGGTCCGCACGACAACGTGTTGAAGATGCGTCCGTCCATGGTGTTCAACCGCGCCAATGCCGATCATCTGCTCAGCGTTCTCGCTGACAGTTTCGAAGCTGCGTTGAAGTAAAGTCTTCAATATCAGGGCCGATTTTCAAGGTCGCACTCCCATTCGGTTCGCCGGATGGGTGTGCGGCCTTTTTCGCGCTCGGGGTTCAAGGGATGGCGCTTGTTCTATCGATGAGGGGCAAGACAGTACGTTCGTGCTCAACAACGTATTTTCGTCGGGAAAAGCGTCTCCTCCGCCGACAATATGCCGGTCAATTCCGGCAATGTGTCGGGTCCGCAGTCATATTGCAGGATGCTTGAAAACAACGCCTGTGCGAAGCTCTGCCGATGAAGGTTGATGGCAAACCATAAGCCTAACAATAAGACCAATCCAGAGGAAAACACAAAGCCATGAATATGAAGCTCAAGACCCTGTTTGCGGCGGGCGCCGTTGCGATTGCAGCCGCTTTTTCAGCCATGCCCGCGCATGCTGACGAGCTGGAAAAGCTGAAGGAAAACGGTGAGTTGCGCGTCGCCATGAGCGGCGCCTATCCGCCCTTCAGCTTCACCAATGCTGATAACCAAGTGGTTGGCTTCGACGCTTCCATCGGAACAGAAATCGCCAATCGTCTGGGTGTGAAGGTCAAGCTCGTGACCACGCCGTTTGACGGCATCATTGCGGGTCTTCTGGCGAAGAAATATGACGCCGTGGTCGCCTCCATGACCATCACGCCGGAGCGCGAAAAGGCTGTCGACTTTGTGGGCCCCTACTACCATGCGGGCCGCACGGTAGTGGTCAAGGAAGACTCCTCCATCCAGAAGCTTGAAGACCTCAATGGCAAGACCGTTGGCGTGACCATGGGCGATGCCCACGAGAAGTGGGCCAAGGCACACGGCGACCTCAATGTCCGCACCTATAAGGGTCTGCCGGAAATGCTGATCGATCTCGATGCAGGTCGCATCGATGCGCTTATCATGGACAGCATTCCGGTGAAGATCGCCGTCAAGGAAACCGGCCAGAAGGTCCGCATCCTCGATACGCCGAATATTGAAGGCGGTCGCGAGGCGCTCGGCATTGCCATTCGCAAGAACAATCCGGAACTCAAGGCAGCCATGCAGAAGGCGCTCGACGACATGCTCGCCGATGGCGGCTACGAGAAAATCTCGATGCAGTGGATCGGTAGCGATATTCGCTAAGCCGGCTTTTAATCCGGCCCGGTTTGTCCGGGCCGGCACATGCGATCTTCCGGAGTAGTTTTATGGATCTTGCGTTAATGCGGCACGTCCTCCCGTTTTTTCTGGAGGCGGCATGGGTAACCGTGCAGATTTCCGTGCTTGCTCTCGTGTTGGGATTCGTCATTGCGGGCATTCTGGTCGCCGGACGCCTTTCAAACAGTACTATTCTGCGTTTTCTATCCGGCGCTTATGTCAGCATCTTTCGTGGAACGCCCTGTCTCGTGCAGCTGTTCGTTCTGTATTTCGGCGGCCCGCAGATCGGTCTGGAACTGGAGCCTTATGCGGCTGGTGTGATCGGTCTGGGGCTCAATATCGGCGCCTATATGGCCGAGTCCATTCGCGGTGCGATTGCAGGTGTTGACCGGGGGCAGGACGAAGCGGCCCGTTCGATCGGCTTTGGACGCGGACAGACCCTGCGCCTCATCATTCTGCCGCAGGCCGCGCGCCTGATGATCCGCCCGCTCGGTGTGAATGCCGTTGCTCTGGTCAAGGGTTCGGCACTGGTGTCGACCATTTCCGTGGTTGAACTCACCTATACGGCGCAACGTTTCATCAGCTCGACCTACAAGCCGTTCGAGATTTTCGCGGTTGCTGCGGTCATTTACATGGTCATCGTCTATGTGGTGGCGTCGATTGTCGATCTGCTCGACAAGCGCTTCGCTGCACGCTGAGGGAGGACGCTATGCCAGCTCTCGATTTCAGTATCGTCGCTCCCTATACCGATCTTCTTTTGACCGGACTGTGGTGGACTTTCGTTCTTGCGGTCGCATCCAGCGCACTGAGCTTTATCCTCGGCATCGCGTTTGCACTGGTCGTGCTTTACGCACCGGCCCTGCTCGCCTATCCGGTCCGCTTCTTCATGTGGCTCTTCATGGGCACGCCGCTGCTTTTGCAGCTCTATCTCATCTATTACGGTCTGGTGCAGATCGGCATTGATATTCCAGCACTGTTTGCCGGCATTCTTGGCCTCAGCCTGCATTTCGCCGTTTATAATGCGGATGTGTTCCGGGCGGGTATCGTTTCGGTCGATCCCGGCCAGATGGAAGGTGCGCGGTCCATCGGGCTTAGCCGCGGACAGGCGCTGCGCTATATCATCATCCCGCAGGCCATTCGCAACACCATCCCGCCCATCGGCAACAACATGATCGTGCTGTTGAAAGATACGTCGCTCGTGTCGATCATCGGCATTGCCGAACTGGTTCACAGCGCGCAGATCGCCATCAGTGAAACCTATAGTCCGTTTGAGTTCTATCTGACTGCCGCCGCACTTTATTATGTGGTCAATCTCGTCATGGAAGCGGGCCTGCGGCATATCGAAAGAAAAGTGGAGGTTACGCGATGAGCGCCTTGAAGCCTATGGTTGAAGTTAAGGGCGCCCGCAAAGCCTATGGTGCGCTGGAGGTTCTGAAGGGGATCGATCTTTCGGTATCGCGCGGCCAGATCATTGCGATCATCGGCCCCAGCGGTTCGGGCAAGAGCACATTGCTGCGCTCCATCAACCATCTGGAGACGCTGAATGGCGGCGAGGTCTGGCTGGATGGGCTGCAGGTGAACCAGCCACTCAGTGGGCAAGCTTTTGAAAAGCACATCAACTCCGTGCGTCAGCAGATGGGCATGGTGTTTCAGCACTTCAATCTGTTCCCGCATCTCACCGTGCTCGAAAACATCACGCTGGGACCGACAAAGCTGAAGGGCATGTCGAAATCGGCGGCCCGCGAACTGGCGCTGGAACTGCTAAACAAGGTAGGGCTCGCCAGCAAGGTGGACGTCTACCCGTCGCGCCTGTCCGGCGGCCAGAAGCAGCGCGTCGCCATTGCCCGCGCCTTGGCCATGCAGCCGAAGGTGATGCTTTTCGACGAGGCGACCTCGGCGCTCGATCCGGAACTGGTCGATGAAGTGAATGCGGTCATGAAGCAGCTTGCCGCTGAACACATGACGATGCTGATCGTGACGCATGAAATGCGCTTTGCCGGTGAGGTTGCCGACAGGATCGTCTTTATGGATGGCGGCGTTGTGGTTGAAGAAGGTGCACCCGCAGACGTGCTGCGCAACCCGCAGAAGGACCGCACACGCGCCTTCCTGAAAAACTATATCGCAGCCTGATCCTCTGCCCGTAATGAAAAGCCCCCGGACTTGGAGAAGTCCGGGGGCTTTGTCTTAGAGCATTTCCAGCAAAAGTGCGTAGCGGTTTTGCGTAGGATAATGCGCAAAACAAATAGATAGAGCGGTTCCACGATTCCGTTTTAACCGGAACCGCTCTGGGAAAGCAGAGCTTTCGATCAGCCTTCCTTATGCTGTTGCGCGGCCAGTTCTTCGACACTCATATCCGGCTCGTTACGGGTCTTGTAGAGCGAGTAGAGAACACCGCTTGCGAGAATACCGAGCGTTACCACCAGCGACAGCAACGTGTTGATGTGGACACCCAGCGGCACCAGGAAAATCTTGATACCGATCAGCACCAGAATGATCGCCAGCGATACCTGAAGATAACGGAAACGGTTCATGGCGGCGGCAAGTGCGAAATAGAGCGCACGCAGGCCGAGGACTGCGAAGATGTTCGACGTGTAGACGATAAACGTATCCTGCGTGACGGCAAACACGGCGGGCACAGAGTCGACGGCAAAGATCAGATCGACGGTTTCAACCATGATCAGGGCAACCGCAAGCGGCGTCAGCCAGGTGACCAGCTTGCCGGTTTTCGGATCGGGCTTCTTGACGGTGAAATTGCGGCCATGCACTTCGCTCGTAATATTGAAGCGCTTGCGCAGGAATTTGAAGACCGCATTCTGCTCGATATCGGGCGTCTCATCCTGATGGCGGAACATCTTGAAACCGGTGAAGACGAGGAAGGCGCCGAACAGGAACAATATCCAGTTGAACTCGTGCACCAGTGCCGCGCCCAGTCCGATCAGGATTGCGCGGAAGGCGATGACGCCCAGAATACCCCAGAAAAGCACGCGGTGCTGGTAAAGGCGGGGGATGGCGAGAAAGCCGAAGATCGTTGCGATGACGAACATATTGTCCATCGCAAGGCTCTGCTCGATCAGATAGCCGGTGTAGAATTCAAGGCCTGCCTGCGAGCCGCGTTCCCACCAGACCCAGCCGCCGAAGGCCAGCGCGATCAGAACATAGAAACCATAGAGGAGCAGGCTTTCCTTGGCGCCGATTTCATGTTCGTCACGATGCAGGATGCCAAGGTCGAAAACCAGCAAACCCACGACGATCGTGATGAATGCCGCCCAGAAATATACAGGTGTGCCGAGAAAATCGCCCGAAAGGGCTAAAATAAGCAAATCCATCGCCGGACCATCTCCATTTGAACAAGTGGAGCAGCCCCGACATCGCCATAGCGGAAAACCATGACCAGAGGGGCCCGGCGCTGCCTTCTTCAAATGTGTATGTTTTTGTCCCGTTCAAGACCCGGGTGTAAAATTTTTGTGATGAGCCATTCCGGTCTGGAGCGAAGCCCGCT
Source organism: Brucella sp. 22210 (assembly GCF_052045675.1). Lineage (NCBI taxonomy): Bacteria > Pseudomonadati > Pseudomonadota > Alphaproteobacteria > Hyphomicrobiales > Brucellaceae > Brucella > Brucella sp. 22210. The sequence goes on from NZ_JBQEPD010000010.1 coordinate 126,595, forward strand.
CCAGACTGATTTCGTTTGGCAGATCAATGCTGTGGCGCTGCGGTCTCTTCCGCGTCCGGTTCCTTGATGCGGAACCAGGCCACGTAAAGCGCTGGCAGGAACAGGAGGGTGATTGCCGTGCCGGCGATAATGCCGCCCATCATGGCATAGGCCATCGGCCCCCAGAACACTTCACGTGCAATGGGGATAAGCGCAAGGCTTGCCGCCGCCGCCGTCAGCGCAATCGGGCGCATACGATGCTGGCTGGCAATCATCACCGCATCCCACGGTTTCATGCCTTCAGTGATGTGTTCCTCAATCTGCACGATCAGGATGACCGAGTTTCGGATCAGGATGCCGATCAGCGCCAGCACGCCCAGAATGGCGACGAAACCAAGCGGTTTGCCGCTCGGCAGCAGTGCTGCGACCACGCCGATCAATCCAAGCGGCGCAACCGCCACAACAAGGAACAGACGCTGGAAACTTTGCAATTGCAGCATCAGCACAGTCGCCATCACGAACAACATCAGCGGCACAACGGCTGCAATCGGTCCCTGGCTTTTGCCGCTTTCCTCAACCGTGCCTGCTGTCTGGATGTAATAGCCGGCTGGTAGCTTGTCAGCGAAAGCCTTGATGGCAGGACCCAGATCTTTCACGATCGTATCCGGCATCGTCTTGTCGATGATGCCTGCCGCCACAGTGATGGTCGGGATGCGCGACCGCCGGTAGATGACGGGCTGCTCAAGCTCGTAACGGAAATTGGCGATAGATGCGAGCGGCACCGAGGTGCCGTTGCCCGTCGCAATTTGCAGGCTCTGCAAAGTGTCGATGGAATCGCGTTCGTGCTTTTGCGCGCGCACGATGACATCGATCAGATAGATCGAATCCCGTACCTGCGTAACGGTAATGCCGCCGACGACACCGTTGAGAGTCGTGGCAATATCCTTGGACGAAATGCCAAGCTTGCGCGCCTTGTCCTGCATGACATCGACGCGGATCACGCGACCGGGTTCATTCCAGTTATAGTTCACCACGCCCAGCCGTTGATCGGCACTGAGAATACCGGCAAAATCCTGCGCTATGCCGCGCAGTTTCTGAATATCGGGGCCGGAAATGCGGTATTGCACGGGGCGTCCGACCGGCGGTCCAAGCTCCAGAAACTTCACATAAACGTCGGTGCCGACATAATCCTCGCGGAAGACTTCATCGAACTTGGCTTTCAAGCGATCACGCGCTTCAACATCCTTGGCGACGACGACCATCTGGCCGAAATAAGGATTGTTCGGCTGCACGTCGAAGGAAAGAATGAAGCGGATCGCGCTTTGCCCGACATAGGTGCTCCAATGCTCGATATCGGGATTATCCTTCAGCATCGTTTGTTCGAAACGCTCCATCTGCGCCCTGGTTTCGGCGATGGAGCTGTTTTGCGGCAAGGTCCAGTCGAGAACCAGTTCCGGACGATCCGATTGCGGGAAGAACTGTTGTTCTATGAAGCGCATCCCGAAAACCGAAACCGCAAACAGGAGGATCGTGGTGACGATGGTCACCCAGCGATAGCGCATCGCGAGCAATAGCGCCCTGGAAAAGGCCTCAAAGAAGCGGCTGCGCTTTTCCGCATGAGGTTTCATTTTTTTCGGCAGGAAGGTGACGCCGAGAAGCGGTGCAAACAGCACCGCGACAATCCATGAGACCACAAGCGAGACCGCGATCACCACAAAGAGCGTGAAGGTATATTCACCAGCCTGACTGGAATTGAGGCCGATTGGAATGAAGCCCGCAATGGTCACAAGCGTGCCGGTCAGCATCGGAAATGCCGTATGCGAATAGACGTAAGTTGCAGCCTTGTTGATCGGATCGCCGAATTCCAGTCGCGCCACCATCATTTCGACGGCAATCATGGCGTCGTCGACCAGAAGGCCGAGTGCGATGATGAGCGCGCCAAGCGACACACGCTGGAGCGAAATATCCAGAAGTGACATCGACAAGAAGGTGATTGCAAGCACAAGCGGGATCGAGAGCGACACTACAAAACCGGCGCGCAAACCGAGGCTTACAAAGCTGACCGCAAGCACGATGACCACGGCTTCGAACAGCGCGCTGGTGAAGCCGGAAACGGCTTCCTTCACGACATGCGGCTGGTCGGCCACCTTGAATACCTTGACGCCGACCGGCAGTTCCGCCGTCACCTGCTGCATCATCTTGTCGAGCGCTGCACCAAATTCGAGCAGATTGCCGTTCGGCTTCATGCCGATGCCAAGCCCGATGGAATCTGCGCCATTGACGCGGAAGATGGATGTCGGCGGATCGACATAGCCGCGTGTGATGGTCGCGACATCGGAAAGGCGGAAGAACCGGTCATTGACGCGCAGATTGACCGCGCGCAGATCGGCTTCGGAATTGAACTGGCCGCTGACGCGGACACTGATCCGTTCCGGCCCGGCCTGAACGACGCCCGATGGCGTGATTGCGTTCTGGTCCTGCAAGGCTTGCAGCACGGCTTGCTGGTCAAGACCGAGCGCCGCCACCTGCCGCGTCGAGAATTCGAGATAGATCGCTTCGTCCTGCGCGCCGATCAGCTCGACCTTACCGGCATTGGGCAGCGTCAAAATCTTGGCACGCACGTCTTCGGCATAGTCGCGCAGCTGCCGCATCGACAGGCCGTCGGCGGTGAAGGCGAAGATATTCCCGAAAACATCGCCGAACTTGTCGTTGTAATAAGGCCCGTAAACGCCGCTCGGCAGGTCCGGCTTGATGTCGTCCAGCATATGGCGGACTTCGTTCCAAGCATCAGTGACCTGCCGTTTGCGCACCGTATCCTTGAGGAAGACGAAGACGACCGACTGGCCCGCAGTGGTGACGCTGCGCGTGTAGTCCAGCGTATCGAGTTCCTCGAGTTTCTTCTCGATGTGGTCGGTCACCTGATTGAGCGTTTCTTCAACCGACGCGCCCGGCCAGTTGGCCTGCACCACCATCGTCTTGACGGTAAACTCCGGGTCTTCTTCGCGACCGAGATCGATATAGGATACGAAGCCCGCGACCAGAAATACGAGCATGAAATACCAGACCAGCGATCTGTGGTTCAAAGCCCAGTCGGACAGATTGAATCCCTTTTTCACAGGCCAGTTCCTTTCTGGTCCAGACGGACTTTCTGTCCTTCTTTCAACTCATGTACGCCGGCAATCGCCACATAGCTTCCAACATCGACGCCACCGGCGACGAAGTTGCTGCCCTGCCGCTCGATGACCTGAAGATCGTGCAGCGAAACGGTCTGCTTGTCGGGATCGATGATCCAGATGCTTGTCTTGCCACTATCCTCGCGCAAAGCCTGGATCGGCAGCCGCACCAGATTTTTTTCCGGCGTTGCTAGAGCGGCCCGAATGGTCGCGCCAAGGCGGAAACCGTCAGGCGGATTGTTGAGCGCAATTCTGACCCGGCGGCTGCGCGTCTGCGCATCGGCCTGCGGAGCCACTTCCCGCACAGTGCCTGCACCGGTCACGGACGGGTCGGCCTGAAGCTGTACATTGAAAGCAGCGCCGGGCGCAAAATACTGGGTCATGCTGTCGGGAATATCGACCACGGCTTCGCGAATGTCCGGGCGGGCCACCGTCATCACGGCCTGACCCGCGGACACGACCTGTCCAACCTCGGCATTGGTTGCCGAAATCACCCCGTCATAGTCGGGGCGCAACACGGCATAGCTGCGCTGGTCCTGCGCCTTTTTCAGCCCGGCGCGGGCCTTTTCCAGATTGGCGTTGGCGCTATCGCGCGCCTGTCTCGCAGCATCGTAATCCGCCTGGGAAACATTGTTGCCTTGCAGCAAACTACGCTGCCGTTCCTCACTGGCCGAGGCATTGGCAAATTGCGCCTCGGCGCTTGCAAGATCGGCCTTTGCCGACTGGATCGCCAGATCGAGCGTCGATGGATCGAGCGTTGCGACGGTTTCACCCTTCTGCACCAGATCGCCCACCTGTACCGGGCGGGTGATAATGCGCCCGAGCACGCGGAAGGCGAGGTCGGTCGAATAGCGCGGCTCGATCGTACCGGCAAAACCGGCCTGCGTGGCGGGCCGTGGTTCAACAACCATGTAGAGAACCGGGCGGACGGGTTCAGCCTTGGCGTCGCCTTCATCGCTCTTGCCGCAAGCAGCAAGCGCAATCGTAGCCATCAGGACGGCGGCGCGCATGAAGGGCAGGGTAACCGGCTTTCGGATATCTCGCGTCATTGCGCAACCGCCCCTTCCTGCGTCTGCATGATTTCGGTCGGCTCGCCCGAACGCAGCATCTGTGCGCCCTTCGTGACGATCAGTTCGCCGTCGTTCAGGCCGCTATCAACGATCACCCGTTCCTTTTCATAGGAAAGCACGGTGATCGGCACCAGCGTTGCGACATTCGTATCTCCAGCCACCCGCCACACGGCGGCGTGCCCGGCGTCGGAGGTCATGGCGCTCCATGGCAGGACGATGACCTGACGGTTCTCCATATGCACTGTGCCGGTTACAGTCGCGCCCAGCGCCATCTGTGGCGGGGTGTGAGCGATGCCGACCTTGACCCTGACCGTGCCGGTCTGTGCATCGACGACGGGAGAAATTTCGCGGATTTGACCTTCGGCAACCACTGAAGCGTCCGACAGAAGCGCGATTGTCACACCCATGCCGTCCTTGGCATGGTTCACCAGCGTTTCCTGCACGTCGAAGACAGCATCGCGGGGGCCATCTTCAGCAATGGAAAACGCCGTCTGTGCGGCCTGTATCACCTGACCCGCCTCGATGTTGCGCGCCGTCACAACGCCGGAAACCGGGGCGCGCAGCTCGGTATAGGACAGCTGATCGCGCGCGTCGCTCAGCTGGCTCTCGGCGCTCGCCAGGGTGCTTTGCGCGGTTTGCAGGGTCTGGTTTGCCTGATCATAGGTGCTGCGGGTCGTGAAACCCTGAGCCAGCAGCGCCTTCTGGCGTTTGAAATTCGCATCCGCCTGAACGAGTTGCGCTTGCGCCGCATCCTTCGATGCTTGAGCGACACGCAGATTTGCCTGCTGTTCGGCGTCATCGATGCGGGCGATCAGCTCGCCCTTTTCGACATGCTGGCCGATCTCTGTCTTGCGCTCCACAACCTGCCCGCCAAGCCGGAACGATGTGTTGACCAGCGAACGGGCTTCGATCGCACCGGACAGCGTCAATTTAGGCTGATAATCGCTTGCCGCGACTTTCATCACCGCAACCGCAACCACATTGCGGGAATCAGCATGGGCTGGAACGACAAATGTCATTGCCGACATGCAGAATGCAAAAGCAGCCGTGGTTCCGAATATGACGCTTCGTCCGGAGCGGAGGAAACGGAAGGAAGGTTTTGCAATCATTGAACGATCCCGGTGGTTCGCATGTCCGGGAGAATGCAATCAAACGGGTTTCAACGAAAGCTTATTTTTTTACGTTTGCGTCAAATTAATTCGGTAGCGGGCTTCGCTCAGGCGCCGCTACAGGCACGGGGGCGTTCTCCATTGGCGAGCCGTTGTTCGATTGCCTCTATGACCGGAAGGAGATCGGCAACCGTATCGATGATGTAGTCGGGCCGGTGCCGGGAAAGAACGGCAGATGCCTTTTCGCGAAGCGCGTTTTTTTCGGCTTCGCTCATTTTGGCCAGTTCGTCCGGCGTGACGCCCGCTTCGTTGCCGCTCAGCGATACGCCCACCGTCCAGCATCCGGATTCCCGTCCTTCGTCTATCCCGACGCCGGTATCGTCAACCTTGACCACAGCATGCGCTGGCCAGACATCGAGATCGAGAAAGCACTGATACATGTTCATCGGAGTTGGGCGTCCGTGCGGCAAATCTCCGGCGCAGACCAGATTGTCGGTTTCATACCCTTGCGCCTTGGCAAGCGGCAGGACGCGCTCCATGATCGAGCGGGTGAACCGGTCGTGGAGCCGATCTTGAGACCGCGTTCGCGCAATGCGCGGGCCGTTTCTACGGCACCCGGCACCAGATCGGCATATTGATCGACGACCTGTTCGTTCAGCGGGACGAACACGTCGTAGACGGCCTGAATGTCGGCCTGTGTCGGTGCGTGGCCGTGGTGTGCTTCCCATGCAGCATGGATGCGCGGCTGTGCCAGCATGGCTTCGATGTGATCCCACTTCGGGCGGCCCATGGGTTCACGCGCCTCGGCAATCGAAACCTCAATGCCGAATTGCGCGAATGCTTCCACAAACACACCCATTGGCGCGAAGGAACCGAAGTCGATGACCGTGCCTGCCCAATCAAACACGACTGCTTTGAGATGTCCCATGACTGCTCCGTTGTTATGCGTAGAGTGAATTGACGACCTGCTCACCGAGCGCGAAGCCTGTCGAAGCGCCGGTGCCACCCGTGACCATGACGAGGCGGATATTGTCGGCGGGTTCATCGATCATGACTACGCGGTCGCTGGCCGAAGCATAGGTTCCGCACCAGCGCCCAATGACCTCGCGGCCGGGCAGATCGAATATCTGGTCAAAGGCTTCCATGATCAGCGTATCGAAGCGTTCCTGTGCAAAGGGTTCCGGGGCATTGCCATAGACATGGCTGTCGCCCACCACCAGCGAACCGTCAGCGGATTGCACGGCGATCAGATGAATGCCACCCCGGCGCATTTCGCCAAGTTCGGCATCAAGACGGTCACAAAGCGCCTTGGCTTCCGGCAGATCGGCAAAGCCTTCATAACGGCCAAAGCTCAAGTCAGACATGACGGCCGCGCCGAAACGCGCTGCTTGGGCTGGCATGACGCGCAGCATCTGCAACGTGCAGATGCGCAGATCATAGGCGGCGATGCGTTCCGGAAACAAAGTTGAAAAGTCGTCGCCGGGGCACACAATGCAGGCTTCCGCTTCGATGACGCCGCGACTGGTGGCAATTTTGTTGCCTTCAATGGCATTGACGGCGGTGTTCCAGTGGAAGGTGACGCCGTGGCGGCGTTCCAGCCACGCGGCAATTTTCGGGATGGCGTCGCGCGATTCGACGCGCAGTTCATGCGGGCTGAAGAGCGCGCTGCGCATTCCATCGGCGCGGATCGATGGCACATGTTCCAGCGCTTCGCCGGGTGTCAGCCTGCGGCAGTCTTCACCCATAGGCGTTTTCAGAAAAGCTTCCAGCACGGTGTCCGCTTCCTCGCGGTAAGCAGGCATAACCAGTCCGCGATGGATGATTTCGATACCGGCATTGTCGGCGATCTCGGCCCAGATGTCGCGGGCGCGCCGCGCCCGTGCCCAGTGATCGCCAGCCTTCTGGCCGGATATGGTGACGAAGCCAAAATTGCGGATCGATGCGCCGACAGCCTTGGCATTGCGCTCGACAACAACGACCTTCTTGCCTTTGCGGGCTGCGGCAAGCGCGGTGGAAAGGCCGACAATGCCCGCGCCGACAACCAAAAGATCGTATGTATTCTTCATCTGGGTTCTGTCCTCACCGAAACACATATCCTGCCATGGCTGATAGATATTTCAGTTTGATGACGGTCGACATGTGATGAGGCGGACGACAGAAAGTCTTGGGGGAAAGTAAGAAGGGGTGTGACTGACGAAATTACGTCACGAAACCGTCATGAGGGGCTTCTAGTATTCTGTGCAATCGCGCGGAGCCGCTGCGGTTTCGGGGATAATCTTCAGCTTATGGTGTGAACATGTTCGAGAACAGCCATCTGGACCGTATCAAGGCGGAAATCGCCGACAGTTTTGATGAAGAGCTGGAAATGCAGATCGAGGAAGAGCGTCTGGACGCGATGGTCGCCGAGGGCATGTCCGGCCCTGCCGAGCAGACGCTGGAACGCCGCTTGTATTTCCGCGAGTTGTTTCGCCTCCAGCACGAGCTGGTCAAACTTCAGGACTGGGTGCAGCACAAGAAGCTCAAGGTCGTGGTGCTGTTCGAAGGCCGCGATTCTGCTGGCAAGGGCGGCGCGATCAAGCGCGTGACCCAGCGCCTCAACCCACGTGTCTGCCGCGTGGTCGCGCTGCCTGCACCGACCGAACGCGAGCGCAATCAGTGGTATTTCCAGCGTTATGTGCCGCATCTGCCGACCGCTGGCGAAATGGTTCTGTTCGACCGCTCCTGGTATAATCGCGCCGGTGTCGAGCGGGTCATGGGCTTCTGCACCAAGGACGAACTGGAAGAGTTTTTCCGCTCCGTTCCCGAGTTCGAACGCATGCTCGTGCGCTCCGGGATCATTCTTATCAAATACTGGTTCTCGATCACCGATGAGGAGCAGGAATTCCGCTTCAACATGCGTATCCACGATCCGCTGAAGCAGTGGAAGCTTTCTCCGATGGACCTTGAAAGCCGCGTGCACTGGGAAGACTACACCAAGGCCAAGGAAGAGATGCTGCATCGCACGCATATCGAGGAAGCGCCATGGTGGGTTGTCGAGGCCGTTGACAAGAAGAAGGCGCGCCTCAATTGCATCGCACATCTCCTGACGCAGATACCGTATGAGGATGTGCCGAAATCAGCCATTCATCTGCCGGAACGCGTGCGTCATGACGATTACGTGCGTCACCAGACCCCGTCCGAAATGTATGTGCCGGAAGTCTATTGAACATTACGTGCGAGGCCGCTTAGCGCCGAGCATCGGTATACGACATTGAACATCATTCGCGGTTCCAACATGGAACATAGTCCCGGTCTGGTGGGTGCTTATCACAAGCGCCCCGACCAGCCGGTGGTTGAACTGAAAGCCGATGAGGTGGCTGCCGCTCTGGCCGCGCATGACGGCTGGGTCTGGCTGCATGTCGATCTCGTTGATCAGCGCGCACAGGGTTGGCTTTCAGAACGATGCGGCTTGCCAGCGTCGGCGCGGGCGATATTGGAGGGGCATGACGACAGTCTGGTGCTCAGCCATGAGGCCGGGACGATCCACGGTGTCATCGCCGATATGCATCAGGACATGGAGCGCATGTCCACGACCATCGGTCGCCTGCATTTTGCGGTGACGAGCGGACTTCTTGTCACCGGCAGACGGCATCCGCTGGAAGCTATCGACCGGGTGCGCCATTCATTCGCAAGCGGGTTCTGCCCGGCAACGGCCTATGAACTGTTCGAGGCCGTGGTGACAGGTTTCTGCAAGAATACGGCGAAACGGCTCAACGAAGCGAGCAAAATGCTCGATTCCGTGGAAGACAGGCTGGTGACAGAGCGGTTGAACGACGAGCGCCGGGACCTCAAGGAAGTGCGCCGTCTGGCCGTCTCGTTGCACCGCCCGGTGGCCGGTATGGTGGCCTTGTTCGAAGAAGAAGACCGTCTGGACTGGACCTTGCCAGAGATGGGCCAGGCGGTTTTGAAGCGGCTTTCCATGCGGCTTGAGCGGCTCGACCGTGAAATCGTCATGGTCAATGATCGTGCGCGGCTGCTTCAGGAAGAGATCGCGGCGGAACTGGCGGATGATTCAAACCGCAGCCTCAAAGTAATGGCGGTGATGAGCGCCTTGCTGCTGCCGGGCACGCTGATTGCCGGGATTTTAGGGATGAACACCGCCGGACTGCCCTTCACCGGCGATGGGTCCGGTTTTGGCTGGGCGATGCTGCTGGGGGTAGGCGCGACAGCGCTGTTCTACTGGCTTCTCCGCAAGGCCGGTATCAGCCTGCGATTTTGATTAGCATCGGTGGGGGCGTGCCCCAAACAGGAGGCACCGTTTCACACGATACCTCCCATTGGGAGTATAGTTATTTCTGGGTGGGTGCCGTAGTTTCTGCGCTCGCCGTTGTTTGCGGCTTTTCCATTTTGGTAGAAGATTGCGCACTATGGTAAGTGCAGTCTGCCATCGCAGCCGTAACCGACAGAGCGAGGACAGCGGTCGTTACAAATACGACTTTCATGCCTGTCTCCATTCAATGTTAGTTTCGTGGGGCATTACATCGACGACTGTAGCAAATGCTGCAAGTCTTGTCTCATCACTTCATATTCTAGTCTCTGGGCAGTTGCCGTGCGCCCCATTCGCTTTCGGGAATGGCGTGACCAATGGCATAGCTGAAGGACTGGATTGACATCGCCTCGGCATCGATCTGACATTTGAAGTCCACGCCATACCACTGGGCGCGGCTACGAAACGCGCCGTTGCTGACCGTCAGACCGGTATTGGAAACGGAACCTCCGGCGCGCGCCAGCATGTCGGGGAAAGCGCCCGGTTGCTGACGGCGGATCTGTTCAAGCGCTTCGATACTGCAAATCTGGATGACGCGATCTGTTGGCGAGAGCTTGCCGAGCGCTTGTTTCACACGCGGATCAGACAGGGCATCCTTCGAATAAAGCCTGCGCGCCTGTTTGAAATTTTCAGCCTTTTGCTCCGAAACGGCCTTGGCGGCTGGTTTTTCCTGTTCTGGCTTTGGTTGAGGAACGGGCGGGTTTTCGACAGCAGGGGCTGCGGCTCCGTTGGTGTCATCGACATTTGAAGATTGAGCGCTCAGCTCAGCCGCTTCCTGTTTGTCTTCCTGCGGCTGCTCGTTCTTGGCCTCGGCAGTTGCAGGCGGAATTTCGTCGGGCTTTTCGCTTGCTTCCGGGGCAGCTGGCGGGACATCCGGTTGCTCCGGCGTCTCATCCTTGGGGTCGTTGGAAGCGGACTCAAAGGCAAGCTTCTGGGCTTGCGCCTGCGGTGGCGCAGGGGCGGGCTTGTCCTGTTCCTGCTTGGGCTTTTCTTCGGCGGGCGGTGGTGGCGGAACAAGCTCTACATTGACGCTCTGTTCCTGCGCCGTCGGCAGTTCCGGTAAGCGGACGAGCAGAACAAAGGCCAGCAGCAGATGCAGGACGATCGAGCTTGGAATACCCCAGCCGATTTCTGCAGATATTTTTCTGGCCAATTGCTGCATTGTTCAGACGATCAAGGATATCCAACTACACGCGCACGGTTACTTGCCGTTGGTGATATCACATTGCAGCGTCAACAACAGGCCCAACAGCACGTGTTGGGCCGAACTATCTTCTGAGCCGGGATGCCAGGCATCCCGGCAAAGTCTTATGCGGCTTCCAATGCCTGCTCGCATCGCAGCAGCATGCCGTAGAGATCGCGCGGCTCATCGGGGTCCGCAAGCATGTCCAGTTCAGCATAGAGACCGGTTTCTTCCAGCTTGCTGCGGACATAGCGCAGGGCGGAAAAATCTTCGGTTGCAAAGCCGACGCTGTCAAACAGCGTGATCGCGCGATCCGATGTTCTGCCCGGCAGCTTACCGGTGATCACTTCCCACAACTCCTTGACCGGATAATCTTCCGGCAATTGCTGGATTTCGCCTTCGATACGGGTCTGCGGCGGGTATTCGACAAAAATATCCGAGCGCAGCAGAATTTCCTTGTTCAGCTCGGTCTTGCCGGGGCAATCGCCGCCAACGGCATTGATGTGCACGCCGGGGCCAACCATGTTGTCGCTCAAAATCGTGGCATATTGCTTGTCGGCGGTGACGGTCGTGATGATATCCGCACCCTCGACGGCCTCCTGCGACGAACCGCAGATGGTGACTGCAAAGCCCTTGTCGGCCAGATTGGCGGCGCAACGTTCGCTTGCCGAGCGGTCAATGTCGAACAGGCGGAGATTGTCGATGCCAAGCAGCGCCTTGAAGGCCAGCGCCTGAAACTCGCTCTGCGCGCCATTGCCGATGATCGTCAGCGTTTTGGAATCCGGGCGGGCCAGATGCTTGGCGGCCACCGCCGAGGTGGCGGCAGTGCGCAAGGCGGTCAGAATGGTCATTTCGGTCAGGAGCAGCGGATAGCCGCTGTCCACATCGGAGAGAACGCCAAAGGCGGTCACGGTCTGACGCCCCGCTCGGGTGTTCTTCGGATGGCCATTCACATATTTGAAGCCATAGAGCGTGCCATCGCTGGTCGGCATCAGTTCGATAACGCCTTCCTTGGAATGGGAGGCGACGCGCGGCGTCTTGTCGAACTGTTCCCAGCGGCGGAAGTCTTCTTCGACAACCACGGCCAGTTCCTTCAGGAAGGTTTCGACACCCACCGTCAGAACCAGCTTCATCATGTGATCGACGCTGACGAAGGGGACGATATTCAGCTTTTCATTGGTCATTTAAATGAACCTTTTTGTTCAGGGCGCGTGCGCCCGATCAGCGGGCGCCGTTTCCGGTCTTCGCCGTGAGGAATTTTTCAGCGATCATCGAAACGATCTGCGGCAGAACCTCGAAGGCGTAGGGCGCGTGGACGCGCTCAAGCTTCTGGTGGAACTCGCGACCCCACGGGCCAATATTGACCACAGGGAAACGCAGCGCATTGGCGGCTGGATGATCGACGAGGCGCGACACGGGCGTGTTTTGCGATACGATATCCTGTCCAAGCGTTGCCTGACCGAGAAAGCTCATGTCGGAAATGCCCTGGAAATGTGGCTTCCAGACAAGGCTCTGATCGGGGAAGGCGGCGAAAACCTTGATGGTTTCATCAATGGCTTGCTGAAACAGGCGGTCGTTGGTTTTCGTGTGATCGAGATGGCTCGCGGGATAGTGCAGCCCGGCAAAGCCGACAACAATCGCCGGTCCGGCGAGATGGGCCACACCCACAAGCCATTCGGTCAGCTGGCGGCTGACGGCCAGCGGATTGTCGATGCCGGAAAGGCGCTGTTCCTGTTCGTCATAGAGGCGTTCAAAGTCGTCGCCTGCAATGTCTGCCGCCATGGCGCGCAGCTGCGTGAAGGTGACCAGCTTCGGTTCAGGCGGGGTTGCTCCGGCGCGCTTGCCCACCAGCTTGCCATAGGCTTCGGCCTGTGCGGCGAAGCGTGCAACCGCATCGACGGCGCCGGTGCGCACTTCGTCCTGAAAGCGCTTGAACAGCTGTTCGGCGGTCATGCCGTGATAGAGCCAGTTGAGCGCGATCCAGAAACGTTCCGGCGTCGTCACTTCATAGCCGTCGCGCAGGTCCTTTGCCTCAAGGCAGATGGGCGGTGGGGAAATGTCTTTTTCGTCGCGGTCGGCAAGATCGGCATTGCCTTCGAAACGGGTGAGAATGCCTGCGGCCATCGCCTGTGCGCTGACGCCTTCATAAGGGTAGCTGGCATGGGAGCTGCAACCGATGACCAGCGCAAAAGGCAGAAGCTTGCCGATGGTGCCGGCATAAACGGCGCGGCCTTCGCTACCGTCGCCCTGATCGGAGGTCACGTCGAGATTGATGGCAGCCGAAATATCGAGATCGAAGTCCCGGGCAATATCCGGCAGCGCATTGCGCATGGACCGCATGCCGCGGCTTTCGCGTTCTTCATCGGGCGTGACGATCAGGACCAGATTGCCGCTGCGGTCAGGATCGGCAGCAAAGCGTTCAAGGCAGGCAATACCCGCGGCAATACCACTCTTCATATCGAGCAGACCACGACCGGGGAGAAAATCGCCGCTCAGGAGGTCTTCCAGCGCGCGCTCTTCCTGCTGCGAACGTGAGCGCTTGCCAAGGTCCTTGATCAGCACCTCTTTCAGATTGACGCTGTCGCAGGAGAGCGACTTCAACTCGTGATAATTGTCGGTCGCAACCGTGTCGAAATGACCGGCAAGCGCCACCGTCTCGCGACCCTTGCCGCGAACGAGCGCCACCACATTATGGGTCAGCGGATCGCCATGGCTGGCAACCGTGCGGATATTTGCCGGGTTCTGCTGGAAATACGGGATTTCCTTGAGCAATTCGACAAAACGGCCGGAGAATTCCGCTTCGCCGGGCGTACCGGTTTCGCTGCGCCAGCTGACCATGCGAAGAGCCAGCTCTTCGACATGCTTCGCATCGATTTGGTTATGCGCCATCGTTACGGCGTTTTGCGCGCCGTTTGAAACATTCGCAGTCATTGAGTAGTCTCCGTAATATGGAGCGCATCCCGAAAAGTGTGAAACGGTTTTCGGGAAAGATGCGCGTTAAAACAAAGAATTAGAGCGCCGATCTGATCCAATCAGATCGAAACGCGCTCTAGTGCGAAAGATGCTTTCGCAGGAAAGCGCGGGTCCGTTCCTCTTTCGGATTGGACAACATCTGGTCTGGCGATCCCTGTTCGACCACCACGCCGCCATCCATGAACATCACATGGTCGGACACTTCAGCGGCAAAGCGCATTTCATGGGTCACGATCAGCATGGTCATGTGCTCGCTGGCGAGCTGCTTCATCACCTGATTGACCTCTTCAACCAGCTCGGGATCAAGCGCCGAGGTGGCCTCGTCGAAGAGCATGACCTTGGGCTGCATTGCGAGTGCGCGGGCAATCGCCACGCGCTGCTTCTGGCCGCCCGACAGGCGGGCCGGATAGGCATTGCCCTTGTCGACAAGCCCGACCTTTGCCAGCAGGGCGTTGGCGCGGTCCAGCGCTTCGGCGCGCGGCAGATGCTTGAGCCGCATTGGTCCGATCATGATGTTTTGCAGCACGGTCAGATGCGGAAACAGGTTAAACTGCTGGAAAACCATCCCCATTTCCTGACGGATATGGTTGATGTGCTTTTCGAAGGCATGGCCCTTGAGCGGCTTGTTGACCTGATTGCCGTCGAGCCAGATTTCGCCGCCCGAGGTTTCTTCCAGCATGTTGATCGAGCGCAGAAGCGTGCTTTTCCCGGACCCGCTGGGGCCGATGATGGATACGATCTTGCCCCGTGCAACGGTCAGGTCGATGCCCTTGAGAACTTCATGGTCGCCATAGGATTTCCTGATCTGGCGCAATTCGATCATGGGTGTCTGTGTGTTCATCGGATAGCTTCCGCTTTCTTGGCCGCTTTGCTCAATGCCCATTCCATCAGAAGATTGACGGCGTAATAGAGCACGGCGGCGACGAAATAGAATTCGAATGGACGGTAGGTTTCGCTGATGGCGCGCTGCGCATTCAGAACCAGTTCCGTGATGCCGAGGACGGAAAGCACGGCTGTATCCTTGAGCAGGATGATGCTGTTATTGCCCACCTGCGGCAGTGCGGTCAGGATCGCTTGCGGAATGATGAAATAGCGCAGCGACATGCCCCGGCTGAAACCCAGTGAACGGGCCGCTTCCATCTGGCCATTGTCCACGGCTTGCAAGGAAGCGCGGAAAATATCGGCATTATAGGCGGCGTAATGCATGCCAAGGCCGAACACACCGGTCCAGAAGGCCGGAACCATGATGCCGATCTGCGACAGGCCGTAATAGAGAAGATAGAGCTGGAGCAGCAGCGGCGTTCCCATGAACAGGAACACGATGCCGCGTACCGGCAGGCTGACAACCTTCGGCGCATGCAGCGTCACCAGAGCGATGACGACGCCCAGCACCACGCTGATGACACCAGCGAGGATCGTGATCAGCACCGTCCAGAGCAGGCCGATGAAGAGCAGTTCCAGATAGGAAGGAACGACTGTAAAATCGAGGCTCATGCTTCGGCCTTCCTGTCAGTGTTGAAGAAGGTTTCAATGCCGCGAACGATCATAGAAATGATGGCTATGATGACGATGTAGGCGATACCGGCGACCGTGAAGACTTCGAAGGGCTTGTATGTCGATGTTACGAAACGCTGTGCCGAATAGGTCAGCTCGACCACGCCGATTGTCGAGACAAGCGCGGTGCTCTTGGTCAGGATGATCGTGTTGACGCCGAGCGAACGGATCATCAAGGGTGCCGCCTGCGGCAGAATGAAAAGCCGCATCGTGTTGAAACGTCCAAAGCCGATGCTGCGGGCAGCTTCGCTCTGACCCTTGTCCACGGCCAGAATGGCGCCGCGTATGCCTTCCGACATATAGGCCCCGATGTTGAAGCCCATGGTGATCACACCGGCCATGAACGGGCTGAATTCCAGACCGAATTGCGGGCCGCCGAAGAAGACCAGAAAAAGCTGCACCAAAAGCGGCGTGCCGCGCATGATGCTGACATAGCCTGTGGCGAACCAGCGGAACGGCTTGAAACGCGAAAAGCGGGCGATGACCAGAACGGTTGCGACGACCAGACCAATCAGAAGCGATACGACGGTCAGCTGAACGGTGACCCAGGCAGACTGAACAATGAAGGGAAAAATCCGCTCGATAAGTGCGATATCCATCCTTCAACCTTTCTTCCCCATCGGTGGCTCATGGAATAGCCAGAGGAACCGCGACGATTGACCGGGCCGCTTGTCGGCGGTCAAAAAGCGGGCAGGACCAAGAAGCTTTCGGGGATCAAAACCGAAGATGGGTTGCGGTCGCAACCCATCTTCTGGAGAGGGAGATTAGCGGATATCCGCGCCGATCCACTTTTCGGAGATAGCCTTATAGGTGCCGTCGGCCATCATGTCGTCCAGAGCTTTCTGCATGGCAGCGGCAAGTTCCGGATTGTTCTTGCGCACGGCAATGCCGATGTCGTAGCGCGGCAGCTGGTCATCCTTGACCTGCTTGATGGGCGCGTTGCTCTTGGAGATGGCAACCAGAACCGGCACGTCGTCAGCGACAACCGCATCGATACGGCCCGAACCGAGGTCGAGCAGCATTTCCGGCAGGCCCTTATAGGTGCGCACGTCGTATTTGCCTTGTTCGCGGACCCACTTTTCAGAGGTTTCGCCAAGCGTCACGCCGATGGTCTTGCCTTCAAATTCCTTGAGCGAGGTGGCAGCGTCGTCCTTGCGGACGAACAGCGCCAGACCCGAACGATAGTAAGGGCCGACAAAGGCAATGGCCTTCTTGCGTTCTTCGGTGATGCCCATCGAACCGACGATGGTGTCGTAACGGCCGGTGACGAGACCGGCGATGATGCCGTCCCATGCGGTGGCGACGATTTCCGGCTCGACCTTCAGGCGGTGTGCGATTTCAGAACCGACATCGACGTCGAAGCCGACGACCTTGTTGGATTCATCCACAAAGCTGAAAGGAGGGAAAACGCCGGACAGGGCAATGGTCATCTTGCCGGCCTTCTGGATCTTATCCAGATCGTCGGCCTTGGCCGCGGTCATGGAAAAGCTGAGGCCGAGCGCCAGAAGCGCTGTCGAGAAAAATTTCGCGGTATTCATGTAGGTCAGTTCCCCAGTAAAAGCCCCGGATATCGGGACCGTGAAATCGCCGTTTGCATGCGCTTGTTTTCGTGACCTTGTGACCGGTCCAAGCAGAGATTGGCCGGGGCTGTCCGTGTGTTTCCATCGCGTTCGACGTCTGGAAACCACCTGGGCAATCCCCTTGGCGAAAATCAATATCTGCAATCAGATTGACAAAAAAGAACATAAAGTGATTATTTTTATAAATAACTGCCGATATAGGCAGGCGTACTTACTAAAAAGAAAGAGGGGACATGGACGAACTCGACAAAAGATTGATCACGGAATTGCGTATCAATGGCCGCGCATCGGTGCCACAGCTGGCCGAGCTTCTGGGGGTGGCGCGCGCGACAGCTCAAAAGCGTCTCGACCGCATGGTGGCCAATGGTGACATCAAGGGCTTCACGGTCCGTGTGCGCGACGATATCGGCAAGGACCAGATCAGGGCTTTCATGCTGATCGAAATGTCAGGCTCATCGCTCAAATCGACAATCAGCGCGATCAAGCGCGTGCCGGGTCTGACGGGTCTCTTCAACACGAACGGCATGTGGGATGTGATTGCCGAACTGGAAGTGGCGACCATGTCTGAACTCAACGAGGTGATCTCGACGATCCGTTCGCTTCAGGGCGTCAGCAAAAGCGAGACCAACATCATGCTTGGTCCCGCCTGAACCTGCTCAGTCATTTTCGACCAGATTGGCATAGACCAGATAGCGAAGCGGTCCGGGTGTGATTGCGTCGAAAGGGTAACAGGTCGCCAATACGAGATGTTTTCCTGTCGCCTGCGGGTCGATCGGCGCTTCGTCCCAGCGGGCGACGGCCATATGCGTCGTGCGATAGGTGACGATCTTCCCGTCGCGCCGCGTGATGCGGATCAGGTCGTTCGGCTCGACATTTTTCAGGAAGGCGAAATGGGTGTCGCGGTGCGCGGCATAGACTGCGGTGCCCCGATCTCCTGCTTCAGGTGTGTTGTCGAGATGCCCCGGGCCGAAGGCAAGCGCCTGACCGCTCGCGCCCTTGAGCGCAATTGCTGCAGTTTCCAGTCGCGGAACTTCGATGCGTGCAACCGGCCATGTATCCGCCCAGCTCCATGGCTTGACTGGCACGCCGGTCGCGACACTCTGTGTAAAGGCGCGTTCCAGCAGGATCTGCGCGGCAAAGGCCTTGGCGTGGATCCATATGCCCTGACCGGCGAGGACCAGACCGCCTGCAATCAGAAGGCAGGCGAGGAGTGTCGAGAGGGAGCGCGCAAGCGCGCCCCCTTTGAGGATGGACTGATGATTACTCATGGCTGCCTGCCTTTTCACGACGTGTGAACCAGAAGAGAAGTGCACCGACCAGCACAGCGAGCAATCCCTGAAGCATCAGAAGGGTTGCAGGTGTCGCCGTTTGTGGCAGTGGAAGGCTCGGAGAAACCGGCGACGGAGCGGCCTGCGGCTCGGCTTGGCGATTGACGCTGCTCCACTCGGCGGTTTCGCTTTCGGTTGACTGTCCGGCATTCGCATCGCGGGTTGCGCCGATACCGAGCAAGGTGCGGTAGTCCCAGCCAGCAGGCAGATGCAGCGGAATATCGGCCTGGGTCAGCGGTATATTGGCAGCGCGGGACGGGGTTACATCCACAGCAACGAGACTGGTCAGGCGCGTCACCAGATGATGATCGAGCGCCAGCCGCAGGATGCGGGCGTCAGCAGCGTCCTGGCTGATCGAACCGAGCGTAGCTTCAACCTCTGCATCGTCAATCTTGCGGCGCGCCCAGATTTTGGAAATGCCTTCCGCGCTGCTGGCCTGATCGAGCGGTAGTGTCACGGTCCACGGGTGGTCGCCAACCATGCCGTTGATGGTCACTTCGCCAGTCGCCTTGCCCATGCGGGCAGCGATGACAAGCGGCTCGCCGCGATAAAGGTCGGGCAGCAATGTCGGCGTGAGGCTCACATTCTTTTCGGAAAAAGTGGCCCGGATATCTGTGACGGCGGGGTTTTCCAGCTTGTCGAACAGGGCGCGCATGCGTTCGTCGACTTCCGCGGTCGAACCGATATGGGTGAAGCTGCCACGACCAAGTTCGGCGGCGCGGTTCATCAGATAGCTGTTCGGGGCCGAACCGATGCCGACCATGAAGATGCGCGAGCGTCCACGCCGGGCGGCAATTGTATCGAGAAGCTGCTGTTCGTTGCTCACTTCGCCATCGGTCAGAAACACGATCTGACGCAGGCCCTTGCTCTGGTGGCTGTCATCAAGAGCGGCGTGCAGCGGCGGCAGCATTTCCGTGCCGCCGGAGGCTTCCAGCTGGCCGACAAAGCTGCGCGCGGCGGTGACGTTCTCGCCGGTTGCGGCAACGCTGTCCGGGAAGAACTTGGTCAAAGTGTCGTCGAAGCGGATGACATTGAAATGGTCGTTCGGTTCCAGTCGCGACAGGGCATAGTCGAGGCTGGCTTTCGCCTGCGCCATGGAGGTGCCGCCCATCGAACCCGAATTATCGATCACGAAGACAATCTCGCGGCTGGTCTTTTTGGGCGCTGCCAGAACCGGCGGTGTGACATAGGCAAGCACATAGTCGTCCTTGCCGACCTGCTCGCGAAACAGACCGACGGTTGGCGTGGCGCTTGCCGCAGCGCCCCATTCGAGCACGAAGTCGTGGTCGGCAATGGCATCGCCCTGCAGTGTGATCTGGCGTGCCTCGCCATTCAGCCGGTCGATCTTGACGGGGTGATAGAGGCTCTTCAGATCATCGACCGGGAACCCGGCGTCCAGCTTGATTGCAAGCGTAACCGGATTGGTCCGGGTGCTGTCCGGTCCGGTCAGTGACGTATGGATCGGTGCGTTATCGGTGGTCTGCGCCGTGCTGGTGGTGGACTGACCCCAGCCACCATTCAGTTCTGCGCGCTGGTCGATGGCGGCCTTGTCCTGCGGATTGTAGCGCGGCGCAACGACCAGTGGCACGCGCAGCGAAAAGCGGTTATCGGCCAGACGAACGGCCTGCTGATATTCGATCTGCACGACGACCTTTTCATGCGGGCCGATATTGGCAACGGCATTTGTGAAGACGTTGGGCCGCTGCTGCTCAACCAATGCGGCCTTTTTGCCTTCGCTGCGGGCCTGCTCGTAAATGGCGCGTGCGGCCTGCTTTTCCTTGATGTCGGCCACGACAACGCGATTGCCGATGATCATTTTCAGCGAGTAAACCGCGCTATCTTCGGGTAGTGGAAACACATAGAGCGCTTCAACCCAACCATTGGTGGGGTTTTCGAAAGCCTGGGTAAGACGCGCCCGTGCTGTCGGGCCGCTGACAGTGATGTCTACATCGGTGGCAAGGCGCGGGGCTTCGACATATTGTCCGGCCTGTTCGGTCTGCATAAGCAGGCTGCCCGATTCCACCTCATTCGGCGTCACGAAAGCGGTTGTCTCCGCGCGCGCCTGCAAGGGGTGAAACAGGGCGAAGATAACGGCCAGTGCGGGGAGCAGGATAGCGTTCCCAAACCATAGAAGCTGGCAGAAGCGGACGAGAAAATTTCGCCGATCCCTTTGATGTGAAACAGTGATTGCGGTGTGCATGACAGGCTCCCTTCCTCGATGGAGTTACTGGAGCGATTGTCTGCAAGGCGCTGTTTCCTCGCCAGCGTCAGCTTTGACCTCTTTCGTCCGCATCTTGCCGCAAACCGTCTTGCCGCTGGCGGACATGTGTGGAATTGTGAAAGAAAGTACGCAATCAGGAAATTGGCGCATGGTCCACGGGGACCCTTATCTGTCGGAAAATCAAAGCAGTAGCGTTGCGGCGCGGGTTCGCGAGGAAATCGCGCGACGGCGTATTTCGCGCCAGCGACTCGCGGATGATGCGCGGATCAGCCTTTCAACGCTGGAAAAAGCGCTGTCGGGGCATCGACCTTTCACGCTTGCCACCATCATCCGGCTTGAACAGGCGATGGGCGTAGCTCTGCGTGAGCCGGGCGGGGTGCTGGCACCGAAAGCCGGGGATGCCGCCGAGCGCGCCGTCACAAACGGCTATGGCAGCGGCCATGCGCCCGAGGAACTGGGGGCCTATTCGCGGCCTGCCGTTTCGTGGCTGGAGGGAACCTATCTGACCCTGCGCCCGTCCTTCGGCGACCCGGATGCGATCTTTGCCTATTGCACGGAAATCGTCTGGGACGATGAAGGCACGCGGCTGCGGTTTCGCGAGCGCGAGCGCACCGACGCCTCCTTTTCGCAGCACGGCTCAATATCCGTCCCGCATTTGTCCGGGCACATCTATCTCGTCACCAATACATCCGGGCAATATCGGATGGTGGTTCTGTCACGGCCCAGCATTACCGGCGAGATGTTCGGCCTGCTGACGACCTTGCGGGCCGGGCAGGGCGCACAGCTGACGCCGGTTTCAACACCATTGGTGCTTTTGCCGCTATCGACCTTCACGGAGCCGACCTTTGGGCGTGTCGCCAGAGGCGATGATCATTACAGCGCTTACGCGGCCATATTGGGCAAAGTGCTGGCTGATAATTATGCGGCCTTTGTCAGCCAAAGCTGACAACATTCTATTCGCTTGAACGCCTTCCCGTCTTGTGCCAGCATTCAGGTGGAGGAGGATGGTCATGGTGTCGACCCTGTCGCACATCAAGGAGATTGAGCGCGTCGCCATGGGCGGGGCCTCGGATCGCGATCGCCCTGTTATTCAATCCTGGCTGCGCTGCCTCAATGATTATCGGCTTAATCCTGCCCAGACGCAGGAAGCCTATATTGTCCCCGACACATTGCTGCGGGAGCATCGTGAGCAGTCGGAAGAACTCATCCGCATCGGGCGCACCGGTCTTGAAGCGCTGTTCAGACAAGTCGCTGATCAAAGCTATGTCCTGCTGCTGTCGGATGCGCGTGGCGTCACTGTGGAATTCATGGGCGACCCCACATTCGACAATCAGCTGCGCAAGGCAGGCCTTTATCTCGGATCGGAATGGTCAGAAGACAGGGCGGGAACCTGCGCCGTCGGGGCCTGCATGGTTTCGGGCAAGCCCGTCATCATCCATCAGGACGATCATTTCGACGCCTGTCATATCGGCTTGACCTGCACGGCTGCGCCCATCTTCGATACGTTTGGCGATCTGTCGGCGGTGCTCGATATTTCGCAACTGCGCTCGCCGACTGCGAAAGCCAGCCAGCAGCTGGCGCTGCATCTGGTTGCTTCAACGGCGCGGCGGATCGAGCTTGCCAATCTGATGACCAGGGCCCGCGAGGATTGGGTTCTGCGTCTGGCAAGATTGCCGGATTTTCTTGATGTCGATCCCGATGCAGCGATTACGATTGATGGCAGCGGTACGATTACCGGCATGACGCATGGCGGTTTTGGTGCGGTCGCACGCGGTATGAACCTGAGCACAATCTCAACCAGGGACTTTATCGGGAAACCCATTTCCAGTGTGTTTGATATCGATATTGATCAGCTTCCGGCGCTGATGCGCGGACGGCCCAATGGCGAGCGCTTGCTCCGGGCGCGCAATGGTCTGGCGCTGTTTGCCAGCGCCATTGCGCCTGTCAGCAGTTTCCGCGCACCTGCGACCAGCGTCTCCGTGCGTTTGCCTGCGGCCTTGCGCCAGTTGAGTTTCGGCGACCCGGCCATGGAGGCGCTTCAGGCCCGTGCGGCCAAACTGGCGGACCGGCATATCCCCATTCTCATCAAGGGCGAAACCGGCAGCGGCAAGGAATATCTGGCGCGCGCCATTCATGACAGCAACGCCAAACCCGGCCCCTTCATGGCTGTCAATTGCGCGGCAATACCGGAACAACTGATTGAATCCGAATTGTTCGGCTATGTGCCCGGCGCTTTCACGGGTGCGATGCAGAAGGGAAAGACCGGGCTTATCGAGGCGGCCAATGGCGGCACGCTGTTTCTGGACGAGATAGGCGACATGCCGCTTGCGCTGCAAAGCCGCCTGCTTCGGGTTCTGTCCGAAAGCGAAATCCAGCCTGTCGGTGCGCTGAAGCCGAAGCCGGTCAAGTTCCGGCTTTTGTCGGCATCACATCGCGATCTGGCTGCGCTCGCTGTCGAAGGGCGTTTTCGTGAAGATCTGCTCTATCGGCTCAATGCCGCCACGCTGACCTTGCCGTCGCTGCGACAGAGGAAGGATTTCGACAATCTGGTCGATCATCTTCTACGCCGTATCGGGGAAGAAGAGGGCGAGACGATCACGCTTGATCGCGCCGCGAGAAAGGTACTGGCGGGCTATGGCTGGCCGGGAAATCTGCGTGAACTCGACAATACGTTGCGTGTTGCAGCCGCAATTGCAACAGATGCAACAATCACCATCGATTGTCTGCCCGAACATTTTCCGGCCGAAATCGCCATGGGAAACGGCCGCACGGATCAACAAGCCTTGCGCCGTGAGCTTGACGCATGCGGCAACAATATTTCCGCGCTGGCGCGAAAACTCGGAGTCAATCGGTCGACGATCCATCGTCGTTTGAAGCAGACACACTGACGGTGCAACAGTTGCAACAGCTGTTGCATAAACCCTGTTGCATCGGTTCAAGCTGCATTCTTTCTTCTAAATAAAATAACGAATAAACAATGGCTTAGAACATAGGTCGCAACTGGCACGCAGTTTGCTATTTCCTCCTTTGACGCAACTGGAGGAGAAATATATGCGTGCGTTGCGCTTTTATGCTGCCAAGGATCTGCGCGTTGAAGACGTGCCGGCGCCGGTCGATCTTGGCGCGGATCAGGTTCTGATTGAAAACCGCTTTTGCGGCATCTGCGGGACCGATCTGCACGAATATGCCTATGGTCCGATTTTCATTCCGACTGAACCGCATCCCTTCACCAAGGCAAGTGGTCCTCAGATTTTGGGCCATGAATTTGGCGGCGTGGTCAAAGCCGTGGGGGCTGATGTTCACCACGTGAAGGTGGGCGACCGCGTGTCGGTACAACCGCTCATCATGCCGCGGGCAGGCGACTATTTTGCTGATCGTGGGCTTTATCATTTAAGCACCAGTCTGGCGCTAGCGGGGCTGTCCTGGCATTCGGGCGGCATGGCCGAACAGGCCTTGCTCAACAGCTATAATGTCCAGCCCATTCCCGACGACCTCAGCGATGAAGAGGCGGCGCTGATCGAGCCAACGGCAGTTGCAGTTTATGCCTGTGACCGTGGCGGCGTGACGGCTGGCAACAGCGTGCTTGTCACGGGCGCTGGTCCCATCGGCATTCTGGTGGCGATGGCGGCGCGAGCCGCGGGCGCTTCGCAGATATTCCTGTCCGATCTGAACGAGACACGCTTGCAGCTCGCGCGCGAAAAACTGGGTGACATTCGCACCATCAATCCGAAATCGGAAAATGTCGGTGATGTGGTCCGAGCGGAAACCGAAGGCAATGTCGGCTGTGATGTGGCTATCGAATGCGTCGGCAATGAACATGCCTTGAAGAACTGTACTGATGCCGTTCGCAAGCAGGGCGTTGTGGTGCAGACCGGCCTTCACCCGCATGAAAACCCGCTCAACTGGTTCGATGTCACGTTCAAGGATATCGATATTCGCGGCTCCTGGGCCTATCCCACCCATTACTGGCCGCGTGTCGCAAGGCTGATTGCGAGCGGCCAAATCCCAGCAAAGAAGATCGTTACCAAGACAATTGCGTTGGAGGACGCTGTTGCCGAAGGTTTCGACCGCCTGCTCGACCCGGCGGGTACGCAGCTCAAAATTCTGATCGATCTCAAAAGGTAACGCATTTCACTGCCGGGCTTGGGAGAGCCCGGCGTCAACATCTATGGGAGGAAATTGCAATGCTTGAGAAAACACCAAATGTCCGCGTGCAGGCCTTTCTCGACAAGTTCGGCGCAGCACTTGAAGCGGGCCGGATCGATGAAGCGGTTTCGATGTTTGCCGATGATTGCTACTGGCGCGATCTGGTCGCCTTCACCTGGAACATCAAGACTGTGGAGGGTCATGATCAGGTGCGCGATATGCTGCAATCGCAATTGCAGCTTGTGAAGCCGACAAAATGGCTCGTCGCAGCAGGGGAGACAGCGACGGAAGCCGATGGCGTCACCGAAAGCTGGATCTCGTTTGAAACTGAAGTTGCGCGTGGTTACGGTCTCATTCGCCTGAAGGGTGGCAAGATATGGACCCTTCTCACTGTCATGTCGGAGCTGAAGGGTCACGAGGAAAAATCCGGCTTTACCCGCCCGTTAGGCGCGAAGCACGGTCAGGATCTTGGCGCCAAGACTTGGAAGGAAGAGCGCGAGGAAGAGGCCCGCACACTCGGCTATGACACGCAGCCCTATGTGCTGGTGATCGGCGGCGGGCAGGGCGGTATTGCGCTCGGCGCACGCCTGCGCCAGCTTGGCGTGCCGACCATCATCGTCGAGCGCAATGAGCGCCCTGGCGATTCATGGCGCAAGCGCTACAAGTCGCTCTGCCTGCATGATCCGGTCTGGTACGATCATCTGCCCTATATCGACTTCCCGAAAAACTGGCCGGTCTTTGCACCGAAAGACAAGATTGGCGACTGGCTGGAATTCTACACCAAGGTGATGGAGTTGAATTACTGGACGCGTTCCACGGTGAAGTCCGCGCAATGGAACGAGGACAAGAAGGAATGGTCTGTCGTCGTGGACCGGGACGGCGAGGAAGTCGTTCTGCGTCCAAAGCAGCTTGTCTTCGCGACCGGCATGTCGGGCAAGGCGAATATTCCAAGCGTCAAAGGACAGGACCGCTTCAAGGGCGAGCAGCAGCATTCGTCCCGCCATCCGGGGCCGGACGGTTTCAAGGGCAAGAAGGTCGTTGTCATCGGGTCGAACAATTCGGCGCATGATATTTGCGCAGCGCTGTGCGAAGCGGGCGTGGATGTGACCATGGTGCAGCGCTCATCGACCCATATTGTTCGCTCCGAACCGCTGATGAAGCACGGGCTTGGCGCACTTTACTCGGAAGAGGCTTTGCAAAACGGCGTCACCACCGCCAAGGCCGATCTGATCTTCGCGTCGCTGCCTTATCGCATCATGCACGAGTTCCAAAAGCCCATCTATGACAAGATCCGCGAGATCGATGCCGACTTCTATGCCGCGCTTGAAAAGGCCGGCTTCCAGCTGGATTTCGGCTCGGACGGTTCGGGCCTGTTCCTCAAATATCTGCGGCGCGGCTCCGGCTATTATATCGATATCGGTGCTTCGCAACTCATCATCGACGGCAAAATCAAGCTTGCCTCGGGGCAGATTGATGAGATCACCGAGAATTCGGTCCGGCTCGCCAACGGGACAGAGCTGCCCGCCGATCTGATCGTCTATGCGACGGGCTACGGTTCAATGAACGGCTGGGTTGCCGATATCATCGATCAGCAGACGGCGGACAAGGTCGGCAAGGTCTGGGGTCTGGGTTCGGAGACGCCCAAGGACCCAGGCCCATGGGAAGGTGAGCAGCGCAATATGTGGAAGCCGACGCAGCAGGAGGCGCTGTGGTTCCATGGCGGCAACCTGCACCAGTCGCGGCATTATTCGCAATATCTGTCGCTGCAACTGAAAGCCCGCATGGAGGGCATCGATACGCCCGTCTATGAATTGCAGGCGGTGCATCACCTGCGTTGAAGTAGATTGTGAAAACGCCCTGCCCGGTCGACTGCCGGGCAGGGTTTTGTTCAAGCACCTATGGTCTTGTTTGCGGATGCGCGGATTGCAGCGCTGAGCGCGCGCAGCGCAGCTTTTGCCTGTTGGTCGTGCACATTGGTGTAGAGCAAGACATCTCGCGACGGCAGCGGGGGAAGGCCCGCTTGCGGCCCGATATCAATGGTTCCCGCCGGTGCAACCCGGCGACCCAACGCCGCGACGGCCAGTCCGGCTGATGCGGCTGCACCGACCGTCATGACGCCGCCGCCAACAAAGGCTTCCGTCCACGGAATATGTGCCGCATCCAGCGCATCTGTGGTCATGCTGCGCACATTGCAAGGCGCTGCCTGTGTTGCCAGACGCAAGGGTTCACCCTTGCGATATTCAAAATCGGGCGTTGCCATCCACCCGAAGGTTTCTTCCAGTATTTTCTCGCCATCGCGCCGGATGTTGTCGTGGTGCAGGACAATGGCTGCGTCGAGAAGACCGCGCTCGAAATCTGCCAGCGTATCGCGAGAGGTGGCTATCCGCATCTCCAGTACAAGGCCGGGCTCGGCGCTGCCTAGGCGCTTCAGCAACAAGGGCAGCTCCGCACCGACGATATGATGACTGATGCCGACGACCAGACGGCGAGGATCGAGGTCGAAACAGGCGATGGCCTCCTCATGCGCCGCCACCAGTGCGCGGGCACGCGGTAAGAAGGCGTCGCCATCGGCTGACAGGCGAACGAGCCTTGGCGTGCGCTCCAAAAGCTTGCGTCCGATGCCGTCTTCGAGACGCTTGATCTTCAGGCTCACCGCGGCTTGCGTTGTGTTGAGCGCCTCCGCGGCGCGGGTGAAGCTGCGAAGCTCGGCGGTCAGAACGAAGGCGCGGGTGGCCTCGATATCCAGTCCCTTCATGGCTATACCATTGCAATTTGTTATCATTGAAACATCTAATGATATTCTATTCAAATGTTCGGTCGATGGCTACCTTTCTTTGCATGATGCACGACATGCAAGGACATGGGTCATGATTATTGCCAATTACGGCCACCGGCTGCCATCAAACTACGATATCAATCTGATCCGGGAACGGGCTCGCGAGCGCGGGAAACTATGGGATTCCACACCGAGGCTGCTTTTCAAGGCTTTTCTCCTCCGCGAAAGTGGGGCACTCGGCGCGACGGCCAATCACTATTCCTCGCTCTATCTGTGGCAGGACGATGCGGGTTTTCGCGATTTTCTTGTCTCGGGCGCTTACAAGACTGTGACGGACAGTTTTGGCCGTGCGGATATTGCGACGGCCTTCGCACTTGATGCCCGCAAAGGTGCCGCGCGGGAAGCGCGCTTCCTGCATAAGGAAGAGATTGCCGTTCCGGTCGACAGTGAACTGACCGAGGTGATCGCCGCGGAGATTGAGCGCAATCGTCTGTTGGCCGGACAGGCAACGACTGTAGCGGCTACCGTCGGACTGGACCCGCTCAACTGGAAACTCACGCGGGTGCTGGTCTCGTCGGAACAGCCTGAACCGACGGCGCAAGGTATTGCGTTTGAAGTCCTGCATTTCGCTCGCCCGCTTCTGGAGATTTTGCCGGGAGCAGACCTGTGATGAAGAGGCAGAACGATGATGCGGATGCAGTTTCCGCAAGGCAGATAGTGCTCGCCCATTGCGCGGCTATTCTTGCGACAGCCCTTCTGGTGCTGGCCTTGGCCTTGGCGCTCGTTCCTATCGGTACGGCTCTGACGTCTGTGTGATCCGAACCAGACACCGCTCACATGCACAAAAAATGGCCAGAGCTTGCGCCCCGGCCATTTTCGTTTGGACTCTCTGCCTGCCTAATTAAGCGGCAAGAGCTTCATCTTCCGAGGTCGGAACTTCGGAAATGGTCTTCAGCACCTGGGAGGCGATCTGGTATGGGCAGCCCTGCGAGTTCGGGCGGCGATCTTCAAGATAGCCCTTATAGCCGTTCTTGACGAAGGAATGCGGAACGCGGATCGAAGCGCCACGGTCTGCAACGCCGTAGGAGAACTTGTTCAGCGGGGCCGTTTCGTGCTTGCCGGTCAGGCGCAGATGGTTATCCGGGCCGTAGACGTCGATATGGTCCTGCAGGTTCTTGTCGAACTGGGCCATCAGCGCTTCGAAATAGTCCTTGCCGCCAACTTCGCGCATGAATTTGGTCGAGAAGTTGCAATGCATGCCCGAGCCGTTCCAGTCGGTGTCGCCCAGCGGCTTGCAATGGAATTCGATGTCGATTTCATACTGTTCGCAAAGGCGAAGCAGAAGGTAGCGCGCCATCCAAATCTGGTCGGCGGCGTTCTTCGAACCCTTGCCGAAAATCTGGAATTCCCACTGGCCTTTGGCCACTTCGGCGTTGATGCCTTCGTGGTTGATGCCAGCGGCGAGGCACAGGTCGAGATGTTCTTCAACAATCTTGCGGGCAACCGGGCCGATATTGCTGGAGCCGACGCCACAGTAATATGGACCCTGCGGGGCAGGGAAGCCGTGCTCAGGGAAGCCGAGCGGGCGGCCATTCTGGTAGAGGAAATATTCCTGTTCGAAGCCGAACCAAGCATCGTCGTCTTCGAGAACGGTTGCGCGGCTGTTCGATGCATGCGGCGTGACGCCATCCGGCATCATGACTTCGCACATCACAAGCACGCCGTTCGTGCGGGCCGGATCAGGATAGATAGCGACTGGCTTCAGTACGCAATCGGAGCTGCGGCCTTCGGCCTGCATCGTCGACGAACCGTCGAAGCCCCAGAGCGGCAGTTGCTCGAGCGTCGGGAACGCATCGAATTCCTTGACCTGTGTCTTGCCACGCAGGTTCGGTGTCGGAGTGTAACCGTCTAGCCAAATGTACTCGAGCTTATACTTTGTCATCGCCTAGTCTCTTTTATGATGGGTATTGAACCAACACAGTAGGGGCAGCCACCATCAATATGCTCTTCCCTGCTTCTGCCTATTGAAATGCAAGTGTCATGCCAGTTTCACAAAGGGCGATCTTTTTGTGGAGATGACTAGCCTATATGTTTGAAAAGACGAGATTTATTGAGGAGCTAAAATTTTGGCCTTCATCCCACGGGTGGGGAATGGAGATCAGCCCGGCAGGCAATGGAGAGGCTTTGAGAATGACGTTGATTATTATTTAGGCATTCGTCTAAATAATCGCCATTTCATGGTGGTGCATTAAGCGTAAAAAAAGGGCGAAGCTGCAGCTCCGCCCTTTGTTGCATGCATTGAGTGGCGCTTTCGCTTTTTGTCAGTCGAAAGGCATCAGAGCGTGTTCTTGTGAATGCGCCCGTCCTTCATAATGACCGCCATAGTCTCCGCTGGCTTTTCCAAGGCGTGGATATCTTCAAGCGGGTTGGTGTTCAAAACCAGAATATCCGCAAGCGCGCCCTTCTCAATAACGCCGAGCTTGCCCGGATAGGGATTGCGTAAATTGGAAAGGGTGAGGAGTTCCGCATTGCCGGAAGTGGCCATGCGCAGCGCCTCGGCATTCGAATACCACTGGCTGAGATGGGTGAGCATGAAACTCTGCCGGGGCGCCAGCTGGGGTGAAAACAAGATGTCCGATCCCCAGGCAGTTTTGACCCCGTGCTTCCGGATCAGCTCATACATCTTGGGCGTTGCGGCAAACAGCTGCTCTGCTCTTTCGGCCGAGGGGCCGCTTAGTGTCCCGGTATCCGCCGCGCTCATGAACGGCTGCGTGCTAAGCCAGACATTCTTGTCGACAAACATCCGCGCGGTTTCGTCGTCCATCAGATGCGCATGTTCGATACAGCCCACGCCAACATTCAGCGAGCGTTGCACCGTGTGCGGTGCATAGGCATGCACAGTCATATAGGTGTTCCAGTCGCGCGCCACGTCATTGGCGGCGCGTATCTCGTTTTCGTCGAAAGTCGACATATCAAGCGGGCTGCGCGGTGATGAAACGCCGCCGCCGCCGACCAGCTTGATCTGAGATGCGCCCTGCATCAATTGCTCGCGCACGCGCATCTTGAGGCTGCCCGCATCGTCCACGATAGCCGCGCCGCCGATCTTCTCGCCGAGGCTGAGTTCGTTTCCACTACGTGGGACTTCAAAAGGCATTCTCAGGTCGCCATGTCCACCCGTCGTGGTGATCATTGCGCCGGATGGATAAATGCGTGGACCCGGAATGATGCCATTATCAATCGCCTGTTTGAATGTGAACACCGGTCCGCCCATGTCGCGAACGGTCGTAAAGCCGCGCTCAAGCGTGCGTGCAGCCTCCGCCGTTGATGAGGCGAATATGCCTGCGGGATCGCCGGTCAGCAGGACATTCAACGGAACGGCTGCATAAAGAGTGTGCCAGTGCGCATCGATCAGGCCGGGCATGAGAACGCGACCGCCGCAATCCACCACGGTCGCGTCGGCGGGCGGTGCACTGTTTGTCGTATCCACGGCAACGATTTTGTTGCCCTCGACCAGAATCTGGACGTCGTCGCGCAGATTATCAGACTTGCCGTCAAACAATTTGACCTGTCGGAACAAGGTCTTGGTCGTCGCGCCTGTCGTCTGGGCATAGAGCGTCTTCGGCGCGGCTGCTGCGATCGCCGTAGCTCCAAGCCCTGCAAGGAATGATCGGCGTGAAAAACTGTCTAGTCGGCGGGAAACCTGTTGCAAGGCGGGGCTGAGACAAGAGCAGCCGGAGCCATGGACGAAGGATTGATATTTTTGTCCCAGCCGAAACATAACAATTCCTCCCTTGTTACCTGATCGGTAAATTACAATAGCATTGAATGCTATTCAGGTGCGTTCAACTTGGCTTTGTTCCAGGTGATGCTTTCGGATTTTCGGTCAGGTCGCCGGACGGTTCGTCCCAGAGAAGCGGCGTGTCATTGGACATCAGCGTGGCGATCCACGCCAGTGATGGCGATGCAGCGCAAAAGACAATGACGGCGATCAGGATCGGAACGCCGATGAAAGCGCCCGCAATGCCCCACATGAAGCTCCAGAAGAAGACGGCGAATATAACCGCGAATGGCGAGATCGACAGCGAGGCTCCGGCCAATCGCGGTTCAAGATAGCTGCCAATGACAAACTGGATGACGTTGAGGCTGAGAAATACCACGATGGCAAATTGCCAGGAGTCGAACTGCACGATGGCGAATAGCGTCGGCAATGTCGTTGCAAAGAGCGGACCGAGCACTGGAATATAGTTGAAGGAGAAAGCGATAGCGCCCCATGCGGTCGCCAGTTCCAGCCCTGCGCCAAGCGCGAAAAGCCAGACAATCAGGCCGGTAAGCACGCTGGCAAATGTGCGCACCAGCATATAGCGCCGCAGTTTCGCGCCGATGATGCGGTCGCAAAGCAGGATGGTCTTGCCATAGGGCTGGGCATAGGGCGAAGTGAGGCGCTTGTTGAAGTCATCAACTTCCAGCAGGCCAAGCATCAGGAAGATGAAGACGAGAAGCAGGAAGCCGGCAAAACTGTTCAGCCGTCCCGCCATGCCCTGCATGAAGCGGACTGCCCAAAGAACATCGAAGCGGTCTGCCAATGGCCCGACAAGTGCAATGCCATGTTCTTCCAGCCAGTCGGTCCAGCCGAGATAAATGCTCTGCAAACGGTCGGCATTGACGAAGAACCATTGTCCGAGCTTGCTGATACCCCAGACGAGCGACGATCCGACGGCGATCATCACCGCCATGGAAACCACGAGGGTTATCAGCAAAGCGAGGCCGCGCGGCATATAACGTTGCAGGATGGACTGGCACGGCCACACCATGGCGATGATGAACAGCGCGAAAACAAGCGGCGCAAAAACCGACTGCGCCACATACATCAAGGCAAGTATAAGTATGGCCGGTACGATGACGCCGACTGTCCGCGTGCTTTCTGTCATGCTACGAGCACCTCGCCATGGGTTGGCGTGGTGCTGAAGCAAATCCGGTCAGTTCGACAGCGACCTGTCATGACCGCAACTCAGTAGTCGACAGCGTCGCGAATGATCGGGCAGGTCATGCAATGGCCGCCGCCGCGTCCGCGTCCAAGTTCCGCGCCGGTGATGGTGATGACCTCGATGCCTTGCTTGCGCAGCAGCGTGTTGGCATAGGTGTTGCGGTCATAGGCAAAGACCACGCCGGGGGAAGCGCAGACCAGATTGGCGCCGCTGTCCCATTGTGTGCGCTCACGCATGTAATCATTGCCGCCGGTTTCGACGACGCGCATCTTCTTCAGGCCTAGCGCATCGCGAACGGTATCGACGAAGCTGCCCTTGTCCTTGTGCAGCTCGACGCCGCCCTTGCCGTCAGGGCGATAGGAGAAGGCATCGATTCCGTCGACAATATCCGGATAGATCAGCACGCAATCCCGATCAGCGAAGGTGAACACCGTATCGAGATGCATTGCAGCGCGCAGTTTCGGCATGGCCGCAACGATAACGCGTTCCGCCCCACCTTTGGCAAACAGGGCTTGCGCGACCTGACTGATCGCCTGCCGGGAGGTGCGTTCACTCATGCCGATGAGCACATTGCCCTTGCCAATAGGCATCACATCGCCGCCTTCCAGCGTGGCCAGGCCCCAATCCTTCGTCGGGTCACCCCACCAGACATTGACGTTACCTGCAAAGTCTGGATGGAACTTGTAGATGGACGATGTGAGAATTGTCTCTTCATGGCGGGCTGGCCAGTAGAGCGAATTGAGCGTCACGCCGCCATAGATCCAGCAGGTGGTGTCGCGTGTGTAGAGCGTGTTGGGCAGCGGTGGCAGCAGATATTCATTGGCCCCGGCGGCATCGCGGATCAGCGCAAGCTGCTCGCCGCCAATTGCCTCGGGAAACTCGGTCGTCGACAGGCCGCCGATCAGCGTTTCCGCCAGTTCGCGGTTGGATAGGCCTTCGAGATAGGAGCGTACTTCATCGATCAGACCAAGCCCGATCTGGTTCGGTACGATCTGATGGTCGAGAATCCATTTCTTCGCTTCCGGTACGGCCAGCGTTTCGGCAAGCAGATTGTGCATTTCCAGCACTTCAATGCCGCGATCACGCATCTTGGTCATGAAGTCGAAATGGTCGCGCTTGGCATTGTCGACCCACATGACATCATCGAACAGCAGATCGTCGCAATTGCTTGGTGTCAGGCGCTGGTGGGCGCGCCCCGGCGCGCAGACAAGCACCTTGCGCAGTTGACCGACTTCAGAATGTACACCAAGCGGAGTGCCGTTTGTCATGGTGCTTGAACCTCCCTACGCGTGATTATTCGCCGATTGACTCAATGTGTGATGAGGCCTGTCATCAGACCGTAGAACCCGATCAAACCCGCAAGCACGGTTATGCCGAAGATCACGAGTTCGACCGTGGTGAAGAGCTGCACTTTCTGTTCGCGCCGCGCCCAGAAATAGAGGATCGTGCCCGGCACGAAGAGAACCGCCACGAGCAGAACATATTTGAGCCCGGCGGCGACGAACATGAAGATGGTGTAGATGGCCGCAATCCACGCAAAAGCCTGATCGCGTCCACGTCCGCCTTCGCCCGGCGCGTAACCTTCCCCACGACGGGCAACCAGAATGCCGTAACCGGCCACGAGCAGATAAGGCAGAAGCGAGGTCACGCTCGTCATGTCGAGCATGAAGTTGAAGGCATCCTGCGACCAGTAGGTCGAGATGACGAACAGCGAGACGACGATATTGGTCAACCACAGCGCATTGGCCGGAACCCGGTTGTTGTTTTGCGCGGCGAACATTTTCGGCATGTCTTCCGATTTCGCGGCGGCAAACAGAACTTCGGCGCAGATCAGCGACCATGCGAGATAAGCGCCGAGAACCGAAACCAGCACGCCGATCGAAATGAACACCGCCCCCCAATGGCCAGCCACCGTTTCAAGAACGCTGGCAAGCGACGGTTGCTGTACGGCGGCAATGGCGGATTGCGGCATGACGGCATAGGGCAGCAGCGTGACTGCAACCATAAGGCCCAGCACGCCAACAAAGCCGAGAATGGTTGCCGTGCCGACATCGGAGCGTTTCTTGGCGAAGCGGGAGTAAACGCTCGCGCCTTCGATACCGATGAACACGAAAACGGTGATCAGCATCGTGTCGCGCACCTGCGCGATTAGCGGCTTGGCGGGCATATCGGGGCCGCCGAAGAAGTTCTCGGCAAACTGATCGTAGTTGAATGCAAAGATCAGCACGAGAATGAAGACGATGATCGGCACGATCTTGGCCACGGTGACGATCGTGTTGATGAATGTCGCCTGTTCGACACCGCGCAGGATCATCAGGTGAAACGCCCAGATGCCGATGAGCGACACGACAATGGCTGGAATACTGCTGCCGTCGCCGAAAATATCGGGAAAGAACCGGCCAAGCGTAGAGCCGATCAGCACCCAGTAAAACACGTTGCCGAGACAACTGCCGAGCCAGTAGCCAAAGGCCGACAGGAAACCCATATAGTTGCCGAAACCGGCTTTGGCATAGGCAAAGACGCCGGAGTCGATATCGGGTTTTTTCTCGGCTAATAACTGGAAGACGCGCGCCAGCATATACATGCCGGTGCCGGCGATCAGCCAGGCAATGATGGCCCCGAACGGGCCGGTAGCCGCGCCAAAACGACCGGGTAGGTTGAAGATGCCTGCGCCGACCATTGAACCCACAACCATGGCAGTGAGCGCGAGAAGCGGAAGTTTTTGATTGTCGCCTGACGCCATAGTCCCCTCTCATTACGTAACGAATAAGAACAAGATACGAAAGCAGTTCTGGGCAGATGATCGAGCAGTCTGATATGGACGAGAGTTAGCTAAAAAGTCCCTGTTTATTAGCTGTCCCGAAGCTACTGCATGTCAGATGATAAGTAAACCGCCAAGACGTCGATAGCAGACGCTAATAAGGCATATGTTTCAATCCGGTACAGACATATTTAAGGATCAATAGGCGCGCAATAGCGTTCGTCAAGGCCAGTATCGGGAAATAAATCCACTATAAATTTGTTCGCCTTGGCTGCGCCTCGAGATCAGCGATTCCGGGGCTGGAAAGGTACTTTTGGAGAGTACCTGTCAGCGGCGCTCCACCATTTGCGACTTGGCGATGACCTTGACCACCCAATCAGCAAAGACGCGCAAACGATTGCTGAGATGTCGGTTGGGCGGATAGACCAGATAAATCGGCATCGGTTCGATCTGCCAGTCTTCGAGGACTGGCCGCAACGTGCCTTTTTCCAGATCCTCCTGAACCATGAACAGGGGCGCTTGTGCGACGCCCAGACCGGCGCGGACTGCCGCCAGATAGGTGGTCGATTCATTGGCGGCCACAACGTAGCGCCCGTTGATCTCGACTTCCTCCGTGCCGCGCTTGAAGTGAAACGGCATTTGCTGCCCGGTCGAGGGTCGGAAATAGCCGACCGCATAGGTGTTGCTGGCAAGGTCCGACGGGTGGTGCGGCGTAGAACAGCGATCCAGATATTCGGCGGAAGCACAGGCAATGAAATGCATGTCGCCAATGCGCCGCGCGATCAGCGACTGGTCGGTCAACTCGCCGATGCGAATGGCGCAATCTACATTCTCCGCCACATAATCGACCGGGCGATCCGATACGCCGAGATCGATCTGGATATCGGGATAGCGCTGGTGAAACTCGATCAGGGCGGGAATGACAATCAAATTGGCGACGGCGCTCGCCATTTCCACGCGCAGGCGACCTTTGGGCAAGGTCTGTGCGCTGGACAGGCTGCCGTCGAGTTCCTGCAAATCGGCCAACAGGCGGGCCGCACGCTCATAGTAAAGTGCGCCGTCCGGTGTTACGAGAACACGACGGGTGGTGCGATTGAGGAGTTTTGCGCCCAGATGGGCTTCCAATCCCTGAATGAGATTGCTGATGGTTGCCTTGGGCATGCTGAGTGACGCGGAGGCGCGCGTAAAGTTTCCGGTTTCAACAACCCGGAGAAAGGCGCGCATGGCCGAGAGTTGGTCCATTGATCAATAACCGTCATTGTTCGAGATTTTGGATAGTGTAACCAATCCAGGGGGACTATTCCAGATAATAGACAATGCTAATATCTGACCATGGCGGTTTGCCGCTAGACATGAAAGCTAAGAAAGATGTGCGAGAAGTTTACGGTTGAAACAATGCAGGCTGGCAATTGCGCCTGCACGGCACGCATTTATCGCTGCGCCAAATTGCTTTCACCGCCACCTGTGGTGCTGCATCTCCATGGTGGGGCTTTCTCAGCTGATTGTCCAGATGCCTGCGAGGGTGTCGCCGAAGCTCTTGCCGATGCGGGAGCGGTGGTCGTCTCGCCGGAATATTCGTCGGCCTGTCTCAACCCGTTCCCGGCGGCGCTTGAGGTGGCCTATGCCATTCTGACTTCGATGCGTGCGCGTTGCCCGGAATTTGCACACAAGAAGTCGATGCTGTTCGTTGCCGGTGAAGAGGCGGGCGGCAATATTGCAGCCGGTTTGGCGCTTATGGCGCGAGATCAGAATCTGACGGATCTCAAAGGTCAGATATTGCTTTCGCCCATGCTCGATCCTTGCCTTGCGACGGCATCTTTCCGCAAATACTGCCCGGAAAGTGCGGTGCAGACAATGTCGGATGGCTGGCAGCATTATCTGGGTCAGTGCGGTGGGTTTACCCACCCCTATGCCGCGCCTGCGCTGTGTACGCGTCTTGCCGGTCTGGTGCCGACACTGCTCGTCACTGGTGCTGAATGCCCGATGCGTGACGAGACCCAGGCCTATGCCGAGCGGCTGCGTCAGGCAGGCGTCAAGGTTCAGTCCCATGTCCTGCCGGGTCAGGCTGGCTGGATACCGGAAAGCACCGTGGCCGACCGCGAGTGGCCGCCACAGAAAGAAGCCCTTACTGGCCTGTTTTCGGATTTCTTCCGGCGGGCTGGTGCAAAAGCAATACCAGCATAACGTCGGTTCAAAAGTCCTCCCAAGCTTTGTTCTGACGATCAGAATGTAGCCGGCTCCGACCGGCAAGGAGATACAACATGACGTCGATCATTGGACGCCGGGCCCTGTGGGGCGCCGGCCTGAGTATCCTATTGTCTGCAGCTGGCGGTGGCGCCATTCTCTTTGGCGCTCCCCATCTGAAGGCGGACGCAGCGACAGATATATCCGCGCCTCCGCCTGCCGTGCCGGTTTCAGTCGCCAAGGCGGAGTCGCGCCGCATTTCGACCTGGGAAGAATTTTCGGGCCGCCTTGAGGCAATCGAGCGTGTGGAAATTCGCCCGCGTGTCGGCGGTGCTATTCTGAAAGCGCATTTCCGTGAAGGAGCGCTGGTCAAGCAGGGCGATCTGCTTGTCACCATTGATCCAGAGCCTTATGCGGCAACGGTTGAAAAAGCCAAGGCGCAGGTTTCCGCCGAGGAAGCGCGCGTGGCGTTGGCGAAGACGGAACTGGATCGCGGTCGCCAGCTTGTAACCACCCGCACGCTCGCCCAGAGCGGGCTGGACCAGCGGTCGAGCGCCTTTGACGAGGCGCAGGCAAGCCTGCGTTCTGCCAAGGCGGCACTTCGCTCCGCTGAACTCGACCTTCAATATACGGAAGTGCGCGCGCCGATTTCTGGTCGCGTTGGACGTCTGGAAGTAACCGCTGGCAATCTGGTTGCCGCCAGTTCCGCTTCGCCGGTGCTCACCACGCTTGTGTCTGTCGATCCGATCTATGCAAGCTTCAGCGCCAATGAAGAGGTTGTCACCAAGGCT
Source organism: Brucella sp. 22210 (assembly GCF_052045675.1). Taxonomy (NCBI): domain Bacteria; kingdom Pseudomonadati; phylum Pseudomonadota; class Alphaproteobacteria; order Hyphomicrobiales; family Brucellaceae; genus Brucella; species Brucella sp. 22210. The sequence continues at coordinate 164,714 of NZ_JBQEPD010000010.1, forward strand.
CTTGCCAAGCTTGCCGCATCGCCGGGCGGCAACGCCATTGAACGTATCCCCGTTCAGATTGGTACAGCCGCCGATGATGGCACGCCAATTGCCGGACATATCCAGCTGATCAACAATGAAGTGGACGCCACCACGGGCACGATCCGTGTGCGCGCCGCCATCGACAATCCGGATGGCAAGCTCATTCCCGGTCAGTTTGTGCGCATTCGCTTCGGCGAGCCGGAACCGGACGAAAAGCTGGTGGTGAGCGACCGTGCCATTGCCTCCGATCAGGACAAGAAGTTTGTCTTCGTCGTGGGTGCGGACAACAAGGTCGAATACCGGCAGGTGGTGCTCGGTCGCAATTATGATGGCTTGCGCATTGTCGAAAGCGGCCTGAAGGCTGGCGAAAACATCGTTGTCAACGGCCTGCAACGCATTCGTCCGGGCGTGGTCGTCGCACCGCAGCCCGTCACTGAAACACTTGCCAAGAATTAACTGAAACGGCGCGTCTGACGACGCGCGCGAAACGCAAAAGCTCAGCCTATTCAACCCGCGAGAACGCATGTTTTCGCGGAACGGGAGAGTTTTCGCTCATCCGCCTAAAGGGGGATAAACAGATGAACTTCTCACGCTTCTTCGTAGACCGCCCGGTCTTCGCTGGCGTTCTCTCGGTTCTGATCTTCGTGGCCGGTCTGATCGGCATGACAGGTCTGCCGATTTCGGAATATCCGGAAGTCGTGCCACCACAGATCGTGGTGCGCGCACAATATCCGGGCGCCAACCCTGCCGTGATTTCCGAGACTGTCGCCACACCGCTTGAAGAACAAATCAACGGTGTTGAAGGCATGCTCTATATGCAGAGCCAGGCGACAGCCGACGGCGTCATGACATTGACCGTCACTTTCGCACTCGGCACCGATCCTGATCAGGCGCAGCAGCTTGTGCAGAACCGTATCTCGCAGGCCGAACCGCGCCTGCCGGAAGAGGTGCGCACGCTCGGCGTCACCACAGCTAAAAGCTCGCCCGACCTCACGCTGGTCGTTCACCTCATCTCGCCCGATGGCCGATATGACGTGAACTATCTGCGCAACTATGCCGTTTTGAACGTCAAAGACCGCATCGCGCGTATTGCTGGTGTCGGTCAGGTGCAGATATTCGGCGGTGGCGATTATTCCATGCGCGTCTGGATCGACCCGCAAAAGGCAGCCGAACGTGGACTTTCCGCGAGCGATATCGCAAACGCAATCCGGCAGCAGAATGTTCAGGCCGCCGCTGGCGTGATCGGTGCTTCACCGAATGTGGCCGGTCTTGATCTTCAGCTTTCCGTCAATGCGCAGGGCCGTCTTCAGACGCCGGAAGACTTCGCCAATATCGTCGTGAAGTCGGGTAGCGAGGGCGAAATCACCCGCCTTGGCGATGTTGCCCGCGTCGAGATGGGTGCTGCGGATTACTCGCTGCGCTCTCTGCTCGACAACAAGCAGGCGGTTGGCATGGGCGTGTTTCAGGCGCCGGGTTCCAACGCTTTGCAGATTTCGGAAAATGTGCACGCGGCCATGGCCGATCTGAAGAAGACCATGCCGGAAGGCGTGGATTTCGACATCGTCTATGACACGACAGCATTTGTGAAAGCCTCTATCGAGTCGGTTATTCACACCCTGCTCGAAGCCATCGTTCTGGTGGTGATTGTGGTCATCCTGTTCTTGCAGACATGGCGCGCATCAATCATTCCGCTGGTCGCGGTCCCCGTTTCCATCGTGGGTACGTTTGCGGTCATGTATATGTTCGGCTTCTCCATCAATGCGCTCAGCCTGTTCGGTCTGGTGCTGGCCATTGGTATCGTCGTCGACGACGCCATCGTGGTGGTGGAAAATGTCGAGCGTAACATCGAACAGGGACTGTCACCGGTTGAAGCGACCTATCGCGCCATGCAGGAAGTGTCTGGCCCGATCATCGCGATTGCGCTGGTGCTGGTTGCGGTCTTTGTGCCGCTGGCATTTATTACCGGCCTTACCGGCCAGTTCTATCGCCAGTTCGCACTGACCATCGCCATCTCGACGGTGATCTCGGCTTTCAACTCGCTGACCCTGTCGCCTGCTCTCGCAGCCCTGTTGCTGCGTGGTCATGATGCGCCGAAGGATCGTCTGACCCGCGTCATGGACAAGGCGTTCGGCTGGTTCTTCCGTGGCTTCAACCGCTTCTTCGGTGCAAGCTCGAACGCCTATGGTCGCGGCGTGGGCGCAATTCTCTCGCGCAAGTCGCTGGTGATGGGCCTCTATGTCGTGCTGCTCGGCGTCACCTTCGTTCTGTTCCGTGCGGTGCCAGGCGGCTTCGTTCCGGCACAGGACAAGCAATATCTGATCGGCTTTGCGCAATTGCCGGATGCGGCCACACTTGACCGCTCGGAAGATGTCATCCGCCGCATGACGGATATTGCGCTTGACCAGCCGGGCGTTGCCAATGCCATTGCCTTCCCGGGCCTTTCGATCAACGGTTTCACCAACTCGTCGAATTCAGGCATTGTCTTCGTCACGCTGAAGCCGTTCGAGGAACGCAGGACGCCGGACCTGTCGGCTGGCGCTATCACCATGCAGCTGAACCAGAAGTTCGGCTCCATTCAGGATGCGTTCATTGCCATGTTCCCGCCACCGCCTGTGCAGGGTCTGGGTACAACGGGCGGCTTCAAGCTCCAGCTTGAAGATCGCAACGGGCTTGGCTTCCGTGCGCTTGACGATGCGACCAAGGCGTTTCTCGCCAAGGCCTATCAGACGCCCGAACTGGCCGGTCTTTATTCGAGCTACCAGATCAATGTGCCGCAGCTTTATGCCGATCTGGATCGTGTGAAGGCACGTCAGCTGGGTGTGGCGGTGACCGATGTGTTCGAGACGTTGCAGATCTATCTGGGTTCGCTCTATGTCAACGACTTCAATGCATTCGGACGCACCTACAGCGTGCGCATTCAGGCCGATGCGAATTACCGCAGCCATGCCGAAGACATCGGCAAGCTGAAGGTTCGTTCGCAATCGGGCGAGATGATCCCGCTGTCGGCGCTGATGAAGGTGGAGCAGACCGTGGGTGCGGAACGCGCCATCCGGTATAATGGCTTCCTGTCTGCCGATATCAACGGCAATCCGGCCCCCGGCTTCTCGTCCGGTCAGGCGCAGGCGGCCGTCGAACGGATCGCGCAGGAAACCTTGCCTCCGGGCATCGCCTTCGAGTGGACCGATCTGACCTACCAGCAGATTCTGGCTGGCAATTCAGGCTTCCTGGTCTTCCCGCTGGCGCTGCTGCTCGTCTACCTCGTGCTGGCCGCGCAATATGAAAGCCTTGCTCTACCCCTGTCGATCATCATGATTGTTCCGATGGGTATCATGGCTGCACTTACCGGCGTCTGGCTGACGGGGGGTGACAACAACGTCTTCACCCAGATTGGCTTGATAGTCCTTGTGGGACTATCGGCGAAGAACGCGATCCTGATCGTGGAATTTGCCCGCGAGCTGGAGCTTTCCGGTCGAAGCGTGGTGCAGGCTGCGGTCGAAGCCAGCCGGTTGCGTCTGCGCCCGATCCTGATGACCTCCATGGCCTTCATCATGGGCGTGGTGCCGCTGGTTACATCCACCGGTGCCGGTGCGGAAATGCGCTCGGCAATGGGTATCGCGGTCTTCGCGGGCATGATCGGCGTGACGGCTTTCGGCATCTTCATGACGCCGGTGTTCTATGTGCTGATCCGCAAGCTGAGCGGCGAGCGTCCGCTCAAGCATTCGGGCGCAAAGATTGAAGCACCGCATCTTGTGCCGGGTGAGTGATCGCAGCTAGAGCGGTTCCGGTTAAAACGGAATCGTGGAACCGCTCTAGCTATTTGTTTTTACGCATTATCCTACGCAAAACCGCTACGCACTTTTGCGGGAAATGCTCTAGCAGCAAAACAAAAGGGCCGGAGTGATCCGGCCCTTTTCTTATGAGTTATTGGTTGTCGCTGAAGGCGCGAATGATTGCGTCTTTCGAACTGCCATTGGCGATCAGCGCCGCCAGCAGAATGCGCGCCTGACCGGGACGAAGTGTGCGGGCGTGGATCGCGCCTGCCGCAGCAAGATCGTGCCCACCGCCACCGCCGCCATAGCCCGGCGTCAACAGACCTTCCGGGACGCGGCTTGATACGACAACCGGGATGCCCCGTTCGGTGCAAAGCTTGACGGCTTTGACAATCTCCGGCGTCGCATTGCCGGAGCCAAGCGCCGCCAGAACAATGCCGCGCGCGCCTGCTGCAACACTTGCCGCGATATGAGTGGCATCGCAGCCGGGATAAATCGCAACCGTATCGACGCGGCTATCGCCAAGCGGTGACGGGAGTTTCACGTCGGGCAGCACATCCAGCCTGCGTGTTGAATGAAACGCATCGGCGCTGTCGCTGCTCGCCTTGTAAACACCCCATGCAGGCAGAACCCGCCCGCCAAAAGCGATCAGCACGCCGCGTGCGGCGTTGCCCGGATCAGTGGCAAGCCTGACCGCATCTGCCAGATTGGCAGGTCCATCGGCGTGGGGATTATCGGCTGTAAACTGCGCGCCGGTGAAAATGACGGGCTTTGCAAGCCGGTGCTGGAGCTGCACCAAAAGCGCCGTTTCCTCCATGGAGTCGGTGCCATGCAGGACGACAACGCCGTCGATGGCGGCATTGTCCAACGCTTCGCCGACCGCATTGCTGATATGTTGCATGTCGGCCAGAGTGAGCAGTGAGGAATCCTTCGCCATCAGGTCGATGGGGCGCAGATCGGCATCGATATCCGGCAAGAGCGCAAGCAGGTCTTCGCCGGATAATGTCGGCGTGCTCGCACCGTCTTCACCGCGTTTGCTGGCAATGGTGCCCCCGGTGGCGATGACCGCCACCACGGGCCTGATCGGCGCTGTATTCACGTTTCCCTCACTTGGTCAGAGTGCTTGCGTCTATAGCACGCTCGGCGGCAAGTCGATGGATACGGTCGCGCATCAGATACCATCCCATGATGAGCACGGGGATGATGATCAGCAAGGAGGCGATGGTCATGGTACCGACCGGATAATCGAACGCCATCAGAACCAGAACACCGAGCAGAAAAGCCAGCGTGAGGATGCCCGTATAGGGTGCGCCGAACATCCGGAAATCAGGCCGTTCGATCTCACCGCGCCGCGCCAGATACCAGAGCTTCAGCTGGCAGAGAACGATGACGCCCCATGCGGTGATAATGCCAAGCGCGGAGAGATTGAGCGCAATCTCGAAGGCCGCTGAAGGCACGAAGGCATTGAGGACAACGCCGATCACCGTGACGACGGCAGTGACTGCGATACCGACAAAGGGAACGCCGTTCTTGTTCATCTTGGCCAGAGCCGAAGGCGCTGAGCCGGAAATGGCCATCGAATGCAGAATACGGCCGGTGGAATAAAGACCCGCATTGAGCGACGAGAGAACTGCGGTCAGCACCACAAGGTTCATGATGATATCCGCACCCTCAACGCCGATCTTGCCGAAGAAGGTCACGAACGGGCTCTCACCGGCGGAATAGGCCGTGTAGGGCAGAAGCAGCGAAAGCAGCAGCACCGAGCCGACATAGAAGACCAGCAGGCGGAAGACGACAGTGCGGATTGCGCCGGGCATTACCTTGCGCGGATCTTCAGTTTCGCCAGCCGTGGTGCCGATCAGTTCGATGGAGGCATAGGCGAATACAACGCCCTGTATGATCACAAAGGCCGGTAATATGCCGTTCGGGAACAAGCCCCCGCTATCGGTGATGATGCTGAAACCGGCGGCATGACCGTCAATCGGCGTGCCGGAGACGACGAAATAAATGCCGACCACCAGAAAGGTAACGAGCGACAGAACCTTGACGAGACTGAACCAGAATTCCATTTCGCCAAAGACTTTCACCGACATCAGGTTCATCGCGAGAACGATGAGGAGCGCGGTGAGTGCAAACATCCACTGGTCTATCCCCTGCAGCCAGGGAACATAGTGCTTGAAGAAATTCATATAGAGCGCGACGGCGGTCACGTCGGCCACCGAGGTCATCGCCCAGTTCAGCCAGTACATCCAGCCAGCCGCGAAGGCCAGCTTTTCGCCGTAGAACTCACGGGCATAGGAGACGAACGATCCCGAGCTTGGCCGATGCATGATCAGCTCACCCAGTGCGCGCAAAACCAGAAAGGCGAAGAAGCCGCAAAGCGCATAGACGAAAACGAGGGCAGGCCCCGCCTGCGCAAGTCGCCCGCCAGCGCCGAGGAAAAGCCCCGTTCCGATCGCTCCCCCAATCGCGATCATCTGGATTTGCCGAGGCTTCAGGGCCTTGTGGTAGCCGCTATCCTCTTCGATGAAGATTTCTCGTTCAGCCGGACCGGCTTTTACGGATTCAATCGACATTGCTCCTCCCTGTGAGCGCGTTTCGACGGAGACCATTCGCGGCATGAAACGCCACCTAGGGCGTGCTGCGGGCCATTCAATGGGGAGGGTGATATTGCACCCTATTTGGTGGGTAATCTGTAAAGCTGTATGACAGATTATGGCGCTTTAACGCATATTGAAAATGACCCGTCAAGTCACCGGCAAGCACTGGATGGTCCGCCGGAAGGAGCTGTGTTTTCTGGCAAACGGAATATCTTTTTGAAAAGAAGACGTTAGCTTTCAGCTTTCGCGCATAGCGATTTTGTCTGTCTCCCAAGATTGTCCCGGTGACAATTATCCACAGGCCGTCACGCGACAGGTTTTGGCCCGTCACTTGCGCAAAACAGTCGGTTTGAAAGGGGGGGCTTAAGAGCTGCTGCTGCCAGTTATGGCGTTGACGGCGGTTTTAACTTTGCTTAGATGCGCCTCCATGGCAGTCCGGGCGCCGGCTTCGGAACCGGCCCGGATAGCATCGACAATCCGGCGATGTTCGATATTGGACGCCTCACGGCGACCTGCCATGAGATTGATGAGTTCGGATTGCTGGACCAGAGCATCGCGGGCATCGGCGACGATCTTGGCAAAGAGCGTATTACCGGAGGCAACAGCTATGGCGCTGTGAAACTCGGAATCGAGCAGCTCCCATTTATGCGGGTCGGTCTGGCGGTCCATCTTGTCGCAAAGTCCAAGCAGTTGCGCGAGCTGTTCGTCGCTTCGACGAAGTGCCGCCCAGCCTGCCGCCGGAACTTCGATAAACGGGCGCGCTTCAATCAGGTCGCGCGCGGAATAGCCGTCATAGCTCAGTTCCGCCGAGGGCGTTGCATTCAATATATAGGTGCCGCTACCGGTCCGGGTCTGGGTGAGGCCGAGGGTTTGCAGTGAGCGCAGCGCCTCGCGCACAATGGGGCGGCTGACGCCAAACCGGTCGGCCAGCCGGGCCTCCGATGGCAGGCGCGTACCGACCTGAAGGCGACCGGATATGATCGCCGAGCGTATGTCGTCGAACACGACTTCAGCGGCGTTCTTCCGGTTGACCGGATGCGCTTCCGATAGCCAGTCAGCCAATTCACTCATGCCCCAGCCTCCATTCATTGCCATGCAGCTGTCAAGGTGCTGACAGCTGCATGGCAAATCATCTGCTAGGCAATTTGGGAGGCATTTTCAATCCCGACGCGCAAAACGCGCTGCGGCAAGCGATGCGATAAAGGCGATGGCCAGCATGGCGAAGGTAAACTCCGTCACCGCGTTCCAGCCGCCCGCAATCCAGAAAATGCCGCCTGCTGATCCCGCAATGCTGGAGCCGAGATAATAGGCCAGGAGGTAAAGCGAAGACGCGTGACCCTTGGTGTGGAGCGCCAGCCTTCCGACCAGAGCGCTGGCGACCGAGTGGCTGACGAAGAAGCCGACAGTGAGAAACACGATGCCGACGATGATGAGCGGCAAGGGAGCAAAGAGTGTCAGTAACACGCCTGCTGCTTCAATGCCCAAACCGATGGGAAGCACAATGAAATGGCCAAGCCTGTCGCCCATGCGACCCGCGATCCACGATGCGGCGATACCGAACAGATAGACCGAGAAAATGGCGCCGAGCGCCGTCTGGCTCAGACTGTAGGGCGCGGCGACAAGCCGGAAACCGATATAGTTATAGACCGTCACAAACGAGCCCATGACCAGAAAGCTGATGGCGAACAGCAATGGCAGGGCCGGATTACGGATATGGCCGATCCATGCACTGAGGTGAAACCGCGCATTCAGACCGGGACGCGGGGTAAAATTCTGCGAGGCGGGCAGCAACATCAGAAAGCCGATTGCGGCGGCAAGGCCCAGAAGCCCCATGCCAGCGAGGCCGACACGCCAGGAGAAGAATTCAGCCAGCGTCCCGGTGATGACGCGCCCCGCCATACCACCGAAGGCGTTGCCCGCGATATAAAGGCCCATGGATGCGCCAAGACCGCGCGGGTCGATTTCCTCGGCAAGATAGGTCATCGCGACCGCAGGAACACCGCCCAGCAGAAGGCCTTGCAATGCACGCAGCGCAAGCAGCATGTGCCAGTCTGGCACAAGGGCGGCGGCGATGGTGCAAAGCGCTGAGCCGAGCAGGGAGGCAAACATCAGCGAGCGACGGCCAAAGCGTTCGGAAACGATTGCCGCAAAGAAAATCGCAAAGGCCAGAAAGCCGGTGGAAACCGAAAGAGAAAGGGAGCTTGCCGCAGGCGTGATGTTAAAATCATGCGCGAAGAGCGGCATCAAAGGCTGTACACAGTAGAGAAGCGAGAAGGTTGCAAAGCCCGACAGAAAAAGCGCGACACTGGCATTGCGAAATGCGGGCGTGCCTTTGACCAGATAGTGCTTTTCTTCCGGTACAGCTCCGGGTGATGTTGGGGCGGTGACCAGCCTGAGGGTGCTGTCTGGTGTTCTAACGCTATCGAGACTGCGTTCTTGGACGCGGGACATGACTTTGCCTTTTCAAAACCTCCCGAGACTTGATCTAGTCAATGGCGCATCATTTGTCTAATATATGGAACAGACGATTGTGATATGTTTTGGATATACCGATGGAATTGCGCCACCTGAGATATTTTCTGGCTGTTGCCGATGAGGGTAATTTTACGCGTGCTGCGGCAAATCTTGGGATCGGTCAGCCGCCCTTGAGCCAGCAGATCCGCGATCTGGAGAATGAAATCGGCGTCGCTCTTTTCCATCGTGTTCCCCACGGCGCGGAGCTGACGGCGGCAGGTACGGCCTTTCGTGAGGAAGCGAAGGCGGCAGTTGCCGCTGCGGAGAAGGCCAAGCTTGCCGCGCAGAGTGCGGCGCGCGGCGAGACAGGGCGTCTGGCCTTGGGTTTCACGGCGTCATCGGCCTTCAACCCGGTGGTGAGCGGAACGATCCGACGGTTTCGTGCCCGCTGGCCGGAGGTGCGGCTGACGCTCACCGAAATGAACACGAGCCTCCTGATGGAAAAACTTGTGCGCGGGGAAGTGGATGCAGCTTTCATTCGTCCCGGCCTCGAAAATCCCAAGGATGTGCGCATGAAGCGCTTGGCCGATGAGCCAATGTTGATCGCCCTGCCGAGCCATCATCCGCTGGCGATGCATGAGACTTTGCCGGTTTCAGCGCTGGCCAACGAAGCTTTTGTGATGTTTCCGCGCATTGTCGGCCTTAGCCTCTATGACGATGTGGTTGCCGCCTGCCGTGATGCCGGTTTTGAAATGATCGTCGCGCAGGAAGCGCCGCAAATGCCATCGGTCGTCAATCTGGTGGCTGCTGACCTCGGCGTTTCTATTGTTCCAACCGCGATTGCACAGATCAGGCTTGCCGGTGTGGCCTATAGGCCGATTGAAGGGAAACCGCTTTCAGCACGCCTGGCGCTTGCCTCCATGAAGAGCAATCACTCGCCGTTGATCGAGAATCTCATGAGCCTTTTGCCCAATCTCTAGCGGTCAGCTGTCGTAAAGTTGAGTTAAACGATCACAAATCGGTTGATCGGGCCGAATAATGAGAAAATAAACGCCATGCTATTCAAAAACTTGCTAACAGTCGTTAGGGATGGGCGCGTGTTCAGACCTCTTTGAATGCTGCCCCAAAAGTGTAAGCCGAGATTTTGATGACCAGTTTGCTGAAGCGCTTTGCTGCCTATTATGAACCGCACAAGGGCTTGTTTGCACTTGATTTCTCCAGCGCCGTCCTTGCTGGCCTGCTGGAGTTGGCCTTTCCGGTCGCAGTGACGCTGTTCATTGATCGCCTGCTGCCGACCAATCAGCTTGGGCTGATTGCCATCGCGGTGGCCGGGCTGTTTCTGATCTATCTCCTCAATGCCGGTTTGCAGGTCATTGTGACCTATTGGGGCCATATGCTTGGGATCAAGATCGAAACCGAGATGCGGCGCAAAGCATTCGATCATCTGCAAAAACTATCGTTCCGTTTCTTCGACAATCAGAAGACCGGGCATCTGGTCGCAAAGCTGACCAAGGATTTGGAAGAGATCGGCGAAGTGGCCCATCACGGCCCCGAGGATCTGTTCATCGCCGTCATGACCCTGATTGGCGCTTTCGCATTGATGCTCTGGATTCACGTGCCGCTGGCGCTGATCACGGCGCTGGTCGTCCCGCTGACGGCGATTGTGAGCATCCGCTATGGCAGCCGGATGACCTCGAACTGGCATGCACTTTATGGCCGTGTCGGCGAGTTCAATGCGCGTATCGAAGAAAATGTCGGCGGCATTCGCGTCGTGCAGGCCTTCACCAATGAAGACCACGAGCGCAAGCTGTTTGCCGAAAGCAACCGCAACTATCTGACGACCAAATTGCGGGCCTATAAGATCATGGCGGCTTCGATGTCGCTGTCTTATCTTTCGATGCGCTTTGTCCAGATTATCGTCATGCTCGCGGGCGCCTGGTTTGTCGTGCGCGGCCAGCTGACAGAAGGTGGCTTCGTCGGCTTCCTGCTGCTCATCGGTGTTTTCTTCCGGCCCATTGAGAAGATCAATTCGATCATCGAAAGCTATCCGAAGGGCATTGCCGGTTTCCAGCGCTACTCGGCCTTTCTCGATACAGAGCCGGATATTGCCGACAGGCCGCAAGCCGTTTCCGTGGAGCGTCTGCATGGCGATATCGAGTATAATGACGTCAGCTTCGGCTACCGTTCGGAAAAGCCGTTGCTTGCCCATTTGACCCTGTCGATCCGCGCTGGTGAAACGGTTGCCTTTGTCGGCTCGTCTGGCGCGGGCAAGACCACGATTTGCTCTCTGCTGCCGCGCTTCTATGAAGTGACCGAAGGTGCGATCAGCATCGACGGCATTGATATTCGCGACATGACGCTCAAGTCGCTGCGGTCCAATATCGGTATTGTCAGTCAGGATGTCTTCCTGTTTGCCGGAACGATCCGCGACAACATCGCTTATGGCAGGCTGGAGGCTTCGGAGGAGGAAATCCTCGAAGCGGCGCGGCGCGCCCGTCTCGACGATGTGATTGCCGCCTTGCCTGCCGGTTTGGACACGGTTGTGGGTGAACGCGGCGTCAAGCTTTCGGGTGGCCAGAAACAGCGTCTGGCGATTGCGCGTATTTTCTTGAAAAACCCGCCGATCCTGATCCTCGATGAGGCGACATCGGCGCTGGATACCGAAACCGAACGTGCAATCCAGCAATCGCTTGCCGATCTTTCGCAGGGCCGCACCACGCTGGTCATCGCGCACCGGCTTGCAACCATCGTCAATGCAGACCGGATTGTCGTGGTGGAAGATGGCCGGATCATTGAACAGGGTGTTCATGACGAGCTGGTGGCTCGTTCCGGCGGCCGCTATCAGCAATTGCACGCGGCGCAAGTGAACTGACCGTTAGACGGCAAATAATCTGACGACAGTTCGTGAAAACCGCGACTTTAGCAAAATAGCTTGTTCCAGCTGGCGGTTTTCGGCGGCATAATCGTTCATCTTATCGGCAGGGAGACCGACATGGATGTTACGATTATAACGGGCGCGTCCGACGGGATTGGAGCGGAAACCGCACGCCAGATTGCGCATCACGATCGCGCAGGGGCTGCCCTTGTTCTGGCGGCGCGTAATGTCGAAAAGCTTGAAAAACTGGCGGCTGAATTGCGACTTCAGGGTAGCACGGTGTTGGTCGTGCCGACCGATGTTACAGATCGCAATGTCTGCATTGCCTTGATTGAAAAAGCGGCGTTGACTTTTGGCCGGATCGACACGCTGATCGTCAATGCGGGCATGTCGGCCCACGCCAATTTCGCGGAGATCAAACCGGAAGATCTGCACTGGATGCATGATCTGATGGAGCTGAACTATTTTGGCAGCATCTGGCCGATCCATGCCGCACTGCCTCACCTCGCAGAGACCAAAGGACGGATTGCGGTGGTTTCATCGGTTGCGGGGCTGATCGGCGTGCCGGGGCGCTCGGCCTATAGCGGGACAAAATTCGCGCTTTCCGGATTTTGCGAAGCGCTCCGCTCGGAACTGGAGCCAAGTGGTATTTCCGTGACGATTGTCTATCCGGGCGTTGTTAAGACGGATATTCGCAAGGTCGGCTATGGCGCCAGTGGTGAAGCGCTGGGAACCAGCGGCGTGCGTGAAGACGATATGATGTCTGTGGAAGAAGCGGCGCGTCTCATGCTCGATGGTTTGCAGAGGCGCAAACGCGAGGTACTGATGACGCGGCAAATGCGATTGGGGCGCTGGCTCAAGCTGATCGCACCGCGAATCGTGGATCGTATGGCGCTCAAGGCCCTGAAACCCGAATTTCGCCCGAAGCCGATCAAACCGGCGCGATGAAGTCCGGTTATCCACGTTCTTCACAGCCGTCACAAAATGGATTGCCGATTTTTCGCTTTTCACCAACTATCCGTTGACGGTCTTTTAACTTCGTCTACTATATATAGTGTTCTAGGTTCTTTCGATTCGATGAGTCGAAAGCTAAGAGGGAATTCGGTGAGTCGCTGCCATGAGGGCTGAGACGAAGCCGAAGCTGCCCCCGCAACTGTAAGCGGTGAGTTCTGGTTGATCATGTCACTGGCGTAAGCTGGGAAGACCGACAAGAGCGCTGACCCGTGAGCCAGGAGACCTGCCTTGAGCAATGAACGTCCACGGGCGGGGTGTCCGGTTGGTGTGCAATCAGTAAGGCGAGATGTGCTTCTTGCCGATTGCTGCCCCGAATGCCCGCTCACAAGCTTCGGGGTGAAGTCCATGTCTGACACATTGTCCAGTTTGTATTGTTCCTTCAGTTCAAGCCCACCTTTCCAGAGGTGATTTTGCGCGGTCCAGTGGTGCTCATGCATCGCTGACTGTTCCCCGATTCTGTCTGCCTTCACGCGCATGTGCCATGCGCGAACGATCTCTCATACGCATCTGTCCCGATGGCTTGTGCCTTTGACAGCTCGCGTCCAATCCAGTGAGGAAGAAATGAACGTCACCGTCTACAGCAAACCCGCTTGCGTCCAGTGCACCGCAACCACCCGTGCCCTCGACCGTCAGGGGATCGATTATCAGGTCATCGACATTTCTGCAGATATGGCCGCTTACGATCTCGTCACGGGGCTGGGCTATCGTCAGGTGCCAGTCGTTGTGGCCGGTGAAACCCACTGGGCCGGTTTTCGTCCGGACATGATCAACGGTCTTTCGTGATCGTGGCACTGTCATGAGCTCGGCCATGGGTCTCCTTGTCTATTTCTCCAGTCGCTCCGAAAACACGCATCGTTTCGTCGAGCGGCTTGGAATGCGCGCAAGGCGCATACCAAGCCTGCAAAGGGATGAGGACGACTCGAGGCCGTTGCAGATAGACGAGCCATTCGTGCTCATGACGCCAAGCTATGGTGGCGGCGGAACCAAGGGGGCAGTGCCCAAGCCGGTCATCCGCTTTCTCAACAATGCGGGCAATCGCTCGCTGATCCGCGGCGTGATTGCCGCGGGCAACAGCAAATTCGGTGAAGCTTTCGGCATAGCCGGCAAAATAATTTCCGCCAAATGTCAGGTTCCCTATCTCTATCGCTTCGAGCTTTTGGGAACCGATGAAGACATTGGCAATGTCAGGAACGGGATGGAACGATTTTGGACACGGCAGACACAACCCTGATCCGCGAGCGCGAGGCAGAGCCGGTCGCGCAGGACGCGCCGCAAGCAGCGGCATCAAACAGCCCCAAGCCCGTCAAGTCTACCGATGGGCTGGACTATCATGCGCTGAACGCGATGCTCAACCTCTATGACGATGAAGGCAAGATCCAGCTTGATCGTGACAAGCAGGCTGCGCAGCAATATTTCCTTCAGCACGTCAACCAGAACACGGTCTTCTTCCATAATCTGCGAGAGAAACTCGATTATCTGGTGACGGAGAACTATTATGAACAGGCGGTGCTGGATCAGTACTCCTTCAATTTCGTGCGCGACCTTTTCGATGAGGCCTATGCCAAGAAATTCCGGTTCCCGACATTTCTCGGCGCCTTCAAATATTACACCAGTTACACGCTGAAAACCTTTGACGGAAAGCGCTATCTGGAGCGCTATGAAGACCGTGTCTGCATGGTGGCGCTGGCATTGGCGCGTGGCAGTGAGCAACTGGCCCGCGATCTTGTCGATGAGATTATTTCCGGTCGCTATCAGCCTGCAACGCCAACATTCCTCAATGCGGGCAAGAAACAGCGCGGCGAGCTTGTGTCCTGCTTCCTGCTGCGGGTGGAAGACAATATGGAGTCCATCGGGCGCTCCATCAATTCCGCATTGCAGCTTTCCAAGCGCGGTGGCGGCGTGGCCTTGAGCCTGACGAATATTCGCGAATCCGGCGCGCCGATCAAGCAGATCCAGAACCAGTCTTCGGGCATCATTCCCGTAATGAAGCTTCTGGAGGATTCATTCTCCTACGCCAATCAACTTGGTGCGCGACAGGGAGCCGGTGCGGTTTATCTCCATGCGCATCACCCCGATATCATGCGCTTCCTCGACACCAAGCGCGAGAATGCCGACGAGAAAATCCGCATCAAGACCTTGTCGCTGGGTGTGGTGATCCCGGATATCACTTTCGAGCTGGCCCGCAACAACGAGGATATGTATCTCTTCTCGCCTTATGACGTGGAGCGGGTCTATGGTCAGCCGCTGACCGAGATTTCTGTCACGGAAAAATACCGCGAAATGGTCGATGATGCGCGCATCCGCAAGCGGAAGATCAATGCGCGTGAGTTCTTCCAGGTTCTGGCAGAAATCCAGTTTGAGTCCGGCTATCCCTACATCATGTTCGAGGATACGGTGAACCGCGCCAACCCGATCGACGGGCGCATCACCATGAGCAATCTGTGCTCGGAAATCCTGCAGGTCAGCGAAGCCAGCATTTTTGATGAAGACCTTTCCTATGCCCATCTCGGCAAGGATATTTCGTGCAATCTCGGCTCGCTCAACATCGCAGCCGCCATGGATTCGGCGGACTTCGGAAAGACCATTGAAACCTCCATTCGGGCGCTGACGGCAGTTTCCGATATGAGCCATATTGGCTCGGTGCCGTCTGTCGCGCGCGGCAATGATGAGAGCCACGCTATCGGCCTCGGCCAGATGAACCTGCATGGCTATCTGGCTCGCGAGCGGATTTTCTACGGTTCGGAAGAAGGCGTGGATTTCACAAATATCTATTTCTACACCGTGACTTATCACGCCCTGCGTGCTTCGAACCGCATTGCCGTCGAAGCGGGTAAGTCGTTCAGCGGTTTTGAGAAATCCAAATATGCATCGGGTGAATATTTTGACAAATATACCGATCAGCTTTGGGAGCCGGCGACCGAGAAAGTCCGTGAGATTTTCGAAAAGGCGGGCATCGCGATCCCCACGCAGGACGACTGGCGTGATCTGAAAAAGGCGGTGATGGAGGGTGGCCTCTACAACCAGAACCTTCAGGCTGTACCGCCGACCGGGTCGATCTCCTATATCAACCATTCCACCTCTTCGATCCATCCGATTGTGTCCAAGATCGAAATCCGCAAGGAAGGCAAGATTGGTCGCGTCTATTATCCGGCTGCGTTCATGACCAATGATAATCTCGATTATTATCAGGACGCCTATGAGATCGGGCCGGAAAAGATCATCGACACCTATGCGGCTGCTACCCAGCATGTCGATCAGGGCCTGTCATTGACCTTGTTCTTCCGTGACACGGCCACCACCCGCGACATCAATCGCGCCCAGATCTATGCCTGGAAGAAGGGCATCAAGACGATCTACTACATCCGGCTGCGCCAGATGGCGCTTGAAGGGACGCAGGTGCAAGGCTGCGTTTCCTGCGCCCTGTAAGCCCAAGATGAGATCAGAGGAAATCCAATGAACATGCAATTCAAAACCGGCAAGGGAAAGCCCCACGGTCTCGTGCGCGCCATCAACTGGAACCGCATCGAGGATGATAAGGATCTGGAAGTCTGGAACCGCCTTACGGGCAATTTCTGGCTGCCGGAAAAAGTGCCGCTCTCCAACGATATCCAGTCCTGGGAAACGTTGAAGCCGCAGGAAAAGCAGCTGACGATCCGCGTGTTCACGGGCCTGACCCTGCTTGATACGATCCAGAACGCTGTCGGCGCGGTCGAGCTGATGGAAGATGCGGCGACGCCACATGAAGAGGCGGTACTTTCCAATATCGCCTTCATGGAAGCGGTGCATGCGCGCTCCTACTCGTCGATCTTCTCCACGCTGTGTCTCACGCCAGACGTTGATGACGCCTATCGCTGGTCGGAGGAAAACGAATTCCTACAACGCAAGTCCGAATTGATCCTCGAACAGTATCGTGCGGATGATCCTTTCAAGAAAAAGATCGCCAGCGTGTTTCTGGAGAGCTTCCTGTTTTACTCGGGTTTCTATCTGCCGATGTTCTGGTCTAGCCGCGCCAAGCTGACCAATACGGCAGACCTTATCCGGCTAATTATCCGCGATGAAGCTGTGCATGGCTATTATATCGGATACAAGTTCCAGCGCGCGCTTGAAGTGCTTGGCGAAGCGCAGAAGCAGGAAATCAAGGACTTCGCCTTTGAGCTTCTGCTTGAACTTTACGACAATGAAGTGCGCTACACGGAAGCGCTTTATGACGGCGTCGGTCTGACCGAAGACGTCAAGAAGTTCCTGCATTACAATGCGAACAAAGCGCTGATGAATCTCGGTTACGAGGCGCTTTTCCCAGCTGAAGCCTGCAAGGTCAATCCGGCTATCCTGTCGGCACTTTCGCCGAATGCCGACGAAAACCATGACTTCTTCTCCGGTTCGGGCTCGTCCTACGTCATCGGCAAGGCCGTGGCGACGGAGGATGAAGACTGGGAGTTTTAACACGACACCTGCATTCTTCGTGATGCGGGCCGCAAAGAGCACTGTGTCAATCCGCAGGTGTTTTACGCTGCGGATTGACCATTTCATCTGTCTGTACTGAATATACCGACTTCGAATCTGACCTGAAGGCGGTATCCTCTGATGCTATTTCAGGACATGGATTCATACTGACAGGTGAGTTTCATGCCGACCGACGACCGTAAGAAAAGCCGGGTTACGCTTCTGGATGTGGCACGCCATGCGAATGTTTCGCGGGCCACGGCGTCGCTTGTCATCCGCAAGAGCCCGCTTGTGGGAGCCGCGACGCGGGAGAAGGTCGAGAAGGCGCTCCAGGAACTCGGCTACGTCTACAATATGGGCGCAGCGAGCTTGCGGGCCGACCGCTCGAACACGGTTGGCGTGATCGTGCCGACGCTGGGCAATCCCTTTTACGGCGAGCTTCTGGCCGGCATCGACAGTATTGTCGGCGAGGCTGGCATGGTTGTTCTGCTGGCCAATAGTCATGAGAATTTTGCCAATCAGAACACGTTGATGCAGCGCATGCGCGAGCATGGCGTTGATGGCGTGATCGTATCGCTGACGGCGGGAACCGAGCCGGAATTTATCGAGCAGATTGCCGATTGGGGACTTCCCGTCGTGCAGGTGCTCCGCCATGTAACTGACAGGATCGACTATGCCGGGGTCGATTATGCGGGCGGCATGCGGCAGGCCGTCAATCACCTGTCCGGACTGGGGCACAGGACCATCGCTTTTGCGGTGCATGGGCCGGTGCATTCTGCCTATCGCGAACGTGTCGAGGGCTTTCGCGAGGCGATGCAGCAGAAGGGCTTGGACCCGGAACTGATCGTGCATCTGCCAAGCACTATGCCGGAAATCGCCAAGGCCGCGCCGCTTCTGTTTCAGCAAGGGCCGGAACCAACGGCCGCAATCTGCTTTAACGATGTGATAGCACTCGGTCTTTCGGCCGGGCTTTATGATTGCGGGCGAAAAATCGGGGAGGATTTTTCACTGATCGGCTTTGACGATGTCAGCGATGCCGAGGCGACACGCCCGCGCCTGAGTTCCGTCGCGACGCGCCCGGTGACGGTCGGCGAAAACGCGGCCAGATTGCTGCTTTCGCGCCTTGCAGAACCGGAAATGGCTGCGCAGCGGATCGTCAGCGAGACCTATTTGCAGGTTCGCCAGTCCTGTGGACGCCCTGTGGGCTGACGAGAGATTTGATCATCTAATCCGAATTAATGATTGACGAGAGGGGTTAAACGAATTTAGATCGATCTAAATTGGGCTGATCTTGGAGGAAGACAGCCAATTCGCCGACCGGGAGGTTCCAGCATTGTACAATTTCAATTTCGCGCCAGTGTTCGCGTCTATGGACAAGCTGCTTCTCGGCGCCTGGCAAACGATCGAGCTTTCTGTCGCTGCCATGGTGCTCGGGCTGGTCGTTTCCATTGTGTGCGCCTTGGGCAAGACATCCGGCTCGAAGCCGGTGCGCTTTGTCATCGACGCCTATGTGGAGATCATCCGCAACACACCGTTTCTGGTGCAGATATTCTTCATCTTCTTCGGTCTGCCCTCGGCAGGTCTGCGTCTGTCGCCCAATAGCGCGGCACTTCTGGCGCTGGTCGTGAATTTCGGCGCTTACGGCACCGAAATCATCCGCGCAGGCATCGAGTCCATCCATAAGGGACAGGTGGAAGCAGGCACTGCGCTTGGCCTCTCGCGCCTGCAGGTCTTCCGTTACATCATCATGAAGCCTGCGCTGCGCACGGTCTATCCGTCGCTGACCAGCCAGTTCATCTATCTGATGCTGACGTCGAGCGTCGTGTCGGTGATTTCGGCCAATGAACTGGCCGCCGCCGGTAATGATCTGCAGTCGGCAACCTTTGCCAGCTTCGAGGTCTATATCGTCATCACGGTGATGTACCTCATCATGTCCATCGGTTTTTCGGCGGTGTTTTCGCTGATCGAGAAACTGGCATTCAAATATCCACTGAGCCGATAGGAGCAAGGCCATGATCAGACCTTTCGGCTGGAACGAATTTCTCATTATCGTCTATGCGGCGCAGTGGACCATTGCGCTCTCGGCTATCGCCTTTGTGGGCGGTGGCATTGGCGGCATGATCGTAGCGTTGATGCGCGTCTCGGATAATCGTGTGCTGCGCTATATCGCGCTTGGCTTCATCCGCCTGTTTCAGGGCACACCGCTTTTGATGCAGCTTTTCCTTGTGTTCTTCGGGCTCAATATTTTCGGCCTGGGCATCAATCCGTGGATCGCAGCGGCTATCGCCCTGACCCTGCATGCCAGTGCTTTCCTTGGCGAAATCTGGCGCGGCTGTATTGATGCCGTGCCGCCCGGCCAGCGTGAAGCGGCAACGGCGCTTGGCCTGCGCTACTACAACCGCATGCGCTACATCATTCTGCCGCAGGCTGCGCGCATATCGGTTGCACCGACGGTCGGTTTCCTTGTGCAGCTGATCAAGGGCACATCGCTTGCCGCCATCATTGGCTTTACCGAACTGACCCGGCAGGGCCAGATCATCAACAACGCAACCTTCAGCCCGTTCATGGTCTTCGGCACGGTTGCAGTTATCTATTTCATTCTGTGCTGGCCGCTCTCGATCTTGGCTCGCAACATGGAAACCAGATTTTCTCGCGCAACCGCTCGATAATCGGGGGCTGTGTAGGGACTGATAGCCGGCGAGGAGTCCGGTTTAACAATAGGGAAGGGAAAAACATGAATATCACCAGACGCATAGCGATGACGCTTATCGGTGCTGGCGCGCTTGCCGCGGCTTTTGCGCCTGCTGCATTCGCGCAGACCGTCGAAGGCATCAAGTCGGCCGGAACGATCAAGATCGGCATGTTGGTCGACTTTCCGCCATTCGGCATCATGAACACCAATAACGAGCCGGACGGCTACGATGCCGATGTGGCAAAGCTGCTTGCTGCCGAGCTGGGTGTGAAGGCGCAGATCGTGCCGGTCACCGGCCCGAACCGCATTCCTTATCTGCAGAGCGGACAGGTCGACCTGCTGGTAGCTTCGCTGGGCATCACTGAAGAGCGCGCCAAGAGCGTCGATTTCTCCCAGCCTTATGCCGGTATTTCCATCGGCGTTTTCGGACCGAAGGACGCGGCAGTCGCCAAGCCGGAAGACCTGTCGGGCAAGACGATCGGCGTGGCACGCGCGTCGACGCAGGATACGGCGGTGACCAAGGTTGCGCCGAAGGATGCGAATATCCGCCGCTTCGATGACGATGCCAGCGCCGTGCAGGCTCTGCTGTCGGGTCAGGTCGATCTGATCGGTCTTTCCAATGTCGTTGCCGCTGAAATCGAGAAGGCAGCGCCGGGACGTTACGAGCAGAAAATCCAGCTCAGCCAGCAGGTGCAGGGCATCGCAGTGCGCAAGGGTTCGACCGAAATGCTCGAATTCGTCAACAAATTCATCGAGAAGGTGAAGGGCGATGGCGAGCTGAACAAGATCCACGAAACGTGGCTCGGTTCCCCACTGCCGGATTTCGTTTCCAAGGCGAAGTAAGTCTTTGACAGTGCCATGCCCGGTATTGGCCGGGCATGGCGGCAAACGCCGCATCCGGCGATCACGTTCAGCAAAGCGAGTTCTCGACATGAACCAGACGGCACACGATTCAGCTCAGGGCAAAGCCAGCCGGGCATCGCAGGATGCTTCCGGTACCGCGGTGCTGATGGAAGGCGTCAACAAATGGTATGGCACCTATCATGCGCTGCGGAATATCAATCTGACTGTGGCGCGCGGCGAACGCATCGTCATTTGCGGCCCGTCGGGTTCCGGAAAGTCCACGCTGATCCGTTGCATCAACCAGCTTGAGACCATTCAGGAAGGGCGCATCGTCGTCGATGGTCACGACCTGACGGCTGGCGGCAAGAATGTCGACATCATCCGGCAGGAAACTGGCATGGTGTTCCAGCAGTTCAATCTTTTCCCGCATATGACCGTTCTGGAAAACTGCACGCTTGCACCGATGAAAGTGCGCGGCGTTGCCAAAGCGGAAGCCGAAAAGACGGCACGCAAATTTCTTGAGCGCGTGCGCATCCCGGAGCAGGCGGACAAGTATCCGGCGCAGCTTTCAGGCGGCCAGCAGCAGCGCGTGGCGATTGCGCGCGCATTGTGCATGAACCCCAAGATCATGCTTTTCGATGAGCCGACTTCGGCGCTCGATCCGGAAATGGTCAAGGAAGTTCTGGACACCATGATCGATCTCGCCAAGGAGGGCATGACCATGCTCTGCGTCACCCATGAAATGGGCTTTGCGCGACAGGTCGCCGACCGGGTTATTTTCATGGATCAGGGACAGATCCTTGAAATGGCGGAGCCGGAAGAGTTCTTCGGCAATCCGAAGCATGAGCGGACAAGGGCCTTTATCGGTCAGATTTCCTGACCGCTCGCATCGTTTGTTCTGACGCATATCGCAAAGGCTAAATCCCACCTTTTGCGATGTGTTTCCCCCAATCTGGAACTGGAGTTTGACGTGACGAAGGAAATTCTGCTCGTGGAGCCGATGATGTCCGCTATCGAGGAGCGCCTCGATGCGGGCTACAAGGTGCACCGGCTTTACAAGACCGAAGAAAAGGCGGCTATCGATGCGGCTTTGGGCTCGATCCGCGCGGTCGTGACCGGTGGCGGTTCGGGGCTTTCCAATGAATGGATCGAGCGTCTGCCGTCGCTTGGCCTGATCGCCATCAACGGCGTCGGGACGGACAAGGTCGATCTACCGTTTGCGCGCAGCCGCAATGTACATGTGAGCACGACACCCGGCGTCCTGACCGATGATGTTGCCGATACCGGCATTGCGCTGATGCTCGCGCTCCTGCGCCATGTGGCGCTTGGCGACAGCTTTGTCCGCGAAGGAAAATGGGCCGGGCGTCAGGTTTTCCCGCTGGGTATCAGTCCCAAGGGCAAGCGTATCGGCGTTCTTGGACTTGGCCAGATCGGCAAGTCGCTGGCAAAGCGCGCCGAGGCTTTCGGCATGGAAGTGCATTACTGGAACCGCTCGCCGGTGGCAGGCACGAACTGGGTGGCCCATGCATCGCCGGTGGAACTGGCTGAGAACTGCGATGTTCTGGCGGTTTGTGTGGCAGCCAATGCCTCCACGGCGAATATCGTCAATGCGGATGTGTTGGCGGCGCTTGGCAACAAGGGTTATCTCATCAATGTCGCGCGCGGCACCGTGGTCGATGAAGACGCGCTTCTGGCCGCGCTGAACGGTGGCATTATCGCCGGTGCCGGTCTTGATGTGTTCGTCAACGAGCCGACGATCCGCGAAGAATTCTTCACTACTCCAAACACGGTTTTGATGCCGCATCAGGGCAGTGCAACTGTCGAAACGCGCATCGGCATGGGTGAACTGGTGCTTGCCAATCTGCAGGCCTATTTCGCAGGCGATGTTCCGCCCACCAAGGTAAATTGAGTTTTGCGATGATTGTCAGACAGGCTTTCTTCGAAGGTGAAATTCATGCCGGGCGCGAGGATGCGTTCAAGGCTTATGTCGCGGAAACCTTGATGCCGATGTGGCTTCAGTTTCCGGGCATCCGGGATGTGCGCGTGCTTTATGCCGTGGAACGGGACGAAGGCGCACCATCCTATCCGATGGTGTTGTGGACGGCTTATGACGGCCGACAAGCCTTGGCCGAGGCGCTGGAGTCACCCATCCGTTACGAAAGCCGGGAGGCCACAAAGGGCCTCCTCGCCATGTTCGATGGGCATATCCACCACCACGTTTTCGACCTCGCTCTGGTAGGCGAAGTCGTCGGTTGATGAGCGTCGTTCGGCCAGCGTTTCATGCGCTGGCCGAGTGAGTCTCTCTCCGTTTTTTGAAATTTGTCCGACCGGTCAAATTTGCAGTTTTGAGCCTTTATTTAAGTATATGATCATGTAATCACATAAATGTGATCATTGTACCGATGACGGGCACGTTTTCGCCGGTTTCTGGTATTTTAGGGGCAATTTCTTCGCCGAAACGGCTGCTTTATAGCCCCGAAATCTCTCATGTTTTGCACAGCTAGGGTACAAGTTATTTGAACTGTTCTAGTCTGGTGTGTATCGAGCGCTATGTTTTTCTCAATCGCGCAATGCGGTTTCATTTCAGAAAAGCATCCCTCCGTCTTACCCACCTAACAGGCAGGAAACGACAATGACTGACCTCCCCGGATATCCGAGTCGTCGCAGTTTTCTGAAAGCCTCCGCAGCAAGCGTCATGCTTTCAGGACTGGCTGTCTCAGCGCAGGCCGAACCGAAGACGCCACCGGTTTCGCTCGAAGACTATGAACGCCAATATTTTACCGATCTTGAATGGACATTTATCCTCGCCGCGACGGCAAGGCTGATCCCCTCGGATGGCGATGGCCCCGGCGCCATCGAAACCCGCGTCCCTGTCTTTATTGATCTCCAGCTTGCCGGCGATTATGGCCGCGCTGACGACTGGTACATGGTCGGACCGCACGACGCGTCGGCTGATCCGACACGCGGCTGGCAAACCCCGCTCAACCCGGCGCAGATTTATCGCCAGGCTATCCCGGCCTTCAACGGCTGGTGCGAACAGAAATACAGCGCCGCTTTTGCCGCTCTCACGCCTGAACAGCAGGACGAAGCACTGACTGCGCTTCAAAAGGGCGAAGTCGGTTTGCAGCCGGAATTGCGCGAGTTCTTCGGCATTCTGCTCCAGAACACCAAGGAAGGCTATTTCGCCGACCCCATGTATGGCGGCAATCACGGCATGCAGGCCTGGACCTATATTGGCTTCCCCGGTGCGCGCGGCAGCTACAAGGAGTGGGTTGAGCGCTACAATGTCGCTTACCCGCTGGGTCCGGTTTCGATCAAGGGCGAAAGGGCTTAACCATGGCACGTCAGGAAAAGAAGAAAGACGTGGTCATTGTCGGCCTCGGCTGGACCGGCTCTATTCTCGCAATGGAACTGGCGCAGGAAGGCCTCGACATCGTCGCGCTTGAACGCGGCCATGATCAGAACACCGTGCCGGATTTCAAGTATCCGAACATGATCGATGAGCTGAAATATGGCGTGCGTCTCAAGATGATGCAGCGCGCCAGCCAGCAAACGGTTACCGTGCGCCGCAACGCGGAAGAAAGCGCGCTGCCTTACCGCAGCTTCGGTTCTTTCCTGCCGGGCAACGGCGTGGGTGGTGCGGGTACGCACTGGAACGGCCTCAACTGGCGTCCGCAGGCCGAAGAACTGCGCCTGCGTTCCCACGTGCGCGAGCATTGGGGCGAGCAGATCATCCCGGAAGACATGCTGCTCGGTGATTACCCCGTTACTTATGACGAGATGGAACCGTTCTTCGACCGCTTCGAGCGCGTGGCTGGTATTTCCGGCAAGGCGGGCAACATCAAGGGCAAGATTGTTGAAGGCGGTAACCCGTTCGAGGGCTGGCGTTCAAACGACTACCCAATGCCGCCGATGAAGACGACCTGGGACGGACGCAAATTCGCCGATGCAGCGCAGGCTGCGGGTTACCACCCGTTTCCGTCGCCGGGCGGCATTGCCTCGACCGCTTACGTCAATGAATATGGCATGCAGATGGGACCGTGCAATCATTGCGGTTTCTGTGAGCGTTTTGGCTGCTACCAGTATTCGAAGTCGTCGCCGCAGACGACGATCCTTGATGCGCTGAAGCGGATGCCGAACTTCTCGTATCGCACCGAATCGGAAGTGCTGCGTGTTGAAATGGCTCCGGACGGCAAGACCGCGACCGGCGTGACCTATTTCGACGACAAGACGCAGGAAGAAGTCTTCCAGCCTGCCGATCTCGTCATCCTGTCGTCGTTCCAGCTGAACAACGTGCATCTGGCGCTGCTTTCGGGCATCGGACAGCCTTACGATCAGGCAACGGGCGAAGGCGTCACCGGACGTAACTATGCCTACCAGCTGACCGGCGGTGTGACGCTTTTCTTCAAGGATGAAGAGTTCAATCCGTTCATTGGCACCGGCGCCAATGGCATGTGTATCGATGACTTCGGCGTCAACCAGATCGATTTCGGTCGCGAGGGCTTCATTGGTGGCGCTTACTGGCGCACCGGCCAGACCAACGGCCAGCCGATCCGCAGCATGATATTGCCGTCGGGTACGCCGAGCTGGGGTGCTGGCTGGAAAAAGTCGATTGCCGAATGGTATGGCCACTCGATGAACATCGGAACCCATGGTTCCGTCATGTCCTACAAGACCAACCATCTCGATCTCGATCCGACCTACAAGGATCGCCATGGCCGCGCCTTGATGCGCATGACCTTCAACTGGAATCCGAACGATATCCGGATGACCCAGTTCATGAAGACCAAGGCGGAAGCGCTGGCCAAGACGATGAACCCGGATCTGATCCAGTCGTCCTTCAAGAAGGAAGACGCTCAGTTCGACGTTCGTCCTTACCAGACGACCCACACGACCGGTGGACACATCATGTCGGAAAATGCGCGCGAGGGCGTGGTCAATCGTTTCTCGCAGGCATGGGACAAGCACAATGTGTTCATGCTTGGTGCGGGTAACTTCGTGCAGAACACCCAGTACAACCCGACCGGCTTGCTCGGCGGCCTTGCCTACTGGACGGCACATGCGATCCGCACGCAGTATCTTTCCAATCCGCGTCCGCTGGTTTGAGGAGAACGGTGATGAAAACTTTTCTTCGCATAATCGGTGTTCTCATCGTTCTCGGCATCGTCGCCTTGCTGGCTTTCCTGTTCGTTCCGGTACAGCTTACAAAGCCGACGAAGGAACTGGCTGCTGACTGGAAACCCACGAAGGGTCAGGGCGAATATGTCATGTATGCGTCCGACTGCATGGCCTGCCACACGGCGGATGGCGGCAAGCCATTCGCTGGTGGTCGCGCCATTGCAAGCCCGATGGGCCAAATCTGGACGACCAATATTACCCCGGACAAGGAAACCGGCATCGGAAACTGGACGCTCGATCAGTTCCGCGCCGCGCTCTACGACGGTATCCGCGCCGATGGCGCGCATCTTTACCCGGCCATGCCTTACGAAAACTATCGCAAGCTGACCGAAGAAGATGTGCGTGCGCTCTACGACTACTTCATGCACGATGTGCAGCCGGTGAAGAACGAGGTTCAGCAGACTGAACTCGGCTTCCCGTTCAATCTGCGCTTTGGCATTCGCGCCTGGAACTGGCTCGCGCTGACCCATAAGGCGGGCTTCACGCCAGCGGGCAAGAACGAGGTTCAGGAACGCGGCCAGTATCTGGTCGAAGGTCCAGCGCATTGTGCCGCCTGCCACAGCCCGCGCACCAGCTTCATGGCGCAGGATGGCGTCAGCGCTGGCGACAAGAACTTCCTGACTGGCGGCGTTGTCGACGGCTGGAATGCGCCTTCGCTGCGTGGCCCGCAATCGGCTCCCCAGAAATGGTCGGTCGAGGAAATGGCTGCCTATCTCGCAACAGGTCGTAATGCACACTCGACCGCAAACGGCGAAATGGGTCTGGCCGTCGAGCAATCGTTCCAGCACCTGACCGATGCCGATACTCTGGCGATCGCCGCTTTCCTCAAGGGCATTGACGGTGCGGCTGTCGAAGTTCCGCAGAGCTTTGCGGCCAAGGCACCGACAGTCCTGCCTGCGGCGCCTGCCGATGCGGCTGGTGAAGCAACGGCGAAGATGCTGACGGAAGCATCACCGGATATGCCGGTGAGCGCCCGCCTTTATCTCGACAATTGCGCCGCCTGCCACTTCGTGACCGGCAAGGGTGCACCAGGAATATTCCCGGAACTGGCTGACAACGATCTGGTGACAGGTTCGGAAGTGAAGCCGCTGGTCTCGATCATCCTGCACGGCGCAGAAGTGCCGTCGACTGCAAAGCGTCCGATGCGTCTTGTGATGCAGGGCTATGCTGATCGCCTGACGGATCAGGAAGTGGCGGACCTCGCTTCGTTCGTTCGCTCCGCATGGGGCAACAAGGCAGGCGCGGTTTC
Source organism: Brucella sp. 22210 (assembly GCF_052045675.1). Lineage (NCBI taxonomy): Bacteria > Pseudomonadati > Pseudomonadota > Alphaproteobacteria > Hyphomicrobiales > Brucellaceae > Brucella > Brucella sp. 22210. The sequence continues at coordinate 191,853 of NZ_JBQEPD010000010.1, forward strand.
GGCTGGTGATGTTGCTGCGGTTCGCAAGAGCCAGACAGCGCACTGATCGGTACTAGTGGTCTGATTCCAACATTTGCCTCCCTCGGTTCAAGCGCTGAGCAAATGTTGGAATCATAAAGACCACTAGCATTTGAAGAACAAAGGGGGCGGAGTGAAAGCTCCGCCGCCTTTTGTTTAAGCCTGAGCTGCCCGGCTGCGGTGAACATGCTCGATCAGCGCACGAAGCTTCGGCGCGATGTTTTTGCGTGTCGGATAGTAGAGATAAAAGCCAGCGAAATACGGGCAGTAGTCTTCCAGAATAGGTAACAGTTCGCCGCGGTCAATCCATGGGCGGAAGCTTTCTTCCATGCCGAATGCTATGCCTGCGCCCGAAACGGCCAGCTTGATCATCAGCTCCATATCGTTGGTTGTGACGGTTGGCGGCACTGCAACGCTGAACTCTTTGCCGTTTTCGGCAAATTCCCAGCGATAGGGCGACGATTTCGGGAAGGGCCGCCAGCCGACGCAGAAATGCGATGTCAGTTCCGCCGGATGGGCGGGAATTCCGCAGCGCTCGGAATAAGACGGCGCACAAACAGCAAGTTGCCGTTCTTCTCCGGCAACCGGGACGGCGATCATATCCAGCGCAATCACCTCACCCAGACGCACACCGGCGTCATAGCCTTCCGCGACGATATCGAACTCGTCATCCGTGACCATGATGTCCAGTTCAATGTCTGGATATTGTTTCAGGAAGGTTGCCAGAAGCAGCCCCGATAGAAAGCGCTCCGCAATGGACGGTACGGCGAGGCGCAAGCGTCCGCGCGGGCGCTCCTTCAGCGCCTCCGTTCCCTCCAGCGCGGAGGTCATCTCCGCTACAGCTGGCGCGATCTGGCTGTAGAGTCTTTCGCCGGCTTCCGTCAGGCTGACGCTACGCGTGGTGCGCTGGATCAGCGCAATGCCAAGACTTTCTTCGAGCTTGCGAATTGTCTGGCTGATCGCCGAACGTGTCACGCCCTGCCGCTCGGCAGCGGCCCGAAAACTGCGCTCTTCCGCGACGAGTGCGAAGATGGCGAGTGCGTTCAGATCAGGAGCCATTGGTTAGTTTTACTTCCCAGTGTGGTTAAAGAATGCGCAGTTATCGAAACAATGATTGGCGCTTACAGTCAAGGCATTCTCAATTTCCAAAGAAAGGAACAGCCATGGCTGTCGATAAAGTTGTTCTCGTCACCGGCGCATCCAGCGGCATTGGAGCGGACATCGCTCGCGAACTCGCTGCAGCGGGCGCCAAGGTGGTGCTCGGTGCACGTCGTATCGAGCGTCTCGAAGCACTGACCGCCGAACTGAACGAAGCAGGTGGGACGGCTTTCGCCCATCCGCTTGATGTCACCGACCGTGACAGCATGAATGCCTTTGCCGATGCGGCACGCGACTTGTGGGGTCGGGTCGATGTCATCGTCAACAATGCCGGTATCATGCCGCTGTCACTGATGGCTTCAATGAAAGTAGAAGAATGGGATCGCATGATCGATGTGAACATCAAGGGCGTTCTCTATGGAATCGCTGCGGTGCTGCCTGAAATGACGGCCCGCGGGTCCGGCCATATCATCAATATTGCCTCGATTGGTGCATTGAGTGTTGCCCCAACGGCTGCGGTTTATTGCGCAACGAAATATGCGGTACGGGCAATATCCGAGGGGCTGCGTCAGGAAAACAGCGCGTTGCACGTCACCTGCATCCACCCAGGTGTTGTGGAAAGCGACCTTGCACATACGATCACCGATCCCATCGCAGCCGAAGCGATGAAAACCTATCGCGCCATAGCGCTGAAGCCCGATGCAATCTCACGGGCCGTTCGTTTCGCGATCGAGCAACCAGACGATGTGGACGTCAATGAGATCGTCATTCGCCCAACCGCTACCACCTGAAGAGGACAAGGTGATGCCTACATACGCTCTGCCCATGATTGCTGCGGTTGCGGTGGCTGTGAGTCTGTTTCTTTTGACCCCCAAAGGCTTCGCAATGAACAAGCAGTCTGATTTGTCAGCTCCCGCTGACAAGAGCCATCCTTATTCGGGCATGTGGATTACCGGTGATGGTCTTGTCCGCCATCATCTGCTCCCCAACGGACGTTATGACGAGGCGCGTGGTAGTCGTGAGAGCGCCTATCAGGGGCGTTATGAAGTTCGCGGTAACCATATCTATTACTGGGACGACACCGGTTTCACGGCTGATGGACGTTTCATCGATGATGTCCTTCACCATGGCGGCATGATCCTCTATTGCCAATAGGTTTTTAGCTACGCGTGCGTTTTGAGCGCTTGCCCCAATATCAAGGTAAGCGCTCGATGCCACGTTGTTGAGAATGATTGGCTCTTTATTGAGAATTTCATTTTCTAGATTTATGTAACTAAAAATATTTTTCAGATTATACCGTTTTAAGTCACAATAAATATTGTCTAGTGAGATTTTTAAATTTTTTATGTGCTAAGCACATCTTTTCAGACGAGGGCGGTTCTGCATCTATTTATCATTGAAAAGAAATTTCACGGATTAGGTATTTGTAAAATAAAGAGATTTTCGCTTGGACTAAGAATAGATTGCTAATGAAGATAAGAAAATAGGCGATTCTTGAAAAAAATATCAACCTGCTTATGATAGAGAATCATTAATTAGGCAGAGAAATGAGAAGTGAAGGATCTGGGGGGGCAAGTGAACCTGAGTGAAAGGGCGGAGATTATTGCCGCCCCGACCTATAGGAGGGAATATGGTATACAGAAAATACGCGTTCCCCGCGCTTGTAGCGAGTTTTGTTCTTTCTTCGACACACGTTATGGCTCAAACGGCCACAACGACGTTCAATGTGCAGATTACGATTACTGCAGCTTGTCTTATTAATTCTGCAACCAACATGGACTTTGGTTCCAATGGTGTTTTGTCGACGAATGTCGACGCGACCAGCACCATAACCGTGCAATGCACGAATTCGACACCTTACAATATCGGCTTGAGCGCTGGCACGGGAACCGGCGCAACCGTCACAAACCGTTTGATGACGGGGCCGGCAAGCGCCACTATTGGATATTCGCTGTACACAACGACGGCCCGCACCGCAGTCTGGGGCAACACCGTCGGAACGAACACAGTCGCCGGGACAGGCACTGGTGCCGCTCAAGCCTATACGGTCTATGGGCGTGTTCCAGGGCAGTCGACGCCAGCTGCGGGTGTCTATACGGATACGGTAACCGCCACGATCAGCTATTAACGTCACGGAGGGTAGAATGCGTGTTCTCACTTTTGCCGCGGCGTTATTGGCGAGCTTGTATCTTGTCCCCGCGCATGCGGCTTCCTTGCGCGTTTCGCCGGTCATCATCGATCTGAGCGCGCCAACGGCGGCTTCAAACATTCGCATCTGGAACGATGCAAAACGGCCCATCAATGTTCAGGCCAGAATATTCCGCTGGAGCCAGAGCAATGGCGTTGATACCTACACGGCAGCAACCGATGTTGTTGTCAGTCCGCCCATATCGCAACTGAAGCCCGGCGGCGAAAACATCATCCGTATCGTGCGCACCACGAAAAGCCCGGTCAAGGCGGAAGAAAGCTATCGGCTGATTGTCGATGAACTTCCCGATAATGCGCAGCGGCGATCCGGCACGGTCAATCTGGTGATCCGCCATTCCATTCCGGTTTTCTTCTCGCAGCCCGGCACGCCGGATGCGAACCCGTCATGGAGTGTCCAGCGTCAATCGGGCGGTTATCAGGTGACCGTTAGTAACAAGGGAAACAAGCGGCTGCGTGTTTCCGATCTTGCATTGCAGGGTGCAGGCGGTCGTGCCGTCGCACAGCGAAAAGGCCTTGTTGGATATGTTCTGGGGCAATCAAGTGCAACTTGGTTCATTCCCGGAACAGGTGGTAGTCGGGGTGGTGGCTCGCTGACGATTTCAGCTCAAAGCGAAGCTGGCCCGATAAATGCGCAAGCGAGCGTCAGGGGCGGTTGATCTTGCGGTTTTGACGATTGCGTTTCTAACGGTCTGCACAGGATGTCTGAAAGCTGCGGCGCAGGAATTGCCACCTACGTCGTCGGGGACGCTTGTTTCCGACGATACCCCTCTGGAGCTTCAGCTTGAGGTCTATGTGAATGGCGCATCATCGGCGCTGATCGCTACGTTTCGTCAAACACCGGACGGATCACTTCTGATTGAGCCCGAACAGCTCAAGAATGTCGGGATCAAGCCCGCCACGGAAGCTATGCGGGATGACGGATGGATCGACGTGAACCGGCTCTCCGGGGTCAACGTCACCTATGACAAGGAGAACCAGATCGTTCGTTTCGATGCGCAGGAAAACAAGCGCGCCGCGCGTGTCATCGATGCGCAGTCTGGCGAGGAAGTCACGTCTGAAGAAGAAGACGAAAAACCCAAGGCCAAGAGCAATTTCGGCGGGCTGGTGAATTATACGATCTATGGCGCCAGCGGCGGACAGGATTGGTATGATCTGACGCAGTTCGAAGGTGTTTCTGGTCTCATGGAAGGGCGCCTGTTCGGTCCCTATGGCGTCCTGTCGTCGTCGCAGGTGCTCAGTTCGTCCGACACCGACAGTTTCGGGTCAACGCGTCTCGATACGAGATGGTCCTATTCGGATCAGGAAACGCTGATGACCTATAATGTCGGTGATTTCATTACGGGTGGCCTCTCATGGACGCGACCGACCCGTCTGGGCGGCGTACAAATCCGGCGCAATTTTTCATTGCGGCCCGATCTGGTTACTATGCCGATGCCTGAGCTGTCGGGGTCTGCGGCTGTGCCGTCAACGGTCGATGTTTATATCGATAACGCACGTCGTGCGACCAGCAATGTTGCATCCGGTCCATTTACGGTCACCAACCTCCCGGTGGTCACGGGCGCAGGCACAGCGCGTATGGTGGTTCGCGATGTTCTGGGCCGAGAGACGGTTACGGAAACGCCGTTCTATGCCTCGTCTAATTTGCTGGCTAAGGGGTTTGCTGATTTTTCTGCCGAAACCGGCTTTGCCCGCCGCTATTACGGCACGGAATCGAATGACTATGATGAGCGCATCGTGGGAAGCGGCACCTTGCGTTATGGTCTCACCAATAACACGACCTTAGAAGGGCACGTTGAAGGTGCCGAGAATTTCTACAATGCGGGCATTGGCGGCGTTTTCAATATCGGGCCTTACGGCGTTGGAACCTTATCCGGCGCGACCAGCAAATTCGGTGGGCAAACCGGCTACCAGATTGCTGCAAGCGTTGAAGCCGATCTCTGGGATGTCAAATTCTACGTGCGCACGCAGCGCACTTTCGGCGATTACAATGATATCGCCTCGATCACGGCCGATATAGACGAGACCGGGCTTCCGGACAATAGCGCCAAGCCTGCCAAAGCGCTTGATCAAGTTTCCGTTTCACTTCCTCGCATCTTCAATGAAACGAATCTGAATTTCTCCTACACGCAGATCGAAACTGTCGATTCCGAAAAATCGCGGATTCTTGGCGTCACCGCCACGCGGCCTTTTGGTAAGAAAGGCAACATGTTCATGTCTGCCTATACGGACTTCGAGCAGAAAGGCTCGTTTGGATTATATGCTGGATTGTCTTGGTCGTTCGACCATAACATCACGGCATCGACGAGTGTTTCGGCTGATGAAAACGGAACCACCGGGTCCATCGACTTGATGAAATCGGAACAGGCCGAGGTGGGAAGCACTGGCTGGCGGTTGCGCGGCTCTTATGGCCAGAGCGACATCATTGCTGCCAGCGGCAGCTATCGTAGCCAGATCGGCAGAATTGAAGCTGGTGTTGAAAAGTATGATGACAATGTTCGCGCCACCGCACAGATCGACGGTGCAGTTGTCCTCGCAGGCGGAGGTGTGTTCCTCTCGAACCGCATCGACGATGCTTTCAGTGTGGTGGATGTGGGCGCACCAGATGTCGACGTTCAATTCGAAAATCGTCCCATGGGCAAAACCAACAAGAGCGGCAAGATGCTGCTGCCCAATCTGCGTTCCTATGACAAGAACGTAATTTCCATTGACCCCAGCAATTTGCCGATTGATGCCACTGTAGGTGAAACTCGACAAGTGGTAAGCCCAAGCGATCGGGGTGGCTCCGTGGTGGACTTCAACGTCAAGGCCGATACGCGAGCTGCCCTTGTCACTCTGCGCGATGAGAGTGGCGCTTACATCGAGACGGGATCGACAGCGCAGCTCAATGGCTCGCAGGAGTTCATTGTGGGTTATGACGGTCAGGTCTATCTTGAAGGCATTGAGAACTCCAACACGTTGATAGTGACGCAATCCGAAAAGGGCTCATGCCAGATTACGTTCAACGCGCCACGCAATACAGAAGAGCGCGTTACCATTCCGGACGCCGTATGCAGGAGCACGCAATGAGATTTTATCGCATCGTCGCATGCGCGTTGTTCAATATATTGATTTTTCTACCAAGTTGGGCCCATGCACAAACCTGTTCCTTCAGCATCACCAATGTCAATTTTGGTACGGTCAATCTTCTTGGGGGTGGCGCGGTTGATACGACGGCGACATTGGGTGTTAATTGCTCCAACACGCTCACAGTCAGTCTTTTTCTTCGGGTGTGCCCCAATATCAATGCGGGCAGCGGCGGCTCAAGTGGCGGCTTGCGCACCATGCTGAGCGGCACCAACGCGCTGACCTATCAGCTTTATTCCGATACTGCGCGTTCGGTTCCCTGGGGGTCTGTTACCAACACGGCATTGGGGTCGCCACCACCCATCGACATGACCTTGCTGCCGCTCACATCCACTACCGCCACGCGTACGATCTATGGGCGTATCCTGTCCGGGCAGGCGGCCACGCCAGGCGGCGCGTATTTATCGACGTTCTCGGGTGCTCAAACCCGCTTCAACTATGCCAGCTATCTGCTTGTGGCGCCTGCCTGTACTGCTATGACGGATAATCCAACGCAGCCAACCTTCAACGTGACGGCCAATGTTGATCGCACCTGTACAGTCTCCGCCACGTCTATCAACTTTGGCAATCACGGGGTTCTGACATCCAATGTGGATGCGACCGGGGCTCTATCGGTAAGCTGTACCACCAACCTGCCCTATAGTGTTTCCCTGAATGGTGGTTTGAGCAA
>NZ_JBQEPD010000011.1:0-163330 GCF_052045675.1 Brucella sp. 22210
AGTATGCCTGCCGGTCGGCTTCCGAATTGGTGTGGAATGCCCGGAACCGTAATTTATCAATCTCGAATTCTTCCTGCGCCGCTTCCTCCAGCACAGCCGCCCTGCCAGCGGAAGGCTGCAAAACACCCTTGCCGTCGCAGATTTCACAAAGCAACGATGGGTATCCGACAGGGCAAGTTTCATCCTGCTGGATTTTGGTGCATGGGCAAGTGTTTGCGGAAGGCTCAAGCGCGGAGAGGATGGCCGAAGAAATCCGCGACCAGTCTTCAAGTGGCAGGTTCATCTGAACATGCGCCAGTTCTTCCACTGCTTTGCGCGCCGCTTCGATCTGGTCGCTGTTCACCCGCACCGCTGCTAGGTGAGGGGCGGCTGCGGTGGACTGATCAAGCGGACGAATGCCGTGCGTCCATGCCTCATTATAAACCGCTAATGCAAACTCCTGATTTTCCCGTGTGAAGTCAGCACCGAACTCGGCGGACAGATTAAACGCCATGATTTCAAGAACGGTCTGGGTTGGCTGCTGCGGGATAAGCCGGTAGCCACATGGAACATCCATCATGAAGGGAGTAGCTGCCGTGAGTGCCAGACGCATACGACGCGCCTGCTCCGGCAATGGCGTTGTATTCATGACGTGCGGGCGCGTTTCTTCAAACCAAGCGTTGATCGCCGCCTGTACTGCCTGTTCTGGGATGGTCATGGCTGGACCTGTTCTGCGCTCACATAAAGCGGACGCTTACGGGGAGGGAGTTCTTTTGTGAGGCGTTTTGGCTGCTTTTCAGCGGCAAGCTTTGAAGATGGGCGCTTTGCGCCTTTGAACTTCGCTTCCCGGCGCTTCGCCTCTGCGATCAGTGCAACATCCTGCTTTGTTTTGACCGCATGGCACTTCTGATGCGCCAGCTTGAGATTGTCGTCGCTGTTGTCGCCGGTCATTGCCAGCGGGTTCACATGCTCGATTTCCCAAGCGTCAAGGCTGGCGTCGATCTTGCCGGAACAAATATGGCAGATGCCCTTATTCAACGCGAAAAGCCGGGTGCGCTCTTTCGTGGAGAATGACTTACGTGCCATCACAGCCCCCAATCCAGAGAGCCTTTGCGGTAGGAAATTCCGCGCTCAACGGCGATGATGGTTGCCATGACGCTGCGAAGTTCAGCTTCGAAATGGCTGTGCCGCTTCTTCTGCTTCTTGGCCTTAGCTATTTCAGCCTTGAGGGATTCCGCCTTGCGATGAAGGCGAGGGAGAGGATCGACATAGCGTTCCCAGATGGCGCGGAATTTGGATGCGATGAAATGAATGATCATGCTGCATGCTCCTGTAGGAAGCCTTGGCGGCGTGTGTCGTGAAGGGTGATGCCGTGAGACGCACACCACGCGAGCGTGTATTCGATCAGCGACGTGGCGCGAGCGACCGACATGCGGGCAGTGCTTTCACGGATATTGATGAATTCGCCTTCGAGGCCGGGAACAATCTCGGCCTGCTGCTTCGTGGCTACGGAATGTCCAGATACCAGGAGGACTTTCCATTCTTCCGGCTTGCGTGGCTTGCCAGCCCATTCGAATCCAGACTTGGCTATGTCTGTGCAGATCGCATGGAACATTGCATTTTGGTCGACGCTACGAGTTGGCGGCGCAAACGTCGCCGTGAACCCGTCAGGCGTCGCAAAGAGTGCCTGAACAGCATTCTGTCGTATGCGTGGGCTGACGAGTATGAAGCGCTGCTTTTCCATGGCGCACCTCAATACGGAACTTCATCATCTAAATCGCGGGATGAGCCAGACGAACCGCTGTCGGTTGAACCGACTTCACCACGGCTATCGAGCATCTGCAGCTCACCACGGAACTTCTGCAGCACGACTTCCGTCGAATAACGGTCATTGCCGTTCTGATCCTGCCAACGGCGAGTTTGCAGCGCGCCCTCGATATAGACCTTAGCGCCCTTCTTCAGATATTGTTCCGCAACCTTGGCGAGGTTCTCATTGAAGATGACAACGCTGTGCCATTCGGTGCGGTCCTTGCGTTCGCCGGTCTGGCGGTCACGCCAACTTTCAGACGTTGCAATGCGCAAATTGGCAACCACATCGCCAGAGTTAAGACGACGAATTTCCGGGTCCGCTCCAAGGTGACCGACGAGAATAACCTTATTGACTGAACCAGCCATTATGCGGCCTCCTTCTGTGCTGCGAATTTCTTGAGGTGGCCGAGCCAAGCGGCTTTGAATGTCTGGAAGTCCCCATCGGAGAGGGCGTTGATTTCGCCTTCCTGCTTGGCTTTCCATTCAACGGAAGCGGCATGTGTCTCTTGCCGTGCGAGATTAGAAAGCAACGCTTCCAGCGTCTGAGATGGCTCTTTTTTGCCGATTGGTTCGGGCTGCTTATGACCGCGAACCATTGACCAAGGGTCTTGCGTCCAGCGCTTCCACTGCTTCTTACCGTTGAATTCCGTGCATTCGCAGGGGACCCACACGGATTCCAAGCTATAGAGATATCGACCAATTCCCCACTTGACGGCAGCGCGCTTGAAGGCGTCGGAAAGACTGCCCTTCTCTGCTTCCACAGCAGTGTCGCCAGCCCCATCAGCCTTGGTTATCCACTCTCCACCGATGCGCAGGGAGAGGTAGCAGATCGTCTTGGCGCCATGGACCTCATAGCGATCCTGCCAATTTTCAGGGGCAACAACATCGTCAAGGCGGTCCTGAACATCGCGGCTGTCGATATAGGCGAGGGCGAGGGCTTTTGAGCCATCCTTTGTTACTGTCTGAGCGCGCCAGCTAACGGCGTCGCGTGGGAACTCGGCGGCGAGCTTTTGAAACATGTCGGACACGTCACTTGCTCCTGATCATGAGAGAATGAACGCCAATCGTTAGATGCGCGCCGGGGATTTCGTTCCCTGCTTCAAGCGCTTCCTTGATGGCTTTCATGTCGGGTTTCTTTTCGAGGCGGTAAAAGCCTTGCGGAATGGCTTCGAGTTCGGTCACTTCGGCTTTGACGCGAGGCTCCAGAACGCTGTAGGTCGCAAATGGCGTGACCAGCTTTTCAACGTCTGCCGCGTTGAGAATGGCGAGGGAGAGGGCCTTGTAGCCGTCTGCCTGCTTCTCGAAACGTTTCTGGCGTTCGGCGGCATCGTCCTTCTCAGCCTTGGCACCTTCTGCCAGTGCTTCGGCCTTGCGCATCCGGCGATAGACACGGCGCAGAAATTCAATCGCGCTCGTTTCGCCATCGATCATATCAACGCGGAGTTCTTCATCATCTGCCAGTTCCGGGTTGTCTGAAACCAGTTCGGAAATCTGGGCTTCGATAGAGGCGAGATCAGCCTTGAGATATCGGTCGCTCATGTTGTCACCGTGCTAGATTGAGATTGCGGAATGCGGAGTTCCAGAGGCGTTCGGACTTCTGCCAGTATTCAGCTGCGCGAAGGCCTTTTCCCTTGATCTCGGCGTAGATCGCCCAATCGCGGTATTCCTTGGCCTGACGGCGCTGTGTCTGTGAAAGGCTGAAAAATGCCCGCTTTGCTTCGATTGGCATTACCTTCCCCTTTGCGCGTAATCGTTGATGATTTCTGCTGTGAGTTGGCGAGCGCCGCCGAAGCCATAAATCCTGACCAGATTTCGGAAGGCGCTGCGCATCTGATGCTCAACGAAGCCTTCTGGCTGACTCATGATCGAACGGATTGCTTCCAGTTCGCCCACGTCTTTAACGGCTTCGGTGCTCATGCTGGACACTCGCCAACTGATCGGAAGTCTTCTGATCTCGGAAGCGCGTCCAGAGCATCAGTGTTTCCGTAAAGCGTGATTTCCTGCTCGCCGTTTTTGTCCGTGATGCGGATTGTTCGGCTATTGCCGTTGCCTGGATAAGCGCGGCAAAGCTCGACTTTTGCGACGAAGTGAATTGACATGTCGATCATGGTCAGCACCCCATAGTCAGCGCGGCAAATGGCGCTGCAACAGCGATTAAGATTGCTGTGATTGCTTCGAGGCGGGAGAGTTCAAACATCTGTTTCCCTCCTTGCGATATCCGCCATTCTTTCAAGGTGGCAGAGCATGAGAAATGCTGCTGAAACACCAGCAACGGCGAGGGTGAAAAGGATTGTTGCGAGGGCGCAGAGGGTCATGACCACACCTTGTGGCCTTGCCACCCACTTTCCATGGCGTTCAGGCCTTCCTCGTGATCTTCACAAGCGTTGCAAAGGCCGGGGCCATTGACGGGAGCGCCGCAATGTCGGCAGTTGCTTGGCGAGTGGTAGACGGGCTTAATCTTGACCTTGCCCACCTGAGCCTTGACACTCGGCGCTTGCGGCCAGACGGTCACGCCAGCCAATTTGCGGTCATTGAGTGCCTTTGCAGCCCATGCGCTTCGCTGAGCAAACTTCTCATTCACATCACGCGGGCGCATGCCGACTTTGTAAGCAGCGGAACACGACTTATCGCAGCACTTGCCCCAGCCGCGCTTGTGATCGGCCAGCCTGACATTGAACAGAGCGCCACAGGCAGCACAGTTCTTCTGGATGAGCATGATTACCTCCACCGGCTGTCAGAGCCGATAAAACGGGACTGTTCGTCTGTGATGAAAACGGGATTGTCCTGATTGCGGACAAAGCGGTGAGCGTGGCCCAGTTCGCTTGCGAACATGATCTTGCGGAGGCGGGCGCTCGCATTCTGATGCTCTGCCAGCCATGCATTGAACGTTGCCCATGCGCGGGCCATTACACGGCGCTGGCGGGAGTAATCACGAACCGGCTTTCCTGCCTTTACGGTCAGGCCGATAAGCGTCTTTGCCGCTTCGTTGTAGGTATTCTGGATTGAGGGATGCATGTTGCGCTCCGATCTCTTTGTTGAGATCATATTCGCGAAAATCGCGAATAATGTCAAACATAAAATCGCGAAAATCGCGAAATAATTTTGACGCGCAGGTTTGCCGTAATAGAATCACAATGCAAAGACCCGGCCAGTGACCGGGCATTATGACGTTGAGAATTCAGAGAGCAGGGGAGGCGGATATGTGAACCGCAGCGCGTGGCGCGCTTCAGAACGGGGCTTTCTTGCCCTTCAAGGAAGTAGGCCTTCCTTCTTCGGCGGCGCGATGGCACGCCGCCAGTGTCGTAAGCCAAGCAGATGCTTTAAGGGGCATTTCTAACTCACCTGATAACCACGCATCCACAAGCGAGACATGACACTCCAGCTTGCGCGCCAGCATATCCGGCGTCCAGCCGATATCATCAAGACAATGCTGCAAGGTTTCGGGCGTCATCATCGGATGAAAATAGCCCAGATATCTGAGGCTGGAAATGAAAAACCCCGCCGAAGCGGGGTCTAAACTAAGCGGGTTTGGATGCTATCGCTTTAGGCTTGAAGGCTTCGATAGCCGCTGCCGCATGTTTTGCTGGGATTTGCCCTTGCTGTACCTTGTTGTTAAGATATTTCGGAAAGCCTGTGGTTAAATAGGTTTTCCGAAGCCATTTGCGGAATTCGGCCAGTGCGTCATCCGGATAGCAGTAGGCAGGCTGAGGGTTTGACATTGCTTGCGGAAAATACGCGGGGTAATTGTGGTCATACTGCTTTCTCTCGCCGTACAACACTTCAAGGCTATTGTCTTTCCAATACTTTGCCCAAGCCTGCCCGACGCTAATGTCAGGAATAAACTTGCTTCCGAGATTTGCGCCTTCGCGGATCATCGTAACAAGCATGTCGGCGATCTCTTTAAAAATAGAGAAGTAGCCATCTGGAACAGTATGATACGAAAGAGAAACTCTATCGTGGAACTGTTTCCAAGATACGTCGACAGCGCCAGATGGGTTGTATCCCACCTGTGAATAGATGAAGTCTTCAAATCCCTTGCGAGCGAGAACACGGAAGCTGCGAAGGGCATGCTCTTGGGCCGCACTATTGGCTTCAAAAGCATAATATTCCAGGATTGCCATACAGACCACATCCGGAACAATGTGCTGGATAGTGCCGTCTTTTAACACGCCCCAGAACGCAACTGTATCGTCTCCACCATTCTCGCGAATAATCTCTCGGATCCGCTTTTCGCGTGGCTTTAACGGCTCATCAATCCACTGAGATGTGATCCTCACGATCAATGAGTGGTCAACACCACACATGGCAGCTAGTCCCCGCAAGGTAAGATATGGCGTCCCATTGTTAAGGACACCCATGCCGACCCCGTTTCTCTCGGTCTCAACAGCTACCAAAAGATTCAGTTCACCTTGCTCGGGGGTGGTGCTCGTTGTTACTTCTTTTGTCAAATTATATAGCCTTTTCAATATGTTAGAGTGGTGCTCAACTTGGAGAGCAGTCACATTGAATGCGGCTAGGGGGAACATTTTCCCTTGACAATATGGGCTGAGTACATATTTAAAGCCCACAAGTGATCACTTAACCAGCCGCAAAGTTGGTATTCAGACCCGGACGGTGCGCTAACACCTCCGGGTCGCTCTGTTTCTGTGACTCGCACAGGTTTGTTCCAAATGGGGACAGAACAAAGCCTTTTCAAGGCAGTGCGCTTAAAAAGTAACGTAACGTAAAGACTTTTGTGAATATCGGCGCGCAAGGTGCTCGATAATGGCCCGTCATTGTCAGATGCGGGGCCGATAGCAGCTCACCCCTATACACCACATCTAGCGGCGGCAAAATGCCGTTAACGCTTCGTCAAGAATGTTCTTGTTTCGTTCTCATTTGTGAGTCATCCTGTCGCACATAACAAGCGTACAGGGAGTAATGAGTATGGGCATGGTTACAAATATCGTGGTGCAGAGCTACACGAAGGCGCCGAAGGGCAAACTCTTTGCAGATACGCCACTAGGCGCAAGGGATGTAGAGCACGCAAGGCGAACTGCCGAGCGTCTGGCAAAAGAAAAGCCGATGGTCGTCGCATATATGGCGACAGGCGATTCTGAGACGGGTGAATTCGAGCAGTCGAAGCTGATTTTCGCTCATGGCGAGCATCTGCCGCCTGAAATTGATGAAATGGAAAAGATATAGGCACGGGAGGCATGAATGATCAAATTCGTTACCATTCAGCCTGGCAAGGAAGGTGACAGATTAGAATTACTGCGTGTCGCCACCCTGAATGGTGGCCTTCTCACGGCAATGCGAAAGGCTGATTTCCAAGCGAAAGAACTCGCTGAAACTATGGCTTTGGCTCATGGTGGGGAGTGGCAGGCACGTGTTGATCATCAGCGGATGACGGTTCTTGTGTGGAAGGCTGACGCTTGATCACGGTGTCTATGACAGAAAAAACCACTTCAACACCGCGTTGATCCAGCCCTTCGATACGGCTGAGCATTTCTAGAATGGCCTGATCGCCCCGGATCGGGCCATTTTCGATCACCGATGTCGGCAACTGTGCTGGCTCTGGGCCTTGTTCTGTGAAGAACTTTTGTATCAGCGGCAACTCGTGAGCTTTGATCTCGCGAGCCTCTTTGCCGCCCTCCACGTTCGCCATGCGTGTTACAGCATCGGCTGACACACCAAGATACTTGGCTAAGCCACCCTTCGTTCCACGGGGGCGCTGATCCAATTCCTGTTTAAGCCAAAGCTTATATTGATACTGGCGGTCTGTCATAGGCGCATAATCGCGAGTATCGCGAAATTATCTATCGCGAATATCGCGAAAAGCGCTTGACATAAATCGCGAAAATCGCGAATAATGTCGGCATGACAAAAGCGTATCTTGAACCCGCAAATACAATCATCACCAAAGTTGGCGCCGATATCATAGCGGCGGCGGCTGATGTGCATGTATCCCGCGTCTATCGCTGGAGGACTGAAAAGTCCAAGGGCGGCACGGGCGGATTGATACCAATCGATCATATTCGACCTATCATCACGGTGGCTTCATCGAAGGGCATTTCGCTTAGCGCGGATGACTTTTTGCCGCCCGCTCCCAAGCGCCCCCGTTCCATGAGGGCGTCCGTATGAGCAACTCGCGCCTGAAATCCTTCATCGACCGTGTGCTGCGCCTCAAGGAAGAAGAGGACACGATCAAGGCTGACATTCGCGAAGTCTACGCGGGAATGAAAGGCGAGGGCTTTGACAAGACCGTCGCCGGTCAGGTCGTCGCACATCTTCGCAAGGTCGAGAAGAAAGGCCGCGATGAAGTCGATAATGCCAATGAGATATTCGATCTTTATCTGAACGAATACGAGAATGGCACGGGACTTGCAACGCGTGCGCACACGCATGAGAACTCCTATTCGTCTGAAAAGGCGACAGTAATGGACCGCGCCACGGAAGGCTCTTTTGAGACTGGAAGTGCGGCAGCGGAAAACGCCCGTGAGGTGTCCCGGCAAAGGTCGGATGACGGTAGCGTGAGCCATGCCGGAGCGGGTGAAAGCCCCGCAACTGTTTCCCTTTCGTCTGTCTCCCCTCAAGCCCCCCAAGCGGCAGACGAAAAAGCCGTGCCACCTTTCAATAAGCGTGGCACGGCTCCCTCTCATGGACAGGACTAAGGCGGCGATGAGGAACATTCAGCCTGTCCAATTCTCAAATTTACGAACCTGCGGGGCGCTTCTTGCGCGTTCTTTCAAGTTCAGCACGGTCTCCCGCAGTAGTGGGCGCAACGTGCTGGCGCGTGGTGACGGCAGATCTTCCATTGCTAACCTGGAACAATTCATCACGTCTTTCTGCGCCTTCGTCATTCCTTCGGGCTATCGCGGCTTTGCGAGCGTTTTGCAGAACTCTCCATGCCGCGTGCCCGATGTGTTCAATCATGTCCGTCCTTCTGTTCGCTTCCTGACTGATCGTTCTCGTCTGATCAGCAACTTAGCGAAGGGCTTTGTGCATGACGGACTCAAAAATTCAGTCAATCGAGCATCAATTGGTTTCGGAGCGCGTACCGATGAGTAGCTGCGAAATGGCAGGCGAATACGTTCGCGGAATGCTGGAAAAGGAAGCGAAAGGGTGGGGCGATAACGCCAGCGCCTTGCAGCGCCTCAGCCGCCGTTACGGCCTGTCTTACTGGACTTTGAACAATCTCCGCATTGGCCGATCCAAGACGGTCGATGCCTCGATCTATCAGCGCATACGCTCGGCCTACCTCGACATTTGCGAAAGGCAGATCGCACGCCTGCAACACGAACTCGAACTAGAAAAAGCGGTGAACGGCGATGCTGATATGGAGGATTTTGAGCGCGAGGCTTCGCAGCTTTTGGCGAAGGTTCGCGAAGCGCAAAAAGCATCCACGAAAACAACTGGAACGTCGCGAGGAAGGTGAGAAATGAACGCCGTCCTCGTCGCTCTCTTATCGACACTTCTGACAATCCTGCTGGTCTGTCTGATCGGCTTGCTCATTGCGGCGAGGTACTGATGCAGAAGCTTCGCGTCCTCGATCTATTCAGCGGCATTGGCGGGTTCTCTCTCGGACTTGAGCGTACAGGCGGCTTTGAAACCGTGGCGTTCTGCGAGATCGAAGAATTTCCGCGCCGAGTATTGGCGAAACACTGGCCAGAGGTTCCTTGCTATCATGACGTTAGAGAACTCACAGCAGACAAGCTTGCTGCCGATGGAATTTCAATCGATGTCATCACAGGCGGGTTCCCGTGCCAAGACTTATCGATTGCCGGCAAGAAAGCAGGGATGGGCGAAGGAACGCGCTCCGGATTGTGGTCTGAAATCGACAGACTTATTGGCGAGCTACGACCGCAATTCGTCATCGTGGAGAACGTCGCAAATCTGCTTAGTGGCCCTAGCGAACAACCGGGCGGATGGTTTGGCCGAGTTCTCGGAGACTTGGCCGAGCGCGGGTATAATGCTGAATGGGAGAACATACCAGCTGCAATCATGGGCGCTCCCCATCGTAGAGAACGCGTATGGATTGTTGCCTACCCCAACAAAGACAGATGCGGTGAACAGGAATCCACCAAAGAAGTTAATGAAAACAGCGAACGGAACATATCGCCACGTCAACAAAGAAGGCTCGCAAAGCTTCGCTCGGTTTGGTCAGATCGTGAAACATATATTCCTTCCGACCATCGGAAAAAACGAACCGAAGGGAGCCAGCCGCAACAGGTTTCGGGGTTCTCCGCATTTTCGTGGTGCGAAGATGTGCGAAGGGTTGAGGACCTGCGAGGAAGATCCGATATACCTACACCCCTCTTTCGCGGAAGCAGCGATGGGATTCCCCATTGGGTGGACAGAATTGGAACCTGCGGAAACGCGGTAATCCCTCAAATCCCTGAACTGATCGGCTACACGATCCTTGAAGCCATCGCCCGCAAGACAGAAGGCGAGGCGGCATGATCAAGCTCTCGCTCCCGTTCCCTCCTTCTGTCTGGGATATCTATGTAGGCTGGGGCAAGACGCGCCGTCTTTCGCCTGAATATGCGAAGTGGCGGAATGACTGCGGCTATTTCCTAGCCCGGAAGAATGAATTCATCGACGGTCCATTCAGCATTCAGGTTGCCTTGAAGCGCCCGCATAAGCGCGCCGATCTGGATAACAGGTTGAAAGCCATTCTCGATGTTCTCCAGCATTACAAGGTCATCAAGAACGACAATCTCTGTGAACGGCTTTCAATGGTCTGGGATCCGGGCCTGAAGGAAGAGTGCGTCGTCATATTGCAGCGCGCCGAGGAGGCGCAGGCGGCATGATCAAGCCTGAAATCCTTGATGCCATGGTTGCCAGTGGTTGCACCGCCGAGCAGATTGCTGCGGTCGTTAAGGCTTCGATGTCTTCGCGATCATCGAACGCAGAACGTCAGGCTCGTTTCCGTGCCAAACGCAAGGCAGAAAAAGGCGTAACTAGTAACGAAAGTAACGTTACGGGCGTTACGGTAACGGACGCGGTTTCCCCTAAAAAAGAAACCTCCCCCACACCCCCTAAAGAAAAAACTACCCCTTCCACGATTTCGGAAGCTAACGCTTCCTCAATTTCGCTCGAAAACGAGTTCGAGCAACAGTTTTGGCCAGCCTATCCCCGCCGTGTCGGCAAGGGGCAGGCTCTCAAGGCCTTTCGTTCGGCTCGGAAGCAAGCCGAGCTTGAAACGATCCTCGCCGGCGTCCGTCGATACGCTGCTGACCGCCAAGGCGAAAACCCTGAATTCACGAAACATGCCGCGACATGGCTGAACGGTCAGTGCTGGACCGACGAGCCAATCCCGAAGCGTGCATCTTCGCAGCAAAAATCCGAACGATCCGATTTAGACGACCCCCGCGTGATGTGGATGCGCCTCGGTCAGAAGATGGAACAGAGCAATGCAGAATTCCCAGATAGCGACGAACGATCACTATTCGAGACTGGCGGACATGCAGGACATTCAGCGAGCGATGAACCGCCTCTACGCCTTGCCTACGCGAGGTCTACCTGATGGTCTGACCGAAGCCGAGAAGGTTGATATTCGCCGCGCTGAAGTCGAAAATTTCATATCTGCGCTCGAAGGCGTGACGGCTTACGCGCTCTACGAAGCGGTCAAGCAAGTCATGCAGAATGCCCTTGGTCACAAGTGGATGCCGCTGCCGCCAGAACTTCGCGGCCTCTGTGACCAGATCATGCGCCCCATCCTCGAAGCCCGTGCCCGCGACCGCCGCGAAGCTGAAATTCTCAAGGAGCAGCACGAAGAAAAGCGCCAGCGGGAACACTCGCAATCAACCTGGACGCCAGAAAGCCGTCAGCGCGCATCGGCCAAGTGGAAAGCCATCAAAGCCCAGATGCAGGCAGAGAGCGCTAAGGATGACGCCAAGCGCGATCAGTATGACACCAGCCCGGAAGCGTGCGCAGCTCGCTTGAAAGCCGCGGCAGAAGCCAACGGACACGAATTCAACATCGACAATCTCAAGTCCGCTCCTAGCGGATCATTCAAGCAAGTAGGGAGGGCCGCGTGATGATGCTTTTGATTGTGTTCACCTATAGCATACTCGGTGGTTATTTCGTTTGGGTCGGTAACGATGAATGGGCAATCGGATGCATGATTGTCAGCATGATCTCGTTGGCCGCGGATGCAATCGCGACAGAAATTAAGCGCGGGAGGGATAAATGACCTTCGCCGCCTATTCATCCAACACAGAACGCGCAGCACGGGCTTACCTTGCGAGGAAGGCCGCGGAAGAACGAGCGCTTGCAATAGAAGCCAAGCCGGCATTGCCGGAACCAGAGGTTGTTGAAAGCGAGCCTGCTATTGAGCCGGAACTTAGCTTTGACGACTTGGCGCGTGAGGCGGTTAGACAGTTTGAGGAAACAAAGACCGTAAGCGCAGATTTGCAGGACAGACATATTCCCGTGAAAGCCATTGTTGCAGCGGTATGCGCTGGAACAGACGTTACCCCAGCGGAGGTATTCGCCGAAGGGCGCAGCCATAGAATCCTGAAAGTCCGTCATACAGCAATCTGTATTGCTGCCTTGGCGCGCCCGAAAAAATCGCTTCTCTGGCTGGGGCATATGTTTCAGCGCGACCATTCGTCAATTCTCAATTGCCTGATTAAGCACGGCATCGAGCGCGACCTGTCCCACAGGCCGAAGAAGCTCACCAAAGCTGACGTAGAGCAAATCCATAAGCTTCGCAATCAAGGCATGGGCAGGGAACGGATAGCAGCGACTATCGGCATATCTACCACTAAGCTCGAGTATGTGTTGTCAGGCGACCGGAAACGTTGCGCCAAATCCCGTGTGTCAGAGCTATTCGAGCTTGGCAACAACACCTACGAAATAGCGAAGATCATGGGCCTGTCAGAAGCGCAGGTGTCAGCACGCCTGCATGCGGCACGCAGGCTTTCCATGAAAAACCAATCCAAACAAGCGGCATAGGAGAGGGCAATGAACACGCTTAGCTGGTTACTTTATCTTTCGGAAGTTGTTGGACGCATCGGTAACGTCACTGCTGCCATCGCGGTATTTGGAGGAATTGCCGGTCTGTTTCTATTTGTTATCGGCAGAATTATCCCGTGGACTGTTTGGTCGTGGGATAATGAGGAGACAAAGAAAAACAAACTGGATGCGCGAGAAAAAGCGGGGAATGTAGGACGTTCTCTCATTTTTATAGCTGCTATCAGCCTTGCGATTACCGCGGTCACACCTTCCAAGCAAACCATCTATCTCATCGCCGCTTCAGAAGCCGGTGAGGTCGTCGTCAAATCCGATGAGGCTAAGGAAATCATGTCAGGCCTCCGCGACATTATCAAAGACCAGATCAGCAAAAATCTACCGACCACGGCGAAAGAGTAGGAGCGGGCGATGGACTGGCAACCAATAGTAACCGCCCCGAAGGATGGCACCGAGTTTCAAGCATGGATTGACAAATATGGGTGGGAACCGCGCTGCAGGATCAACCCGGAGAGTGAAGCGTTCGAAATTTGGGACAGGGTGGATTACGATCAGGATGGTTGGGATGTTTACCCGCACATGATCCCTACCCACTGGATGCCCCATCCTCACGAACCAGCAGCATAACCCCAGTCAGCGAGGAACGGACATGGCGGCATATTCAAAAGCACAGAAGCGACAGGCGAAGCGAGGCAGACCGAAGAAGGAAGGAATAGCACGTGAGCCGAACGGGCGAGCATTACGCGCAAAGGATGACCCGGCAAAGGTGGCTACAGAGGCGAGGATGAGACATTACGGCGTACCGGCAGACATGGCGCGTGATCCGCGCACAGGCTCATATCTTGGTCGTCTGGCGATGGCTGGCCGAGGCGAGGGCATCAGTCAGGATCAGTATGAGGCGGCAACCCGCTATATCGATCTGTACAACTCATATCAGAAGGCAATCGGTTCACCTGGAGCGCATTACGAACAGATCGGAGGCATCAATGCTGCTGATCCTGATGCATATGTCGATTGGTGCGTTCGAGTAAAGCAATCGTATAAAGCAGCACAAGACGCGATCTACGAAGCGCAGGCAGAGGAACGATCAGAGAACCTATGGGCGGGCCTGCAATACGTGGTAATTCAGGATCAAGAATTCCCGCATCTTCTTCCTTCCACAAGACTTGTGTGTAACGCCCTGCATAGGCACTTCATTCTTGACAAAAAAAGCAAATCACTGAATAAATGACATCAGATTTTAGGGTGCCGAGTTGCATCCAAAGAGTTACAGCGGCTTTCGGGCTGCTTTTTGATTCATGCGGGTGCAAGTTGCAGGTGATTGAATGTCCAACCAGTTGCCGGGAGGTGCAAATCCTCCCACAGCGCCAAATTCGCCCTCATGCAGTACCGCCCCACTTATCCGGGCAGCGCGAGCCATGAGGGCTGCGAAATGCGACGAGACGGCGGACGCGCCTCTGGGGTACGGTACTCCTCCCGGCCTCGCATGCAAATCAGAACGGCGGCGCTGAAAGCAGAAGCGCGTCGTCAAGGGTAGTGGGTCCGGTACGAACCCGGACACGGGCCAAGTGGGCAAGGTAGGTGCTTGGTAAGCCGGGGTAGCGTCCGGCCCGTTCTGGTCAACTATTGCAAGATTTGCACAGGTTCAGCCGTCGCCTTCGGGTGGCGGCTTTTCATTGGAGAGAGCATCCATGCCCAAGCCCTCCAAGAAAGAGCTTAAGGCTCTTAACAAGATAGCGAACAAAACTCAGGTCAAGGTCTGGCGCGCTCGCAACATGATCATGCTTGAAGCTGTCATTGCCGCATTCATGGATACGGACAGCCCGGAAGAAGTGGCTACGATCCTGAGAGAGCAGGCGGATATGCTGGAGAACTTCGGATGACCGCCAAGCTTCTCGCTCTCTCTGCCTTCATCCTCCTTGCCTCATGTGCAAGCAAATACGAATACCACTGCGGCTTTACGGAATATCTCAGCGATAGCAGGTGTAAGTGATGGACGCTCTTTCCTTCGGACTGTTTGGCGCGGGTGTTTTCGTCGGCGTGGTCATTATGGCGCTCGTTAGCGTCTGGGATGCAAGATCAGGTTCGCACATGGGAAACTCGCCATGGTTGCGAGACGACAACGAACCCTGCTGATATGAATTAAATCAAAGGAAATCAAACATGGCTCGCGGTGGTAAGCGCGAAGGTGCTGGCCGTCCTGCTGGCGCCGCAAACGTGCGCACAAGAGAGATAGCGGATAGCGCAGCAAGTGAAGGGCTGACCCCGCTCGAATTCATGCTGAATGTCCTGCGCGATAAAGACGCTGCCATGGACAAGCGCATGTGGGCCGCTGAAAAGGCCGCGCCTTACGTTCACGCGAAGCTAGCCAGCATCGAGCACAAGGGTGATTTGACCGTCACCACGCGTACGAAGGAAGAGAGAGACGCTATTGTCTCAGCCGCTCTCCGCGCCGACACTTGAGGATCTGGCCTATAGCCGCCTCATCGCTTATGCAGCATATCAATGGCCCGGCTATAAGGACGCATCGCATCATCGCCTGATTGCCCGTCATTTGGAGGCAGTGGAAAGAGGCGAGATTACCCGCCTGATGATCACAATGCCGCCTCGCCACGGCAAATCAATGCTGGCATCGGAGTTCTTTCCGGCGTGGTATCTGGGCAGAAACCCGGATCACTACGTGGTCACAGCTACATATGCGCAGGAACTAGCCGACGACTTCGGGCGAAAGGTCAAGAACCAGATCGAAGATCCGGCGTATCAGTTGGTATTTCCCGGCGTGGGTTTGGCGGATGACAGCAAGAGTGCCAAACGCTTCCATGTCGAAGGTCAGACTGGTGGATATGAGCACGGCACAACACAGCGCGGAGCATTTTATGCGGTTGGCGTGGGTGGACCGCTTACCGGGCGCGGCGCTCACCTGCTGCTCATTGATGATCCAGTTAAAAACAGAGAAGACGCGGAAAGCGAAGTAATCCGCAAGAAAACCAAGGATTGGTACACTTCGACCGCCTACACCCGCCTGATGCCGGGTGGTCGCATTGTGGTCATTCAGACCCGTTGGCATGAGGATGATCTCAGCGGGTGGCTACAGTCTGAACATGACCACGAATGCTGGGTGGTACTCGACCTTCCGGCCATTAATAACGATGGCGAGGCTCTTTGGCCTGAACAATACCCAGTCGAAGCACTAGAGCGAATTAAGCGCGCTCTTCCTCCGCGTGACTGGTCAGCACTTTATCAGCAGCGACCAAGCCCGGACAGTGGCGATTACTTCAAGCGGGAGTGGATACACACAACCGAACATCTGCCGCCACGTGAGCAGATGCTAATATACGGTGCGTCGGACTATGCGGTTACCGCAAACGGCGGCGACTACACCGTTCATGTCGTTCTTGGCCTTGATCCTGACGGGCGCATGTATCTGCTCGATCTCTGGCGCGGCCAAGCTTCGTCAGACGTGTGGGTGGATGCTTTCTGCGATCTGGTCGCAAAATGGAAGCCGGTAGGCTGGGCCGAGGAAACAGGCCAGATCAAATCAGGCGTTGGCCCCTTTCTCATCAAGAGAATGATGGAGCGTGGCGCATACGTCGCTCGTGAAAGCTTCGCTACTCGTGGTGACAAGGCAATTCGCGCGCAGTCCATTCGTGGTCGCATGGCGATGGCTGGGCTTTATGTCCACAAGGATGCGCCATGGCTGTCTGATCTCATTAGCGAAATGATGAGTTTCCCGGTCGGCGTGCATGACGATCAGGTGGATGCGCTTGGCCTAGTTGGTCAGCTCATCGACCGCATGAGCAATGGCAGCAAGCCAAAGCCAGACAAGCCAAAACCAGTTTACGCCGTCGAAGACGGCTATGTGCTCGCTCCAGCTCTGCCGGGGCAGAAAAGGCGTTAGTGATGGAAGTTTTTCGCCAGCATGTATGCTTCATCGTTCATACAGCGATGCAATACGAGGCAGGGCGCAGGTACTATCATCATGAAGCTCCGCAGATTATTACCGACAAGGCAATCAAAGATGGAGTTCGGTCCGAAGCAGGCCTGATCAATCACATTGATTATTGGATGAAAAAGCTTCGCGTCGGAAGATGGGATGGTTCCATTGGCTGAATTCATCGAAGAAGAATACGCCGATACGCTGGAAGTCGAAGGCGACACCAAGTCATCTGCGCGTGTTCTCTCGGCAATTAAAAAGGCTGAGCGCGCTTTCAATTCATGGCAGTCGCTTTGTGATCAAATCGACGTTGTTTATGGCGGCGAGGACACCATAGACAGCGATTGGTCTGATCCAGACTACGATCTGTTCTGGGCTTCCATGGAAATTATGAAGCCTGCAATCTATGCTTATCCGCCGCAGCCGGTTGTTTCGCCTCAGTTCAAGGATCGCCGCAAGCTACAGAACACCACAGCTGATCTGTTGGAGCGCTCGGTAAAATCCGCCTTCATCCGCACCGGGATAGACGATGCGATGATCTGCACCCGTGATGACCTGATTTTCTATAATCGCGGCCAGCTCTGGGTAACGTATGAGACGGACGAGAAGGGGGGCGGTCAACGTATTTGCGTTGAGCATCTCGACCGCAAGGACTTTCTCTATCCGCTAGCGCGGAAATGGGCTGATGTGCCATGGGTTGCCCGTCGCGCATGGATGACCCGCAAGGAATTGCGAGTTCGCTTCAAGAAGAACAGCGGCGAGGCGTATAAGGATGCCACGCTATGCTCTGCCGCGAAGCAGAACGACAATGACGGAGGCGCTGATCATTCGCGAAAGGCGGCTGTTTGGGAAGTCTGGCATAAGGCAGATGACCGGGTTTACTGGGTTTCCGAAGGCGTGAGCGTCATGCTCGATGAGGGTAAGCCTCATTTGAAGCTTCGCGGCTTCTTCCCGTGCCCGAAGCCTGCATTTGGTACGATCAAGCCGCGCACACTTGTGCCGGTGCCGGATTACGTGCGTTACAAGCGCCATTTCACGCAGATCAACAGTCTGACGCGCCGCATCTATGCACTGCTCGACATGATCCGCATGAAGGGACTTATCCCGGCTGGCGGCGATATCGGGGACGCTGTTGAACAGGCTCTTGCCGATGATGGCAACGCCGCTCTGTTGATTCCGGTACCTGGAGCCGCACTTCTCGCACCAGGCAGCGCAGCGAACTTTGTCCAATGGTTGCCACTGGCTGACATTGCCACGGCCATTCAAGGCCTTATCGAGGCGCGTCGGGAACTGTTTTCAGACTATGACCGTCTGTCAGGTATCTCGGATATTATGCGTGGCGAGACGCAGGCAGAGGAAACACTTGGCGCGCAACGCCTCAAAAGCCAATATGGCAGTGTTCGCGTCAAAGAGAAGATCGATGAACTGCAACGCATTGCCCGCGATGTGACGCAGATATCAGCGGAAATCATGGCAGAGAATTTCAGCCAAGACACCTTGCTTGAAATGAGCCAGATGGAAATACCGACAAAGGCCGATATCGAGAAGCAGCTAAAGCTTGTTGAGGACGGCGCGGAACAGGAAATCAAAGCTCTTGCCGATAATGCCAAGAAGGCGGCAGAGAAGGCGCGCGCGCAGGGCCAGCAGATAGACCCGCAGCAGGTTGAGCAGCAGTTCCAGCAGGCGCAACAGCAGATCATGGCCAAGTATGGTCCGCAGATCCAGCAGGCGCAGGATGAAGTACCTATCGAAGATGTGATGAAGCTGCTTCGCGATGACAAGGCGCGCTGCTTCGCCTTTGAAATCGCCACTGACAGCACGATCCTGACGGACGAAATGCAGGAAAAGGCAAGCCGAAACGAATTCCTGACTGTTTACGCGAACGCCTCGCAGTCACTCATGCTCACAGCACAGTTTGGTGAAGCGGGCGCTGAACTGGCCGGTGAACTGCTCAAATTCGTGCTGCAGCCTTATCGTGTAGGACGTGATCTGAATGGCGTCATCGACCGCTTTGTTGAGCAGGCCCCGAAGATGGCAACGCAGGGCAAAGACGATAGCGCAGAAAAGGCACTTGCCGAAGCCAATGCTAAGATTGCCGAGGCTGAACTGGGTAAGGCTCAGGCTGCTATCCAAAAGGTTGATGCTGACACCCAGCTTAAGACCTTTGAGCTTCGACAGAAGCAGCAAGAAGCCGTTGTATCGGCTGAGCAGGACCGTCAGAAGTTCGAGCTCGAGATAGAGCAAACTAGGGGCAATCTGGCCGAAACGAATGCTCGCATTGAGAAAATCGGGGCAGATATCCAATTGGCATTCGCCAAGCTCGGTATCGATCGGCAACGAGAGCAGCGTGAAGATGTCAAAACCGCTGCCGATATATCCATGCGCAAAACCGATCAGGCTATTTCGGTAGCCAATTCTGAGCGTGATGCTTCGTTCCGTGAACAGGAAGGTATGCGGGCTGATAGGCAGCAGGACTTCAGCGAACGCAATACGGATCGCCAGCAGACCTTTGCTGAGCGTCAGGCCGAACGGAGTGCGATGGAATGAGTATCCCTTTCGTCATTGCCGCAAACGGCTTGGGTATCCCGGTAATCCCGGTTGAGAAGAACGCCCCAGCCGCAATCATCGCCGAGAATGGTCTCGGTATTCCAGTTGTCATCGTTGAAAAGAATGGTGCGCCCTTCATCATTTCGGGCCTGCCAGAACCAGAGCCAGAAGGAGCATAGATATGGCTGATGTAAGGCGTTTGTGCGAGGTCGGCTTTGCGACCGTTGCAGCAAAAGAATTGGCAAACCAGATACAGTCTGGTGGCCTTCAGATTGGTACGACCGGCACGACTGCCATGGCTGGCAACCGCATACCCACTTCCACAATTCGCGGTGGCGTTCTCCAGCAGACAGCCATTCCCAATGTTTCCGCCGCACCAACGCAGGCAGACTTCAACGGTTTGCTCGCGGCACTTCGTGCTGCCGGTATTCTGGCGCCATAATGGATCTGGTCGAGTTTGACCTTGGCAATGGGCGCAAGGTCTATCGCTTTCCAAAGGTACAGGTCGAGAAATCCCGGTCTGACTTGGCTTCGCCGCGGCTAATTCGAGACTTCGATGAGCCGGTGCAGTCAATGGCAGACGGCAAATGGTACACGTCAAAGCGTGATCTTGCCCGTTCGCATCGCGCCAGCGGCAATCCGCATGGTCAGGACTTCATAGAGCTTGGCAACGATGAAATGCCATTTGTCGAGCACAAGACCGACGAAAAGAAGCTTCGCGATGATATCCGCGCAGCTAAAGCCGATCTGGATGCCGGTTGGCGACCAGAAGTAGTCACGCTGGACGATTAGATAATTTCCAAAATAAAACGGAAGTTTTATCGATTGGCCCTGAACCGATTGAAACAGGCGATAGATCGCAAAAGCTGCTTAACTCTTGAAAGGCGCGCTCTCTTCCAAGAGGAAAAAGAGCATCGTTCAATTGCGTTTGAGCATCAAGCTCAGCTTCGCCTAGAAGGCGTTTTATTTCGCTGAAGTTCTCCATTCAACAATACTAGCATTCCTCCTCAGACAAGGAAATATCAAATGAACGACACCACGGTCACTCAGCCGGGGACGGTGGCGCTTGAGCCGCCGTCAACGGTCCTTAATCCTGAAACGGTATCTGGAACAAGCGGCGGCGGTCAGCCGTCCCTTAGCGAGCCAGATAAAGGCAATTCCATCCAGTCCGTGCTCGAAGGTGAGCTTTCGCGGCTGAGAGAGGAAGATGCCAAGGGAGCAAAGCCGGACGAATCGCCTGAGAAATCAGATGACAAGCCGAAAGCCGAGCAGGAGGATAAGTCCGACGACAAAAAGCCAGAAAAGGCTGAAAAGTCAGAGGAAAAGCCCGCTAAGACCCGTGGCGATGATGGGAAGTTTGCCAAGGCAGAGAAGGCAGAAGACGCCGACGATGCCAAGGCAGAGAAGGGCGCGCCTGAGAAGGCCGCAACCGAGCGGAGCGCGCCAGACGACAATCGCCAGTCTGAGGGCCGAAAGTTTGCTGAGCCGCCCGCTCGGTTTCTCCCGGAAGCCCGCACCAAATGGGCAAATGTTCCCAATGAAGTGAAGGCAGAATTTCATCGCATCTCTCAGGAGATGGAAACCGAAATCAGCCAGTCTAAAACGGCGCGTGAGCGATATGAGCCTATTCGTCAATTTGATGAAATGGCGCGCCAGAATGGCCGCAATCTAAACGAGAGCTTGGCGAAGGTTGTTCGGATTGAGCAGCACATCGCCCGTGATCCGATTGGCGCGATTGAAACCATTCTTCGCGAGATTGGGCCGCGTAAGCAGGATGGTTCGCCTGTTTCTCTCTACGAAGTGGCGCAGGTAGTCATGCAGCGCGGCCCGCAACGGGCCGATGCGCAGGATCTACCCGCCGCGTCTACTCCTCAGCTAGACCAACAGACAGTTATCCAGCAAACGAAAGAGCAAATACGCCAAGAGATGGCCGCAGAAGTGATCATCGCGTCGTTTGCTGGATCGCACCCCGACTATCACACCCTTGAACCTCAGATCGAAGCTGTTCTCAAGTCAGGTGTGATTGAGCAGATTTATGGCAACGGCTTGTCGCCGGAACAGAAGCTCACAGAGGCATATCGGATGGCTGGCGGCAGTGTGTCGCCTTCACGTTCCCAGCCTGAGCCAGTCCCACAACACTCCGAGCCTGAAAAAGTGCCTTCAAAAGACGCTGGCACGAAATCCATCAAAGGCGCTCCAAGCGACGGCATGGATACCGTCATCGAGGAGCAATCACAGGATTTGCGCGACATCCTGAAGAAGGAATTTCGCAAGATGAGCGCATAAGCAAAAGGAAAGCGATATGGCTATCGTTGATGATCGTCATTACCGCCAGCTCCTGACGGCGGCTGTTGCCAAGAGGCAGCGGGAAATTCAGGATATCGTCTATAATGCGACCCCACTCACCCGTATTCTCCGGGATCAGGGACGCATTCAGGTCAAGCGTGCCGGTGGGCCAGAACTTCGTGTTCCGGTTGAATTCGACAAACTGCAGGCTCAGTGGTTCACTGGATACGACAAGATCGAGATTACCCCAAAGGAACTGCTGAACTCGGCAGTCTTCAATTGGTCTCGCGTCGTTTCCATGTTCTCGCTGACCGGCACAGAACTGCTCTACACTCGTGGCGAAGAAGAAATCATCGACCTGATGAGCTTCTATGTCCGCGCCGCAGAAAAGAGCGTCAAGGAAGAGTTCGAAGTGTCTCTCGTTGGTGACGGCACTGGTTCCGGTGGCCGTCAGATGATCGGCTTTGGCGGTGCCATTCCGATTGTAGCCAATACCGGCACTTACGGCGGTATTGACCGTGCGGAGGTCGCCAACTGGCGCACCACGACCTACAACGCCACCACGGACTTTGCTGACATCGGCACCACCTGGGATCCGACGACAGCGCGCCCGATCATTGAGCGCATCGCTCTCAATCGTTCGCGGAACGGTCAGTACCCGGACCTGTGGATTTTCGACGCCAATTCGTATCAGGCTGTTTCCGCGTCGTTCGTGGCGCATCAGCGGCTTGCAACCGAGCGTTCGGCTCGTCTGGGTTATCAGGCTCTCGCCTATCATACCCCGGCTGGCTTGGTCGATCTGGTCGCTGCAGGCGGCGTTGGCAATGTCATGCCAGCAAATACCGCGTTCGGTATCGATACCTCGGCGCTCTCGATTTACGAGTTCCCAAATCAGTCGTTCGTTCCATTCCATCCCGGCGACGGCATGCGTCCAATCAACCAGGACGCTGTTGCGCAGGGCATCGTGTGGTCTGGTCAGCTGGTTCTCGAAAATCCGCTGTTCACCGTCCGTCTGCAGACGGCGTAACGGAAAGGAGATCAAATCATGGTTTTCCGTACCACTCCACAGCTTGGCCAGCAGCTTGATGATGTTGGCGCAAACTACTGGGATCAGCTCGCAGGCATCACGGTTCCTTCGCCAAAACCCGGCAACAAGGAACTGGGTAGCGACGGCGGCGAGTACTGGTTCGTAACGGCATCCGCGAATATCGCGGCGACTGCTACGACCGGCACTCAGGTTGCTATTACCTTCCCAGCCTACACCGTAGCGACCGGCACGGGAGGTTTCTACACGCCTCCAGGTGTCGCAGTAACGAGCGGGCAGACCCTTTGGGTCCGTCGCGGCGCTTACAACGCCACTCCGGCCTGATCACATCAACGCGACATGAAGGGCGGCTTTCGAGCCGCCTTTTTTCATTCCTAACTCAGACAGGAGAAAAACCATGGCTCTTTCAGTGCCGATCGATACCCGCGAAATCACCATCACGCCGGTATTCAAACATATCACCGTCGAAGACATCGCTGCTTCGGAACGCGAAAAGCGACCCGTCATGAAGACGATTGAAGCGGTAGAAGTGCGCTTCGCCGGTTCAAAGCTCTATACCCCGGTTTTCCCGGTTACAGCTCAATGGAAACGTGAAGGCCACAACGTTATTACGTATGCAGAGCGTTGGGCCGATCAGTACCGTGATTTCCTACAAGGGAACGACCAGAAGGCAGCGGGAACGCCACTGGAGATGCTGAAGACGCTCGGTATTAGCGATGCGCAGCTTTCACTCTGCCGCGCGCTAAAGATATACAGCATTGAGGCGCTTGACGGTCTGGAAGGTCCAAACCTTAAGAACCTCCAGATGAACGCCAATCCGTTAAAGGATATGGCACGCCGATATCTCGCTGACCGCAACAGCGGTGGTGCAGCAACGAACGAGATCGCAGAGCTTCGCGCTGAGATTGATCGTCTGAAAGCTGCTCAGTCCTTGCCAGCCAAAGAACCTACGGCGGCAGAAGTCGAAGAAGCGCTTCGTAAAGCCGACGACGAATACACAAACCTGAGCGACGACGAATTGAAAGCCTTGATCAAGGACAGAACGGGATCGGCGCCACGTGGCCAGCCCGCTCGAGATTTCCTGCTCAATGCGCTTCGTGAACTGGACGCAGCATAATGACTGTTCTCTCAGCCGCCCAAGACGCAATCGCTCGGCTTGTCGGGCGTCGCCCTGCAGCTGTTGTTTCCTCAACGGATGAAATCTGTGTGGAGGTGACTTCGATTGCACAGGAGGCGGCTGAGGATATTGCCAAGGCTCATGACTGGCAGAACCTGACCGAGTTTTACACGCTGACCGCAGACGGAACTGCCTCGGCTTATCCTTTCCCGTCAGATTATGATCGGATGGTGCAGAAAACCGAGCTTTACGACCCGAAAACGTGGTGCTGGGGTTACGAGCACATCACTGACTATGGTCAGTGGATTATATACAATAACAGCGGCTTTGGCTGGATTTCTCCCGGTATTTGGACAATCCGCAAGAACCAGTTTCATTTCATGCCGACGCCAGCGCAGGGCGCGCAGGCTGTATTCGCTTATGTGCAGAATACGATTTTCACTGATGCAAATGGCAATCCGAAAGCCAAGATTACCGCAGATACAGACGTGTTTGTTCTTGATGAACGCATTCTGACGCTCGCCATTATCTGGAAATGGTTGTCGCTCAAGCGGATGGATTATCAGCAGGAGATGGACGATTACAATATCGCCATCTCTCAAGCCGCTGCACGCGACAAGGGTGCGCGCGTTATTCGCAAGAACAATCGCTTCGCGCCCCTCAATACCTATCTCGCATATCCGTGGCCACTCGGAGGCAACTGATTCATGCTTATGAGAAAAGCGGCTCGACAGACAGGCGCGCCACGCCAGCGCAAGTCGGATATGGTGACATTTGCTTCTCCCGTAGCCGGATGGATATCCAATCGCGCGCTCGCTGAACCGAATACCGGCCCGCAAGGCGCGTCAGTTCTCGAAAACTTTTTCCCTACGGCCACAGGGGCGATTCTTCGGCGTGGCAGCTATGTTTACGCCCAGTTGGACGATGACGCCCCAGTAACTGCGCTTTTCAAGTATGTTGTCGGCAACAATCAAAAGCTGTTCGTCGCTGACGAAACAACCATCTACGACATCAGTGTAATCATCGATCAACGAAACTGGACGCTTAGCGTTGGCGATGACGTTATTGGCGACCCGATTGCGAATTATGAAATCGGTGTTGTTTCTGTTTATCAGAAGGAAGTCTGGGAAGGAGCGCTTGGAGGCGATTGGTTTACTGTCCAGTTTGCTACGACTGGCGGCGTGTTCCTGATCGGCGTGAATGGAGCCTCCGAAGGCTTTATTTATGACGGGACCGATTTCTACTCTCTCGATGGCGGCGACGATCCGGCCTTTACGGGTATTCAATTTCCGAATGGATTGACAAGCGCCGACATGGCTTATGTTTGGGTATATAAAAACTCTCTGTGGTTCGTGGAGAAAGAAAGCCTTAACGCCTATTACGTCGCAGTGGATCAGATCGGCGGAACAGCCAAGAAATTCCCTCTCGGATCGGAATTTGGGCAGGGTGGTTCGCTTCTCATTGGCCAGTCTTGGTCGCTGAACAGTGGCGGGCAGGGCGGTCTTTCTGACCAGTGCGTCTTTGTTTCGACAGAAGGTGAAGTCGTCGTTTATCAGGGCACGAATCCTGACGAGGCTTCCACGTGGAGTAAGGTCGGCACGTATCGCATTGGCGCACCGATGGGACGGCGCTCTTTTATTCGCGCGGGCGGCGATCTGGTATTTGCGACCACTATCGGCTTTATCGCCCTTTCCACTGCTGTGCAGGTGGATATGGCTGCTCTCGCCCCGCGCGCTGTGTCTTATGCAATTGAAGACAAATGGAATGACCTCGTTACTCAGAGAGGTCGAGAGAATTGGGTGGCCATGCTGTGGCCTGAAGGCCAAATGGTCGCTGTATCCCCGCCATCGGTTGACAATGCGCCAATGTTCCTTGTTTCGAATGCGCGTACCGGCGCATGGGCAAATTTCACCAACTGGTCGGTAACGTGCATGGAAGTGTTTCAAGGGCGCTTATTCTTTGGGCGCCCGGATGGTTTCATCATGGAAGCCATGGTGGGCGGGACTGATGATGGAACACTGTTCACCGGCACGTACATGCCCCTGTTTACTGACGCGGCCAAGCCTACCTTGCATAAAGCCGCGCGTATGGCTCGGGCCGAACTGGTTTCAGATGTCGAGATAAGAGAAAAAATCTCATGTCTCTTCGATTTCAATTCTGAGTTGCCGGAACCTCCTAACGCCGAACCCACGCCTGTAGGCAACGAATGGAATAACGGTATTTGGGACCAGTCAGTTTGGGGCTGGGAAAAGCCGGGGATAATCAGCAAACGCCGTCATTCGGTTTCTGGCGACGGCTACCGTTTGGCCCCGGTTCTACAGGTTACGAGCGGTTCCGTGGTGCCTCTCGATGCCCGCATTGTCACTCTCGATGTGACCTTTGAATACGGCGATATCTTCACATGATCGTATGTGGTGAGCGTGTCGCGAAGTTCGTCAGCGAAGCTATAGGCAAGGGCCTTGTACCTCCGTTTACGACAATGGGAATCGAGAAAGACGGCAAGGTTATCGCAGGCGTCATATTCAATGTTTTCGAAGGCAAAGACGTGCATGTGACGGTCGCGGGTCGCGGATGGAACCGGGCATTCTTTGTGGAAGTAGGCGATTACGTGTTCCGCCAACTCGGATGCGAACGAATGACCGCCCTTACCGAGCAAGAAAAGGTTGTGAAGATTGCGGTCCGCCTTGGCGGGCAAGTTGAAGGAAAGCTTCGCAATCACTTCGGCGTGGGCCGAGACGCCGTTCTTATCGGCATTCTCAAGCATGAATATAGATTTTGACGACTGAGGATTGAAACATGGTCTCAACGCCTGACGCGCCCGATCCAAAGGAAACAGCCGCCGCACAAGGTGGTATGAACCGGGACACAGCCACTTCTCAGCAGATGCTGAATATGGTCGATCAGTACAATCCTTGGGGATCTGTTACCTATAACCAGACCGGCGAAACGACCTTCACTGATAGTCAGGGCAATATTGTTTCTGTCCCGAAGTTTACGCAGACAACGAACTATACGCCGGGACAGCAGGCGATTTTCGATGCCTCTCAGCAGGCGCAGACAAATCTAGCGAATATTGCTTCCGAGCAGTCAGCCAAAATCCAGCAATATCTGAATGAGCCATTCGAGTTCAACAATCAGGATGCTGCGAATTGGGCTTATGATCTGGCTGCCTCACGCATTTTACCGCAGCAGCAACAAAATCAGGAAGCTCTGCGCACGCAGTTGATCAATTCCGGCTTGCGTCCAGGTACGGAAGCCTACGACCGCGAAATGACCCGTCTTTCAAACTCGAACACCGATCAGCTCAATCAGTTGATGCTCAATGGTCGGTCGCAGGCATTTTCGGAAGCTCTTGCGACACGAAATCAGCCGATCAATGAAATCACGGCGCTCATGTCAGGCTCGCAGGTTTCAAACCCGGCCCAAATGTCAGGCGCTACGCCACAAACCGGCGTTGCCGGTGTGGATTACACCGGGCTTGTAAATCAGAAATATCAGGCAGAGCTAGCCCAATCTCAGAACATGATGGGCGGGCTATTCGGCCTAGGGTCAGCATTGATCGGCCTGTCTGACCGCCGAGCTAAACGGGATATCAAGAAGATCGGCGCTCTGCCAAATGGTCTGAACTGGTACGAATTCCGCTATCTGAATGACGAAACGCGCCAAGAAGGCGTCATGTCCGATGAAGTTCGAGCAATCATGCCTGACGCAGTAATAATCGGGGCAGATGGCTTTGATCGTGTCGATTATGGAAAGGTACTTGCCTGATGGCTCTTTCTGATATCGTTCAGCCTTTTGTGTGGGGCGCTAACGGCGGGCGTATGACGCCAGAAGAAATCGCCCGCCAACGAGAAATCGCAGCATCGTTGCTTGGTGTAGATACATCGCCAGTTGGTCATTGGACGCAGGGCGCGGCGCGCATGGCAAATGCCCTCGTGGGCCGCGTTCGCGAAAGCAGAGCAGATGCGGCTTCGCAACAGAACGCAGCGGATAGTAAGGCGCGGATAGCTTCTCTCCTGACAGGGCTTGGCGGCGGTGCTGGTTTCCCGGAAGCGGTCGCTACAGGGGCATCGCCAACAAGCGGGGTTGCGACAGGAACCGCACCAAGCAATTTCGACTTTGGTTCGAGCGCGGATGCTCTCCGTTCTGGCATTGTGGAAACTGCGCAAGCTATCGGCGCTGATCCTGTAGACCTCGCTACGGCAATTTCCTATGAAACTGGTGGTACGTTCAACCCGACAAAGGCTGGCCCAACCACACAATATGGCCAACATCGCGGGTTGATCCAGTTCGGCGAGCCGCAGGCGCAGCAGTATGGGGTGGATTGGAATAATCCCATCGGTTCGCAATTAGGCGCAAATGGCGCTGTTGCCAATTATTTCCGCGACCGTGGCTTTAAGCCGGGGATGAGCGGGCTTGACCTGTATTCGACAATCAATGCTGGGTCGCCGGGCCGCTATTCGGCTTCTGATGCTGCAAATGGTGGTGCGCCGGGCAGTGTTGCGGACAAATGGAACAATCAAATGAGTGGCCATCGTCAGAAGGCGCTCGCTCTTCTTGGCGGCGGCATTGACTATACGCCAACCAATTCGATAGCGGACACTCCGCAGCAAGCCATTCAGGCGGTTTCTCCTGTTGCTGATCCAGAAGGACTATTTGCACCCGGCGCGGACGTTTCGCAGGCTGACTTGGATTTCGCACGGCAGGCAACCGGACCAGAAGTATCAGCGCCGGACACTGTTCCCTCAGTAGCCCCTGAGAATGGGAACAACTTCGATGCTCGCTGGAACGCTGGGGCTGTGCAGCAGCCCATTGTGCCACAAGCAAAGTATGCTCCGGGGCAAGTAGTTACAGGCCCAGATGGTCAGACATATCAGAACGTAGAGCAGATCGACGGCTCTTATGCGCTTACCCCATATAATCCGAATGCTCAGGCTCCCGCAGTCGATCAGCGCTTGCTTGATATAAATGATCGGATGTTCGGCGGCGCACTGTCTCCGTCAGGCAGTAACGGAGTTGCGCAGGCGTTGACTGGATTTTTCCCGGAAGCACCAAGTGCAATCCGCGCGCCTATTACCCCTGCCACAAATGCCGCGCCCAATTCCTCTACTAGTGGGGTAAACCCGGCGATTATTGAGGCTCTTTCGAATCCCTACGCATCTGAGCAGGAACGTTCCATTGCGGGATTGCTTCTAAACCAGCAAATGCAGCAGAATGACCCACTGAGGCAGTTGCAGGTACAGAAAGCGCAAGCTGAAATAGCCGCTTTGCGCGCCAAGCCGACGACGAAATATGGTTTCTCTACACTCCCGGATGGCACGGTGCTGCGTACCAACGAGGCAACAGGACAGGCAGAACCCATTTACAATGCTGGAACCAAGCCCACGAGCGAAATACAGAATTTCGAATACGCTCGGCAGAATGGCTTCACGGGTTCATTTGCCGATTATCAGCAGGCGATCAAAAAGGCTGGTTCAAACAGCACAGTCATCAATAACGGCACCAATAGCGACAAGTTTGTTGAGAAAAGCGATGAGGCAGCCGCCAAGCGTTTTGATGAGATTGTAGCAGCTGGCCAGACCGCGCCACAGACGATGGCGGACATGCAGCAGTTGCTTGATCTAGGTTCCCAGATTGGAACAGGCAAAGCCGCACAAGCAAAAGCTGTGCTTGGACCATATGCGCAATCTCTGGGCATCAATATCGACGGAATGGGCGATATACAGGCGTACCAAGCCATTACTTCGCGTCTAGCTCCGCAAATGCGCGCAGTTGGCTCTGGTTCATCGTCTGACCGGGATGTCGCTTTGTTCTTCCAGAGCCTACCAAGTTTGGGCAACACACCGGGTGGCAACGAAATCATTGCTAACACGATAAAGGCCGTAGCCCAGAATAAGATGAATGCTGCTGATATCGCCCGCCGTGCACAACGTGGGGAAATTTCGTGGCAGGATGCTGACAAGCAGATCGCCGAGTTGCCAAACCCATATGACCTTTTCAAACAGTTTCAGAAAGACACTCAATCCGGCAACCCGGACAATGGTGGTTGGAAGGATATGGGCAACGGTGTTCGCATCCGGAGGAAGCAGTAATGCCAATCTTTGACATTCAAGGACCGGATGGAGCATCCTATGAAATCGACGCACCAGACGAGAACGCTGCTATGTCAGCGTTTCAAGGGATGTCTGGTAACAGCCACGAGCAGCCGGGATATATGGGCGATGCATTCTCTTCATTTGCGGCAGGTGTCGGACGTGGAGCCGCTGATTTGGCTGGGTTGCCTGGTACTGTAAGCGATTTGCTGAATGCGGGTGGCGAATGGGCCATGAGCCAATTTGGCCTGCCTACTCGCAGCCAAGTGATGCAACAGCAAGGCATAGAAAGCACAGGGAATCCTCTCTCAGGTGAAAACTTTCGCGAAGGTCTTTCGGCGATTACAGGCGGCGCGACCGATTATCAGCCGCAAACGACAGTCGGTGAATATGCTCGTACCGTTGGCGAATTTGTTCCTGGCGCGATGGTTGCAGGCGCGAATCTCCCCAATGTTCTTCGGTTCGGGGTTGCGCCTGCAGTTGCCAGTGAAACAGCTGGTCAAGCGACTGAGGGAACGCCGCTCGAGCCTTATGCACGCATTGCTGGCGCCCTTCTTGGTGGAGCCGCAGCTTCTCGTATAGGGAACACATCTGTCCCAAAAGTTCCAACTGCCGCTGAAATTAAGCAATCAGCGAACTACGGCCAATTGAATGATGCTATGCGCAATACCCAGTTGACAGGAGGCGCGTATAGACAGGTCGTTGGAGATATCTGGAAAGAAGCACAGGATTTCGGGCTGACTACGGATCTCAAGAGCCGTTTTGGAGGAGCATTAAACGATTTTCTGAAACGAGCGGATCAGAGCGGCGGTGCTTCTCTTTATGATCTCGAACTTTTGCGGCGATCCCTTCGAAACTCAGCTGGCAATACTCTGGATAAAGCCTCTCAAGCACTGGCTGGGCGACTTGTTGATAAGCTTGACGATGTTGTTGATGCGCTTTCGCCATCGCAACTTTCAAATGCTGGTCGGTCGGCACAAGATGTTGTTGCCTCCCTTAAAGATGCTCGACAGGCTTATCGAACCGGCTTGAAGGGCCAAATGATTGAGGACGCCATGACAAAAGCGCAGAGCGCGGCGTCAGGCGTTGAAAACGGGCTACGGACCGAATTCCGTAAATTGGTGAATAGCCCACGGCTGGCGCGCAATTTCACGAATGCGGAGCGAGAAGCTATTCGTAATGTTGCCGAAGGCAACTTCACAACAAACACTCTTCGATGGCTAGGTTCTTTCGGTGTTCCTGTTGATCAGGGAAGGAATTTCTTAGGCAGTCTCAGCGGTGGCGGTGTCGGTGCAACAGTTGGTGGCTTGTTGGGGGGGCCAGTCGGTGCCACCGTTGGCGGCTTTGCGCTGCCAGCGGCAGGAACTGCGGCGAAAATCGGTTCAACCCGCTCAACGCAGAACCTTGCCAATATCGCCGAAGCGTTGGTTAAATCGGGTCCACAGGGGCAGGGAGCCTTTTCTGCTGCAACGGCGGCGCGTTCGGAGGCCGGTAGACAAGCGATATTACGGGCACTTCTTCAAGGCCAAAGCGCGGGCCAAATCCCGCTTTTACGAGAATATGCGAGATAACTACCGAAGAGTACCATGCGACCATGCCGCCCAGAACGCCAGCTGCTAATCCACCGGCGCCCCATTGCCAATAAACGTCGCCCAAAAGAAAAAAGACAACGACCGACAGCTGGTAGATTCGCCAGAACATCAATAGCACCTAACCGATGCGTATCCAGCAGGAGAAGGCACCCGCGTACAGGTAACTGGCTTATTCATAGCGTTGATGAGTTGTTGATTCCGGGCGTTGGCCTGCATCTGATTGCCTGTGTTAGCCAATGATGCACTTGCACGTGAGTAAGCCCGTTGGTGGCTTTGTTCGCGTTGCGCAGTCTTGAACATGCGGCATTGAACGTAAGCATTGGTGTTCGGCGCAGCACCGATGGATTTGCAATAGCTGTCGTCCATTGCAGCTAGTTTTTCCTTACCGATCATAGCATCGCCTATCGGCGTTCCCTGGCACCCAGCCAAGACGATCAGCGATGATGCGAGAATAAGAATACTTTTCATTTCAAACCCCAAGGTTGCGCCGCCGAGCGCATTCTGACGCAACAAGAGAAAAAATGAAACAGAGGCCGTCCGAAAGGGCGGCTTTTTTCATGAGGTATACACATGCCCTTTGATCCAGCTGGCAATTTCAGCCTTGTCCCGAGCTACAAAGCTGTACCGGGGCAGACAATTCGCACCGAGCAGCACAACCCACCGTTAGAAGACATTGCTCAGGCGCTTTCTTCTGTATTGGTCCGCGATGGCCGAAACGGAATGGTTGGTGACCTAAATATGGGGTCCTTTGGGATCAAAAACCTGCGCCCCGGAACGGATAATACAGACGCGGCAACGGTCGGTCAGGTTCTCGGTTCAGGCCCAATTGGTGCAGTGACAATGTTTGCAGGCCCCAACGCCCCTTCTGGTTGGATGTTATGCGCAGGACAAGCCATTTCAAGGACAGACTTCGCAGCTTGTTTCGCCGTCCTTGGAACCCGCTACGGGGCAGGTGACAATTCTACGACCTTCAACCTACCCGATTTGCGCGGAACCATCGGTGTAGGTCTCGACAATATGGGCGGCACTCCTGCGAACCGAGTGACCTCATCAGGATCCGGTATTAACGGTATTATTCTTGGCTCCCGTGGCGGCGCGCAGAACCATGTTTTGTCCGTGGACCAGTTGCCGCCTCATACACATCCGGTATCGGATCCCGGCCATTCTCATGCAGGTGGGGCCAATACATCTACTCCGGGAGTGAACTATCCGGGCACAGGACCTAACCCGTTTTTTGCTGGAAACATGCAAACCAGCACATCCTACACAGGAATTACTGTCCAACAGACGGGCAGTGGGCAATCACACAACAACATGCCCCCCGTAATCATCCTGAATTACATCATCCGAGTTTCGGCTTAAGCTGCTATAACCATTGAGGAAAGCCAATGGCGATCATTCCTATTCGTGATATCCCAACCACGATATCATCCCCCACAGGCTCTGATTTTCTTGTTATTGACAACGGCGTTTCTATGGGAAAAGCCAGCTTGAACAGCGTTGTCGATGCCCGCGCACCCACGCTTATAACGAATGCCATTAATGCCCTTGGTCTTGGCACCGCATCGCAGCAGAACGTTGAAGCATTTGCAACAGCAGCCCAAGGCACCAAGGCGGACAGTGCCGTGCAACCCGCGATAACCATTGCAGCGGGGACTGGGCTAACTGGCGGCGGCACATTGGCCGCAAACCGCACGATAGCGCTTAGTTCTACGTCAATCGCCAGTCTTGCACTTGCGGACACCTCTGTGCAGCCGGGGCGATTGGTTAGCGCGGGTACAGGGCTGACAGGCGGCGGGAGCCTTGCGGCAGATCGCACACTCGCATTGAGTGCGGCAAGTATTGCGAGCTTGGCAAAAGCTGATACGGCCATACAAGCGCCGGGCGGTTCCGCTGGACAGGTCTTGACCAAGAATAGCGGGACCGATGGTGATGTTTCATGGCAGTCTGTTGCGGCGGCAACCGCTGTTTCATATGCTCCGCAGACGCTGACTGGACCACAACAAACCCAAGCACGACAAAATATTAGCGCGCAAGAAGCTGGAGTTAATCTGGAAGCGCTCAGAGCGGCGTCCGGGGCCGCCGCTAACCAGCTGGCATATATGACTAGCGGGACGGCGGCTGCTTTCACACCGTTAACAGCGTTTGCCCGCACCGTTATTGATGACAGTAGTGGTGCGGCGATGTTTACAACGATGGGCGCAACACAAAGCTTGGGAGGAGGTAGCGGTTACACGAAATTGCCGAACGGAGCGTTGAGGCAATGGGGTTCCGCTGTGGTGACAACCTCAGCCGGAGGCTATGTGGCGATTGTATTCCCTACCTCTTTCACCAACACCAACTGGGCAGCGACATTCTCCAATGGAGAAAGAACATCTAACCCACAAATGCTTATTCTTCAAAACCGTGATGCCTTATCGAGTAGTCAGTTAGATGTTCAGTGCATTAATAGCTCAACCGGCGCGGCTGTTGTAGGTCTAGTCAGAATTAATTGGCAGGCGGAAGGAAACTGATATGAAAGAAAATAAGTTCTATGTTGTCTTCAACATCGAAGGGTTTCTTTCGGCTTCGTATCAGTCTGCAATTTATGACGATCCGGACAGTATCATACCTTCTAACGCGATTGAATTAACGCAGCAAGAATGGGAAGATCTTTACGATAATCAGGCGTTTCGAAGATATGTAAGTGGGGAAATAGTCGCTTACGCGGCACCGGAACCGACACCGGAAGAGAAGAGAGAACGCATGCCCAATCTATCTGCGCGTCAGATACGGCTCGGCCTACTACATCTTGGAAAACTCTCAGCAGTGAATGCCGCAATTGGGGCATTGCCGGAACCTGACAAGTCAGAGGCGCAGATCGAATGGGATTATGCGAGCGAATTCCACCGCCTCAATCACCTGATTGTACAGCTTATCCCGATCCTCGGCCTGACAGATGAGCAGGTTGATATCGTTTGGGAACAATTCTCGACGGTCTGACCAAGCCGACAATTTGACGACACGCACCGCCCTAGAGGCGGTTTTTTATTGAGGCAACCATGAATATGCACCTTGGCGATACCAGGCTCTTGATTGAGGTTGGCCGAAAGCATGGGCTATTGCGCAATCAACTGGCCTATCTGCTGGCGACTGCCTATCACGAGACGGCAGCAACGTTGAAGCCGGTTCGCGAAACACTGGCAAGCACCGATGCGAAGGCAAGGGAAATCCTCACCAAGTCGTGGAAAGCTGGAAAGCTGCCATGGGTGAAGTCTGATTATTGGTCTAGTGGCTTTTTCGGGCGCGGTTATGTGCAGCTGACGCACAAAGAAAATTACCAGAAGGCCGGTGCAAAGCTTGGCATCGATCTGGTCGGCAATCCTTCGAAGGCTCTGGAATCTTCCGTTGCAGCCGAAATCATCGCTCTCGGCATGAAAGAGGGTTGGTTCACGGGCAAGAAGCTGTCGGACTATGTCACGTTGCAGAAATCGGATTTCGTCGGCGCCCGTAAGATCGTGAACGGAACTGACAAGGCTGATCTAATCGCCGGGTACGCAAAGCAGTATGACGCGCTGCTCAAGGCCGAGGGATACGGTGACGCCCAGACGAATCCGGTTTCTCCCCCGATCGAGGTCGCGCCGCTGCCAACAGTCGGCCTGATCGCAAAAATCATCGCGGCGCTTGCTGCCATCTTCAAAGGAAAATCCAGTGAGCAAGTATAACAAGTTTCTGGCCGCTGCTGTCATGGCGCTTGTGGCCTTTATCCGCTCGTACTTTGGCATCGATCTGGGCGTGGATGATACGGCGGCAACGGCCATCGTCGCGGCATTCACAGCGCTCCTGGTATGGCTTGTTCCCAATAAGCAGCCGGAACCGAAGAAATCAGATCCGATGGATAAGGTGCAGGAGCATCATTGATGATCTGGGCGCTCATCCCCTCATGGCTGAAACACTCGCTCGCTGCCGTTCTGGCGGCGTTTTTGTTGGCAGCAGGTGGATACGCATACGGAACGATAAAAGAACGCCAGCGAACCGCTGTGGCGGCGGCAGAAGCGACGGCAAAGGCAATCCAGAAAAGGGCGGACGTGGATGAGGAAATTATCGGTATGGATAGCTATAGGCTTTGCCTTCAGCTTGGCGGCTTGCAGTCAGACTGTGAGCAATTGCGCCGGGTGGAAGCAGATAAGCCTTAAGCCGTCGACGGCAGTTTATATCGCACAGAACGATATCCCGGCTGGGCAGGGAATCGCTTCTCACAATGCATTTGGCAAATCGGCGGGGTGCTGGAGGTGACACCAATGGACAATGAAGCACCGACTGCCAACCGCCTCGTTGAACTGCCAGAGCGGACAAAGGAATTCCTGTCAAAGCTGGACGAAGATGATATCGATAATCTGGAAGATGCCATCAAATTCTATGCGACAGTCCGCACCATGGGCCATGTTGTGAAGTGGCTTGCGATTACCGTTCTCGCCATCATTGTCGGCATCGCATCGCTTTATGAGAACACGCTCAAATTGTGGGGGTATTTTCACAAGTGAGTAATATCCGCGATCTTCAACCGATCCGGCGTGGCGCCGATATATTCATTACGATAAATGGCGAAGAAATGAAGCTTTCACCGATGCAGGCAAATCTCATGCTGCAAGCGTGGGCATCAGCTGTGGGCGGGGCGCTCGTGGCTATTCGTCCGGGTCAGTCCCGGTCTCGCCCTTCTGAATAGCATTCGCTGCCTTCACCATAGCGTCCGCAGCGTCGATCCTATCCCAGCCTGCCGCCTCTGCTGCGTCTAATGCTTCAACAAGCAT
This sequence comes from Brucella sp. 22210, assembly GCF_052045675.1. Lineage (NCBI taxonomy): Bacteria > Pseudomonadati > Pseudomonadota > Alphaproteobacteria > Hyphomicrobiales > Brucellaceae > Brucella > Brucella sp. 22210. Next base: position 36,148 of record NZ_JBQEPD010000011.1, read on the forward strand.
TGCGGCAATCATTTCCTGCAAATCCATATCCCGGTCGGGATAGTCGCCTTCACGCTTTGGCTTGATCATTAAATCCTCCCTTGATTCGTTCTAGGAAGGTAGGGCGCTTATCTTTTCCGTCCAGCCAAGGCGTCTTCGCCTTCTTGCTTATGCTCGCGGCAGAACCAAAGCTGCCCATAGGCCGTCTGATAGCCAAACGATCCCCACGCCTTGCAGTCCTTCGCATCGCAATAATGCTCAAAAAGCTTGCCACCTTTTGCTGCGACTGCGTTCTCGCTCTTGTATCCGCTCATTTGTACCAAACCCCGCCTTCCCAATTATATGGCCGGTTGAACTCCAGCCGCTTGGTGACACGAAGCTCTTCGAACATCCTTTTCACCAGATCCACGACCTCATCTTTGCTATCGCAAGACCCGTAGGGCAGCTTTTGAAACGAGCAGATGGGCATAACGAGCGCCCACTGCCAAGCCCCGTGGTTCGGGCCAAAATTGTTTCGAATGATCCGGCAAAAATCACCCCAATCGGTGTAGGCGATAAAATCATTATGGCACGTCTGACCGCCGATCACGGTTCGCTTCCATTTCAGAATTATCATTTTTCAGGCAGCCCATAGCTGATGAAATTGCCATCCTTGTTCCCGCACTTGCTGCAAACAAGCCGAGGCTCCAGTTCTTCAAGCGTCTTCCACTCTCCAAAGCGTGCGGCCATTAATGGCGCGGATTTCTCAAAATGATGCTGGCAACGCGCACAGGTGAACCTCACCACGTGCTGAAGTCGCAGCTCGCGTAGAACTGTTCGCATAGTCATTGCTGTTTGTGTGTTGTCGTTGGCTATCGCCGGGATGTTCTTATTTTGTTCACTGCGGCGAAAGAGTCAAGCATGTTGCGTTTCATGTCGCGTGGATTTACCGCGATTATTTGTAACTAGTTGTAATTTAAGGGAATCTATTTGTGGCCAAATGCGACATGAAAAAGGCCGCAAAAATTTCCGGCCCATTGCTTATCGTTTTGATTTTTTTGAAGAAAATATTGGCTGGGGAACCTGGATTCGAACCAAGACTAACGGAGTCAGAGTCCGTTGTTCTACCCTTAAACTATTCCCCAGCAAGGATTGCAAATTATTCTCTTATCGAGAGTTTGCAATTGCGACAGGAGCGTGAAGCTCATTCGCGACGGCCTCCATCTAGCGAACTCAAACCGCGAACGCAACCCCTTTCTTTGAAAAAAGAACAGCAAATTTAGCTATCCCCAATTTGTCGAGCTGCGATGGTCAAAAACAACCGCAAAGCCTGGCCTTTTGTGGAGCGGTCAAACGGGCGACGGGTATGGGTGCGGCTTTAAAATAAAAAGGCCCGGCCAGCGGAGGAGCGGGCCGGGCAAAGGGCAGGCTGGCCGAGAGGGGACCCGGCTTGTGAAGGTGGCGCCTGCCAGATGTTCCGTCGGCAGTTCAGGCGGAGGGTTGTCTCCGCCCGAACCACTTGGATTCGAGAGACTGCTGAAGCAATTGCCTCAGCAGATATGCCGTGTAGCTTCGATGCGGCGCTGCGCATCGGCAAGCGAACGCAGAACACGTGTCGGATTTTCGCGGCCGCGATAATGCGTCGCCGTATAGACATCGCCGCGATGCAGACCAATGTCGCGCAGCAGATAATCGTCAAGCTCGTTCAGTCGCATCACATGCTGTCGATTGCGGAAAATCATCCAGCGACGCAGAGCCGACGTAAACACAGCTTTCACCGTTTGCGCGAACGTGGAGGTCTCTGCGCTCGTTGCCGGTAAGTAGGTCGTCGTTGTCTTGCTTATCGCTGTCATGTCCGCTCTCCTTTAAATCAGCGGTGCTAAGGGGTTTTCATCGTCAGGGTCATGCGCTTTCGCGGCTCCTTTCCTCTACGATGGCTGCTTTATCCAACAATCGAATTGATTGTTCCAACGAATGTTTCTAATGTCATTCTTCAATTATAGTGATGGATAGCGCCCATGAGCACGCCTCTGGATCTGGATCAGTTACAAACCTTCATCGCGATAGCCGATACGGGCAGTTTCACACGCGCTGCCGATGCTATTTTCAAGACGCAATCGGCGGTTTCCATGCAGATGCGGCGGCTTGAAGAACGGATCGGAAAGCCCCTGTTCGAGCGGGACGGGCGCTCCAATCGTCTGACTGAAGATGGCGACAGGCTGCTTCTTTATGCGCGGCGGATGATGCAGCTGAATAGTGAGACCATTGCAGCTTTCGACGATACGCAACTGGAAGGGCATGTCCGCATCGGAACGCCCGATGATTATGCCGATCGCTTCCTGCCGGAAATCATGGCGCGTTTCGCCCGCTCCAACCCGCGCGTCGAGCTGTCGGTCGTCTGCGAGCCAACGGTCAATCTCGACGAAATGATCCGTCGCGGCACGCTGGATATTGCACTGGTCACCCAGTGCGACGACAAGCGCCGTTCGGAAGTGGTACGCACCGAGCCGTTGCTCTGGGTCACCTCGGCCAATCATGCCGTGCATGAGGAAGCCGTGCTGCCGCTTGCGGTGGGGCGCCCGACCTGCATCTGGCGTCATGCGGCAATCGAAGTGCTGGAAGCGGCGAAACGCGATTATCGCATCATCATCACGAGCTGGTCTGCGACGGTTTCGGCGGCTGCGGTGCTATCCGGCCTTGCCGTTTCGGTACTGCCGGAATGTGCATTGCGTCCGGGCATGCGGGTGCTGGGTGAGGCAGACGGATTTGGCACCTTGCCGGAATTCGGCATCGGCATCATGCGTGGCCATAACAAGCAGAATGCGGTGGTGGATGCGCTGGCGCAGCACATTATCGAAAGCCTCGACAATATTTCGTCGCCGCAGCCGGTGGGCATTGTCGGCGTGATGAATTCGCCGGAAATTTCGTCGTTTCCGGCGGTTCGCACGCGGAGGGTGCGGGCCAATGAATTGCTGCCTGGCTGGTAAGGCCAGTTGTGGTCGAACCGTAATTTGCCGCGTGGCTGCTTGACCAGCCATACCGGCTAATGGCCTATGATGGGATGAGCATGGGTTCCGATTCGAGTTTTACCGGCGCATCGTCGAATGTCGCCGAGTATAGCGTTTCCGAGATTTCCGGCGCCTTGAAGCGCACGGTCGAGGATACGTTCGGCCATGTGCGCGTGCGGGGTGAAATCTCCGGTTACCGCGGGCCGCATTCTTCCGGCCATGCCTATTTTGCCTTGAAAGACGACCGTTCGCGGCTGGAAGCCGTGATCTGGCGCGGCTCCATGGGCCGCCTGCGGTTTCGTCCCGAAGAGGGTATGGAGGTCATCGCCACCGGCAAGCTGACCACCTATCCGGGATCGTCGAAATATCAGATCGTCATCGAGCAGATGGAACCGGCGGGCGCCGGGGCGCTGATGGCGCTTCTGGAAGACCGCAAGCGCCGCCTTGCGGCGGAAGGACTGTTCGATCCGGCGGTCAAACAACTTCTGCCCTTCATGCCGCGCGTGATCGGGGTGGTGACATCGCCCACCGGCGCCGTCATCCGCGATATTATTCACCGCATTTCAGATCGCTATCCGCTGCATGTCATTGTCTGGCCTGTGCGCGTGCAGGGCGAGACAAGCGGCCCGGAAGTGGCCGCTGCCGTGGACGGGTTCAACGCGATGCCGGAAGACGGTTCCGTGCCGCGTCCCGATGTGCTGATTGTGGCGCGCGGTGGCGGCAGTCTGGAAGACCTGTGGGGCTTCAACGACGAAATCGTCGTGCGCGCCGTGGCTGCGTCGCATATTCCGGTGATTTCAGCAGTGGGGCACGAAACCGACTGGACGCTGATCGATCTTGCTGCCGATGTGCGCGCACCGACCCCGACTGGCGCTGCGGAAATGGCCGTGCCGGTCAAGGCTGATCTACAGGCAACGCTTGCCGGGCAATCGGCGCGTCTAGCCTCGGCCATGTCGCGCTTCATCGATCTGAAGCGACAGGCGCATCGCGCGGCTGCGCGCGCGCTGCCTTCCGCTGATCAGTTGCTGGCCTTGCCACGCCGCCGCTTCGACGAATCCGCTTCGCGGCTGACACGGGCGCTGTTCGTCAACACGCAGAAGAAGCGCGTTCATTTTGAAGGGCGCGCCCGGCAATTGTCACCGCGCCTGCTGCAACGCCGCTTTGTTGAGCAGCAGCGCACCATGTCGCTGCTTGGCCAGCGACTGCCGCGTGCGCTGGAAGCGTTCCTGCGTGAACGTCGCACGGCGCTTTCGCATCGCGCAGACCGGCTGGTCCCGGAACCGATTTTGCGGCGCACCCGTCTAGCCACATCGACGGTCGAACAGCTGGATCGCCGACGCGACCAGGCGGTGCGGCTTTTGATCGAACGGGCCAAACGGCGCGGACAGGAACTGGAACGCCTCATGCGCACCCTGTCTTATGAAAGCGTGCTGGATCGCGGCTTTGCCATCGTGTTCGATGCGGATGGGAATCCGGTCAAGCAGGCTGCAAGTGTGGCTGCGGGCGATGCTCTGTCGCTCCGCTTCCGTGATGGCGATGTTGCGGTGGTTGCCGATGGCGGCGCAGAGGGCGAATCGCCAGCCGGGCCGAGCGCGGCGAAAAAGCCTGCATCGTCCCGACCGGGCGGGCAGGGATCGCTATTTTAGCAACACTCGCAATGTCTTGAATGCCGAATTGAGAGGTGTCCGCTTACAGGGGCTTTTCTCTTAAGGCTGGCTTAAGCTTGGCCTTTTCTTTCTCGCACATCCGAAATGATCGGCACAATTCCGGCACGAACGAACCGCGTTCATTGCTGCGATGCGTGTCCAACAAAGAGTTCAAGGATGTCGCGTAAAAATTCCCAGGACGCCGCATTTTCCGGCTTGAAGACGGCGGTTTTCAGTCGCCGCAGCTTTCTGATCGGCGCCAGTGCCGTCGCGTTGTCAGGCTGTGTTTCAACCGCCCAGCCGCCGCAACCGGCAAAGCCGGTCAAGAAACCGGTCGCCCCGTCACAGCCGGTGCCGCTCATGTATCAGGCCATGCCCGAAGAGCAGTTTCCACTCCCGGCCGTCGATATCAGCAAGGTCGATCAGAAATTCTGGCGGCAGGAAGTCGATTATCCGACATCCGAGGTGAAGGGCACCATTATCGTCGATACGCCGAACAAGTATCTCTATCACGTGCTCGGCAATGGGCGGGCGATGCGCTATGGCATCGGCGTCGGCCGTGATGGCTTTGCCTGGGCGGGCCGGGCCGTGGTCGCCTACAAGCGCCAGTGGCCGCGCTGGACGCCGCCGGATGAGATGGTGGCGCGTCAGCCAGCGCTCCAACCCTACAGCATCGCCAATGGCGGTATGCCGCCCGGCCTCAAGAACCCGCTTGGCGCGCGCGCCATGTATATCCATAAGGATGGTCGCGATACGCTATACCGTATCCACGGATCGCCGGAAGCATGGAGTATCGGCAAGGCCGTTTCCTCCGGCTGTATCCGTATGCTCAATCAGGATGTGATCGACCTTTATAACAATGTGCGCGATGGCAGCACGATTGTTGTGATCCCCGATCCGACAAAGGGTCAACAGGTCACGAGCTGACCTCGGAGCACATCCCGAAAAATGGAAAGGGCGCGAAAAACGCGCCCTTTTTGTTTGGGTGTTTCGACCGGCTCGAAGCTCAGTAGGCATATTCCAGGAAGATCGGCTCGACGGAACCGGCCCAGATGCTGTTATAGGCTTTCAGCATGCGCTCGGCATCGGTGATGCCGGCGGCGACGATTTCTTCGAGGGGCGCGAGGAAGTGGGTTTCGTCAAAGCCTTCCGGGTTCAGCTTGTTACGGTTCTTCAGGCCGAGACGCGAAATCTTCAGCGTTTCGCGGGCGATGCCTTCCAGCGGCTTGCCACGGAATGTTGCAGTGAGCGCTTTGGTGGGCACGTCATTGCGCAGCGCCAGAACCTCTTCATAGGTCCAGTCCTTGGTCAGCATTTCGGCTGCCGTCAGCGCTTCTTCGTCATAGAGCAGGCCGACCCAATAGGCTGGCAAGGCGCAGATGCGCCGCCACGGGCCACCGTCTGCACCGCGCATTTCAAGGAAGCGCTTGAGGCGAACTTCCGGGAACAGTGTCGAAAGATGGTTGGTCCAGTCGCCCATATTCGGAACGGGATCGCTGACTTCACCCTTCAAAGCGCCGTTCATGAACTGGCGGAAAGTGACATGGGTGCAGTCGTGATAACGGCCATCGCGCAGGATGAAATACATCGGAATATCGAGCGCCCAGTTGACATAGTCAGCAAAGCCGAAATTTTCCGAGAAGACGAAAGGCAGCACACCGGCGCGCTGGTTGTCGGTATCGCGCCAGATGCTCGACCGCCACGACAGTAGACCGTTTGGCTTGCCTTCGGTGAAGGGTGAGCTGGAAAACAGCGCCGTGGCGACCGATTGCAGTTTCATCGAAACCTGCATCTTGCGGCGCATGTCGCGTTCAGAGCTGAAGTCGAGATTCACCTGAATGGTCGAGGTCCGGTACATCATGTCCAGACCTTCATGGCCGACCTTCGGCATGTAGTTGGTCATGATCTTGTAGCGCGACTTCGGCATGACCGGGGTTTCGGCCAGCGTCCATTTCGGGCTGCCGCCGACGCCGAGAAAACGAATGCCCAGAGGTTCGGCGATTTCACGCACCTGGCTCAAATGGGCGTTCATCTCGCGGCAGGTCTGGTGAATGGTCGTAAGCGGTGCGCCGGAAAGCTCGAACTGCCCGCCCGGTTCCAGCGAAATTGCGCCCTGTCCGGTCGGCTCCACCAATCCGATGATGTTGCCTTCATCCATGATCGGCTCCCAGCCGAGCATGGCCTGCATGCCTTCCAGAATGGCTTTGATGCCGCGCGGGCCTGCATAGGGGACAGGGCTGTTGTCAGCGGTATAGAAGGGAAATTTCTCGTGCTCGGTGCCGATGCGCCAAGCATCCTTGGGTTTGTTTCCCCCGGCAAGATAGATCGCAAGTTCTTCAACGCCCGTCAGTGCCGTTTCGTCAGTCGTATCGCGCGCCATACAGTCTATCCCTGGTGGTATTTCAGCTTGTCAGCGTGATTGGACAAATTTGTCAAATCACGCAAGTCAATTTCATTGAACGATCGATTTAGAGAACATCATGCCGCATTTCTCCACTCGCCGAGAATGGCCTGTACCAGAGCCATGGCCGCAACCGCAGCTGTATCCGCCCGCAAAATGCGAGGGCCGAGCGGAATGGCGGTCACGAAGGGCAGACGGTGCAGCAATTGCCGCTCTTCTTCCGAAAATCCGCCTTCCGGGCCGATCAGAAGCCCAATCGGCCAAGGCTTCGATTGGGCCTTCAAACCTTGCAGAATGCTCAAGGGGTCGTCCGATTCGTGGCCTTCATCGCAAAAGATCAGATGGCGAGACGGGTCCCACTGGTCGATAAAGCGGTCGAAACGCACTGCGTCGCGGCATTCCGGTAGGCTGAGCACGCCGCATTGCTCGGCTGCCTCGATGGCATTGGCCTTTATTTTATCGGTGCTGAGCTTCGGCACCTGCGTGTGCTGGGTGACGACCGGCTGCAAAACGCCTGCGCCCATCTCAACAGCCTTTTGCACCATATAATCGAGGCGGCCCTGTTTCAGCGGCGCGAAACAATAGACGAGATCGCTTGGCGCTGGCTGCGGGCGCGTCTCCTCAACGGGTACGAGCAGAACGCGCTTCTTGCCTTCCGGCTTCAGCCGGGCCTTCCATTCACCATCGCGCCCGTTGAAAGCGAGAACTTCATCGCCTTCTTTCAGGCGTAACACGTGAATGAGATAGTGGGCAGCCTGCGGCGCAGCCTCGACCGGCGTCTCCGGGGCGAGGTCATCCTCAATATAAAGTCGTTGCATTCTGTAATTGGCGCGCATGTTCGCATCGATGGCAGAGGGAAAGCCCGCCGGTCAAGCGCTTTGTGTGACCGTTCTGCCAGCCTCCGCATTGAAAACCGCTCTCACCTGAAGAAAAGCTTACACAAACAATTGATGGGAAATGTCTGGTGGTTGAATCTAATTAGATTGTATCCATATAGGTATGAAGCTATCTATTTGAATGGAATTGAAGTGATGAAACAAGCCTGGGTCGAATTCGCGCCGCTTCTTGCAAGCACCGCCAGAGGATGGCGGAAAGCCTTTGATGCGGCAATGGCGGAACATGGTCTTTCCGATGCGAAAGCCGTTCCGCTGATGACCCTCTTGCGGCATGGCGATCTGATCCCCCAGGGGGTGCTGGCCGAACGGGTCGGCATCGAGGGGGCTACGATCGTTCGTGTCGTCGATGAGCTGGAGAAGGATGGCCTGATCCTGCGCGTCGCCGACGATGCCGATCGTCGCGTCAAACTCATCCAGTTGACAGAAGACGGGCGCGCCGTTGCCACCAAGGTGGAAAAGTCTGCGGCACGTCTTCGGACGCAGTTCTTAAGCGATTTCGACGCCGAACAGGTCGATGTCGCCATGGAAGTATTGCGCAAGCTGAACGAGAAGTTCCTCAACCTTTAAACCAACGCTGCCTTCGAAAACCATGACCAAGCTCGCCGAAACAACACCGAAATTCTGGGATGTCGTCTTTTCCTTGAAGACGTTCGCCGCCGGTATGCTTGCCTTGTGGATTGCGCTGATGGCCAATCTGCCGAACCCATATTGGTCGATTGCCGCCGTTTACATTGTCGCGCATCCGCTTTCGGGGGCCACCACATCCAAGGGTCTCTATCGTCTGGTCGGCACGATTATTGGCGGTGCGGTCACGATCCTTTTCGTGCCGCATCTGATCAATTCGCCGGAGATTCTGACCGTCGCCATTGGCCTGTGGATGGGCGTCTGTCTGGCGATCAGCCTGCTCGACGGCACGCCGCGCAGCTATCTGTTCATGCTCGCCGGTTATACCGTGGCGATTGCAAGTTTTGCCGTGGTTTCTGTTCCTGAAACCACTTTTGATTATGCGCTTGGCCGCGTCGAGGAAATTGCCATTGGCATTATCTGTGCGGCAGTGGTCAACCGCCTTGTCTTTCCGCGCCACAGCGGTCCGGTTCTGGTCGGTCGTATCGACAACTGGCTGCGTGAGGGTTCACGGCTGGCCGTCGCCACCATGCGTGGCGAGGGCGCCAGCCCGCAATTCCTTCGCGACCGCCAGCGTCTGGCCGCCGATGCGCTGGAACTGCGCAATCTGACGACCCATGTGGCCTATGACACTTCGTCGATCCGCGGCGTCGGAACCATGCTGCATGTGCTGCAACAGCGCATGGTTGCCGTGCTGCCGATCATTTCCTGTCTGCACGATGTCATCGTGCTGAAGCCGGGTGAGGGCGAAAAGCCTTGGCACCCCGCAGTTCAGAAGCTTCTTGACGAAGCCTGTGACTGGCTCGAAAGCGGCGAAAACCTCAGCGAAGAGCGCCGCGCGGTTTTGTTGAAGCTGATCGACGAGATCGAGCGTCACGGTAAGGATGCCTCAAGCTGGGGCGAGCTTTTGCCGTTCAATGTGGCCGCGCGTGTACGCGATCTGGTCCAGATCTGGAGCGATTGCATCACGCTGCGTCAGGATATCGTTTCCGGTGCGAAGCGCGGTCATGCACTGCGCTGGCGTCGTTACGATGCCCATCTGAAGGGGCGTCCGGCGCACCGCGATTATGGCATGGCGTTTCTGTCGGGCTTCTCGGCCTTTCTCGCAACCGGTGTGGCAACGGCTTTCTGGATTGCCACAGGCTGGGCGCAGGGCAGTGCAGCCGCGATGATGGCAGGTATCTTCTGCTGTATCTTCGCGACGATGGACGATCCCGTGCCGGTGATGCGCAAGTTCAACTGGCTGCTGCTGATCGTGATTGTAGCGGCTTTTGTCTTCGAATTTGCGCTGCTGCCGCTGGTGGATGGCTTCTTCCCGCTGGCGCTGGTGCTGGGTCTGTTTCTGGTGCCTGCCGGTGTGCTTCTGGCAATTCCATCGCAGTTTCTGCTGGGCATGGTGCTCTGTGTGAACCTGCCGAACATGCTCATGCTGCAAAGCCACGCCACGTCGGATTTCGTGACCTTTGCCAATGCCAATCTGGCGACGGTTGTCGGTATTGTTATGGCTGCGGTGATCACATCTATCGTGCGCTCGGTCGGTGCTGAATGGAGCGTGCGGCGTCTGGTCAAGGCTGGCTGGCGCGACATCGTCGCGGCAACTGAACGCGGTCCGAGCCGCCATCGCCGGCAGCATATGAACCGCCTGTTACTGCGCATGATCGACCGCATCGGCATGATGACGCCGCGTCTGGCGCTGATCCCGTCGGCGGATGTCGCCAAGGTCGATCTGCTGCGCGATCTGCGCAACGGGATGAACGCCATCGACCTGCAGCAATATCGCGCCAAACTGGCCGAGCCTTGCCGCGATGCGGTGGATGCGGTGCTGGACGGTGTCGGCGCGCATTATCGGGCCCTGTCCAAGCATGGACCGGACGGTCAGTCGCGCAAGAATACCGATGAACAACTGCTTGCGTCCATCGACAAGGCGATAGCGGCGATCATCGAAAACGGTTCGCCCGCTGTTGCCCGCCGTCCGCGGCTTGCACTGGTGGCGCTGCGTTTTAACCTGTTTCCCAAGGCGCCGCCTTTTGCTTTGCCGCCGCGCCCGCAATTGGAGCTGCCGCAAGCTGCCTGACAAACAGCCGCCGGAAGAACAGCCCCGTGAAGACCTGAATGTGAACGATCATGAGACCTGAACTCGATATATACGGGATCTATATCCCCACTCTGGGCGTGCTGGCGCTTGGCGCCTATGTCCTCAATACGATCATGCAGCGCCTGCTGGCGCGCGTGCGTTTCTACCGTTTTGTGTGGCACCGGCCCTTGTTCGATGCCGCCATGTATTTCTGCATTCTTGGCGCTGCCGCCATTATCTTGAACGGAATAGACTGATGAAAAAGCTCTTCGCACATACTGGCCGGGTTTTTCTCACCCTCGTCATGGTCACAATGGCGGGGCTGCTTGGCTGGCATCTCTGGGACTATTACATGAATGCGCCGTGGACACGCGACGGCAAGATCCTTGCCGATGTGGTGCGTGTTGCGCCTGACGTTTCGGGTCTGGTGAGCGAGGTTCTCGTTCGCGACAATGAGAACGTCAAAAAGGGCGATGTGATTTTCCGCATCGATCAGGCGCGTTACAAGCTGGCGCTGCAGACTGCTGAAGCCAAGGTGGATAGCAGCAAGGCCGCGCTCGACATGGCCGATCGCGATCTCGTCCGTTATCGCCAGCTCAACGACACGACCGTAACCCGCCAGAAGCTGGAACAGGTCGAAACCACAGCCATGCAGGCCGAGGCGGCTTACCGTCAGGCCGGTTTGGACCGTGATCTGGCCGCGCTCAATATGGAACGGTCTTCGGTCAAGGCGACGGTCAACGGCGTCATCACCAACTTCTCGCTCCAGCCGGGCGACTACGTCACCGCAGGTTCTGCCGTGACGGCGCTGGTGGACACGGATTCCTACTATGTCTCGGGCTATTTCGAGGAAAACAAGCTTGAGCGCATCAAGATCGGCGATCCGGTTCTGGTCGATGTCATGGGCAGCAAGGTGCAGCTCAAGGGCAAGGTGGAAGGCATTGCTGGCGGTATCGAAGATCGTGAACGCACCGCGACCACCAGCCTGCTCGCCAATGTCACGCCGACTTTCAACTGGGTGCGCCTTGCGCAGCGCGTGCCGGTCCGGGTGAAGTTGGAGGATGTGCCGGACGGCGTGCACCTCGTGGCGGGCCGAACGGTCAGTGTGTCGGTCGTCGAATAATCGGCATCCATCAATCAAAGGCCCGGCTGTTGTCCGGGCCTTTTTCATGCTAGCCAAAGAAAACGAGATTTATGGGGTGGTCTATGCGCGTATTGGTCGTCCAGAATTATGACGGTGCAGGGCTGGGGCAGATTGAACCTGTCCTCACGCAAGCCGGTTATTCGATTGATTTGCGCCACCCCTATAATGGCGATGCGCTGCCCGCCGATGCCAGCGAACATAATGCGCTGATCGTTCTGGGCGGCGAGCAGAATGCGCTGGCCGACGCCGAATTTGCCTATTTCCCACATCTGCTTGATCTCATCCGCGGCTTTGGTGACAAGGACAAGGCAGTGCTCGGCATTTGCCTTGGCAGTCAGCTTGTGGCGCGCGCCTATGGCGGCGAGAATATTCTCGACCGCCCGATGGAGTTCGGCTGGCAGGAAGTGCGCCTGACCGATGAAGGGCAGCGCGATCCGGTTTTGTCGACAGCAGGCAATGCGTTTCCGATCTTCCACTGGCACCGCGATACATTCACCCTCCCCGAGGGGGCGGTGCATATGGCGTCGAGCGACATGACGCAGAATCAGGCCTACCGGATCGGACGGGCGGTCTATGGCACCCAGTTCCATTTCGAGGCCGATACCAGACTGGTCAAACAGTGGAATGCCCAACTCGCCGACGAAATCGAAGACTTCGCACCGGGCTGGGACAAGGCCTTCCCGCAACTGGCCGAGAGCGTCGGTCGCTCTTCCGATAAGGCGGGTGCTGCACTGGCCAAAGCCTGGATCGGCCGAATCTAGAACGGGCAAGGCCGCTCTTGCGATTCCCGGTCGCTCATCCGGAGAGGAAGACTTCTCCCCCTTCAGCTACAAGCTTGTAAACCCAACATTAACCTTAAGGATAAGCTTCGCGTTGCTGCTTTGCCACATCCTGTCAGCAATGCGTGGATTTGTGAAAAAAGCGCGGTGAACGACGCTTCCGTTCAGTTGCGGGTAACTTTTATCGGGTGTAACTGAACGCCGTCTCCCGGGCAATGATCGGTCGGGCAGGGCTTCACGCCATGCTCGTAACGGCGGCTCGTTTTATCGAATTTCATCCGGCAACCGTCGAGAGAGTTTCCGAATATGACCGCCAAGCATGCCGCCCTTCTTACCGTCCTGATGGTCTCCGCGATCGTGTTCATGGCAGTCGGCATCTTCACCGTTGATGCCGGTAACACCATGGTTTCGAGCGACGGTTACGGAATTTCCAGCGCTCACTAATTTCGGTTAATGCGCTTCGATGAAGCGCTTTTCCACACCGTCGATTGCGATTGCCGAGAGCAAACCGCTCTTCCAGGCATAGGTGTCGAGATTGACCCGGTTGGGTTGAACATCGACTGCACCTTGCGGTGTGTGCCCATGGATGATCACCTTTGCGAGGGGATCGGTCCATTTCAAAAACAGCGTCCGTATCCAGATGAGATCGTCAGGGTCCTGCTCTTCGAGCGGCAGGGCCGGATCGACGCCTGCGTGGCAGAAAAAGAAGTCCCCGAACGAGAGCCAGCGCGGCATTGAGCGTATGAAATCGATATGCGCCTGCGGCACGGCTTTCACCAGTGCTTCGTGGCTGCGCCGGGCTTTATCCGTATCGGAAAAATCCAGTTCCACGCCATAGGAGAGCCCGGTTTCCACGCCGCCATGCAAGGCGAAGATGCCTGCCGTGTCGCCGGTGGCGAGGTAATTGAGAAAGCCTTCGTCGTGATTGCCAAGCAGCGACAGGATGCGCGGATCTTGCCTGGCTGCATCAATGAGAAAGTCGAGCACTTCCTTCGATTGCGGCCCCCGGTCGATATAATCGCCAAGATGGATGATGCGCCAGTCATGGACAGGGCGATGATCGAGATCGGCGCGGATCAATCCATGCATGTCCTGCAATAGATCGAAGCGCCCATGCACATCGCCGATGGCATAAAGGCGGATGTTTTGCGGGCCGCACGCATCCTTGAAAATCACACCGGTCATTCGCCCTCGTCCTTCACTTCCTTCACCGCATTGGTGCCCGCACGCTGGCGGAAGCGCAGCCGCGAGACGCGCTCGCGTTCTTCGTTCAGCTCGCGGTCGTGCGTTGCCTGCTCGACGAAGCGGATATGTTTTTGCACCGCTTCGCGGGCTGCTTGCGGGTTGCCGGCCATCACGGCATCGTAAATAGCGCGATGCTGCGAGAGGAACATGTCGGCGACGCCGGGATAGCTGTAGATCAGGCTGCGGTTATAAAACACACCGTCCTTCAAAAGCTGGTAGCAGGAGCGCAATGTGTGGAGCAGCACGATATTATGCGCTGCTTCGCCAACCGCGTTATGCAGTTCGACATCAAGGCGCGCTTCGGTGTCGAAGTCGCTCGCTCCATGCGCGGTTTCCATCGCATTCATGATTTCCGTCAGCAGCGCCTTGTCGGCGGGCGTAGCCCGAAGCGCTGCATATTCGGCGGCAATGCTTTCGATCTCTCGGCGATATTCCAGATAATCGGCGGTTGCCTTGCGATGATCGGCAAAAAGCTTGACCACGGGCGCGCTGAAGACCTGTCCGATGACATCGGCCACGAATGTTCCGCCGCCGTGGCGTGAGGTCAAAAGGCCTGCCATTTCAAGGCGCTTCAGGGCATCGCGCAGGATGGGCCGGGAAATGTCGAACTGACGCGCCAGTTCACGCTCGCCGGGCAGACGGTCGCCGCCGCGCAGAACGCCCTCCAGAATGAGCGTCTCGATCTGGTACACGACGTCGTCCGCTGTGCGGCTCGTCTGTATGCGGGAGAAAATCGTTTCGGCCATGCCGTTCAAGCCCTTTGCGTATCGGCGGCAAGGTAGCCGCAAGGGACGGACCCGGCAACGGAATATATTGAAAATAAAGCCCGACTGGCGATCCAGCCGGGCTTTCTGATGGTTGGAAGAGGGGCGTTTTAAGCCTTTTTGCGCTTGCGCGTCGCAACAAGCACGAACAGACCCGCGACAACGCCATACATCGCCCATTTGAAAGGCAGGGCGTCAGCGGTTTCGCTGCGGATCGGCAGCACGGTTACCGTGCCCGGACGGCTTTCGAAGCCGGGCTTGCCTTCAGACTTCGCCTGTTCGATCTGCTGTGGTGACACGACCCATTCCGCACCGCGGGACTTGTCGTAGAACATGAAGCCGCAACCGACGACAACGGCAACGATGATGGCGAGAATAAAACGGATCGGAGTGTTCATTATCTTTCCTCAAAAGTCGGAACGACACGGCCGGCATGATGGGAGTTCATGCCGCATCGCATTTATATGCACGCATTCTAATGCGCAGCGTTACATAGCCAGCGAAAGACTTGATGTCTATTTTTGAGATGCGACCTGTGGAGAACTGCCGCTCTCCCAATAAGGTACAGGGCCGTAAAGGTCGGCGAGATAATCTATGAACAGGCGCACCTTGGCAGGCAGGAACTGTTTCGAGGGATAGACCGCGTGAATGGCCACATTGCGTGAGGCGGTATAGTCGGGCAGCACCTGCACCAGCTTGCCTGCCGCGAGTTCCGGGCCAATGTCCCATGTGGAGCGTTGCGCGATGCCGAGACCGGCCAGCACGGCCTCGCGCACCATTTCGCTGGAATTGGTCTGGAGCGGACCGACCGGGCGAATGACGATTGGCCCCTTCGGACCTTCAAGCCGCCATGGATCATTATTGTGCGGCGCAAGGCAGATATGCGCCTGCAAGTCTTCGATTGTCTCGGGCGTGCCGCGTTCCGCGATATAGCCGGGCGAGGCGACGAGCAGGCGGCGGACGGGCGCCAGCCTGCGGGCGACAAGGGTCGAATCCGACAATTCGCCAATGCGGATGGCAAGATCATAGCCGTCGCCGACAATATCGACCATTTCGTCGGTCAATTGCATATTGACCGTCAGGTCGGCATTGGCGCGCATGAAAGGCACCAGATAGGGGGCGATATGCATGCGCCCGAAGGTCGTCGGGGCCGAGATTTTCAGCGTGCCACGCGCATCGGCGGAACGCCGCGCGACGAAAGCTTCCGCTTCCTCGATATTGGACAGAATGGCCAGGACGCGCTCGTGATAGCCCTGACCGGCCTCGGTCAGCGCGATCTGCCGCGTTGTGCGTTGCAGGAGCCGGGTACCGAGGCGTTCTTCCAGACGACCAAGACGCTTGGAAACCACCGCGGGGGAAAGGCCGAGATCGCGAGCCGCCGCCGACATGCTGCCGGTTGCGACAACGCGGGCAAAGATTTCCATATCGGCCAGACTGCTGCTCATCATGATCGCGTGATCCCCCTCCTACCGAATTGGCCTGCATTTCAATTGCATCTAACGCATTTCCAGCAAAAGTGTGAAACGGTTTTGCGGGTGGAAATGCGAAAACAAACCGACACGGCGTTGTAAGGCTCGGCAAGCAATTATGCCGCAGCGTGAAAACTGTTATGCGAACGGCACAAGTGGTAAAAATGATTTACCACTTGACGAATACGGTGCAGGGTGCACTGTGCATGTTAGAGCTATTCCAGAAAAGTTTGGGTCTGTCCATCCAGTCTGGCATGGCGCGAAAACGATGCGTTACGACCGCTCCGGTTCTCAAGCGAGGATGAAAGCCGGGACGGCATTTGAGGGCTGGCGGCGCCTTGACGAAAAGGGCCTGACCAGCGGCGGAGGAGCAAATGAGCGGATTGATTATGCCGGAGCCGGATGCGTCCGTTATGCAGCGGCGCGGGCAGATCGTGGATGATCTGCGCGGCATCGTACCGGGCGAGGGCGTGGTCGATACCGTCAATGCAATGCGGGTGTTCGAGAGCGACGGCCTGACTGCGCATCGCTCGCTACCGCTGGTGGTTGTGCTGCCGGAAACGGTCGATCAGGTCTCACAAGTTCTGCGTTATTGCCACGAAAACGGTATTCGCGTCGTGCCACGCGGCGCGGGCACATCGCTGTCCGGCGGCTCGATGCCCTTGCAGGATGCGGTGCTGCTCGGCATGTCCCGCTTCAATCGCATTCTTGAAATCGATTATCCAAACCGCGTTGCCGTGGTGCAGCCGGGCGTGACCAATCTTGGCATTACCAAAGCCGTCGAGCATGAGGGCTTTTACTATGCGCCCGATCCCTCGTCGCAGATTGCCTGTTCCATCGGCGGCAATGTCGCAGAAAATGCAGGTGGCGTGCATTGCCTCAAATACGGCCTGACCGCGAATAATGTGCTCGGCATCGAAATGGTGCTGATCACCGGTGAGGTGCTCCGCCTCGGCGGCAAACATCTCGACAGCGAGGGCTATGATCTTCTCGGTCTGATGACCGGCTCGGAAGGCCTGCTTGGCGTGGTGACGGAAATCACGGTGCGCATTCTGCAAAAGCCGGAAACGGCGCGCGCCGTGATGGTCGGCTTTCCATCCAGCGAACAGGCTGGCCAGTGCGTGGCCGATATTATCGGCGCAGGCATCATTCCCGGCGGGATGGAGATGATGGATCGGCCTGCCATCAAAGCGGCGGAGGATTTTGTCCGTGTCGGCTATCCGCTTGATGTGGAAGCGCTTCTGATCGTCGAACTCGACGGTCCGCCAGTCGAGGTCGATCACTTGATCGGTCGGGTCGAAGCGTTGGCGCTGCGCAATGGTTCCACGACCTGTATTCTGTCGCAGTCGGAAGAGCAGCGTCTGGCTTTCTGGGCCGGACGCAAGGCGGCTTTCCCGGCGGTGGGGCGCATTTCACCCGATTATCTGTGTATGGATGGCACCATTCCGCGCAAAGAGCTGCCGCGCGTGCTGTCAGGCATGCGCGACTTGTCCGAAAAATACGGATTGCGGGTGGCCAATGTGTTCCATGCAGGCGACGGCAATCTGCACCCGCTGATCCTCTATGATGCGAATATTCCGGGTGAACTGGAAGCTGCTGAAAACTTCGGCGCGGACATTTTGCGGCTCTGCGTGAAAGTTGGTGGTGTTCTCACCGGCGAGCATGGCGTCGGCATCGAAAAGCGCGATCTGATGCCGGAAATGTTCAACGACATCGACCTCGACCAGCAGATGCGCGTCAAATGTGCCTTCGATGCCAAGCATCTGCTCAATCCCGGCAAGGTGTTTCCGCAATTGCGCCGCTGCGCCGAGCTTGGTCGCATGCATGTGCATCGCGGCGAGCTGTCCTTCCCGGATATTCCCCGATTCTGAGTTGTGGTTTTGATCATGAGCGATGCAAATATTCTAAAGCCGCAAGATGAGGCGGGTGTTCTGGATGCGGTGCAGGATGCGCTGGCCAGTTCCACCCCGCTGGAAATCATCGGCCATGGCTCCAAGCGCGGTATCGGACACAGCGTCGATGCCGGTCGCGTGCTCGACGTGTCGCGGTTGACAGGCGTGACCTTGTATGAGCCGGACGAGCTGGTGCTTTCGGCAAAGGCCGGAACGCCGATGGTCGAGATCGAAAAACTTTTGGCTGACAACAATCAGTGTTTTCATTTCGAGCCGATGGATTACGGCCCGTTGCTGTCGGGCGAGGCTGGTCGCGGCACGATCGGCGGTGCGCTTGCTGCCAATCTGTCCGGTCCGCGCCGTCTCAAGGCGGGCGCTGCGCGTGACCATGTGCTTGGCGTGCGCGTTGTGTCCGGGCGGGGCGAATTGTTCAAATCCGGTGGTCGCGTGGTCAAGAACGTGACGGGTTATGACCTGTCCAAGGGCATGGCCAATTCCTGGGGCACGCTGGGCGTCGCCACAGAGGTGACGTTCAAGGTTCTGCCGAACCCGGAAACGGCAGCCACGCTTGTCGTGCGCGGGCTGACCGATGAACAGGCGGCGCGCGTCATGGCCATGGCGGTGGGATCGCGCGAGGAAGTCGCTTCCGCAGCGCATTTGCCGCCGACGGTCGCCAATCGCTTCCTTGATGGAAAGCTTGGCTGGGAAGCGGCGACCGTGTTGCGGCTTGAAGGTTTCGCGCCTTCGGTCGAGCATCGCAGCCGCCAATTGCAGGCGCTGCTTCGCCAATCCGGCGCGGTGGAAACGCTCGACGGGGCGCAGTCGCAGCAGCTTTGGCGCGAGGTGCGCGATGTGTTGCCTTATGCCAATGCGGGCGACAATCGCGCTGTCTGGCGCGTTTCAATGACGCCGATGCAGGGTTGGCAGATGGTGGACGAATTCCGCCGTCACGCGGGCGTCGACGCCTATTACGACTGGCAGGGTGGCTTGATCTGGATGCGGATGGAAGCAGATCCGGAAGCGCAGATCTTGCGCAAACTCATTGCCAGATATGGTGGCGGTCACGCGACGCTGGTGCGCGCGCCAGAGACGGTCCGTGCTGGCAATGATGTGTTCGAACCGCAACCGGCAGCGCTTGCGGCTTTGTCGCAGCGGTTGAAGCAGCAATTCGATCCGGAAAATATTCTCAATCCGGGCCGTATGCATTCTCATCAGGTTGGAGCGTGACACGATGCAAACTCATTTCAGCCCCGACCAGCTGCGCGATCCCGGTGTTCTGGAATCGGAAAAGATCCTGCGCAAATGCGTGCATTGCGGCTTCTGCACGGCCACATGCCCGACCTATGTGACGCTGGGCAATGAACTCGACAGCCCGCGCGGGCGCATTTATCTGATCAAGGACATGCTGGAAAACGGCCGTCCGGCGGATGAGGAAGTCGTGCGCCATGTCGACCGCTGCCTGTCGTGCCTGTCCTGCATGACGACGTGCCCTTCGGGCGTCAATTACATGCATCTGGTCGATCATGCCCGCGCGCATATCGAGAAGACCTACAAGCGCCCGTTCATGAACCGCTTTCTGCGTGGTGTTCTGGCGCAGGTTCTGCCCTATCCGGGCCGGTTCCGTGCCGCGCTGAAACTGGCGAAACTGGGCAAGCCGTTTGCTCCGCTGTTGCGCAAGAGCGACGCCCTGAAACCCATGGCGGCCATGCTTGATCTCGCGCCGCAAAACCTGCCAGCGGCAGTTCCCATCGAAACCGTCAGCGCCGCCAAGGGCGAAAAGCGCGGTCGCGTGGCAATTCTCAACGGTTGTGCGCAGCCTGTGCTCAATCCGGGTATCAATGCCGCCACGTTGCGGCTTTTGAACCGCTTCGGCATCGAAGTGGTGACGCCGAAAGGCGAAGGCTGCTGCGGTTCGCTGGTTCACCATATGGGCCGTGAAGAACAGGCGCTTGAACAGGCGCGGCACAATGTCGATGTCTGGACGCGCGAGATTGAGGCGGGCGGTCTCGATGCGATCATCGTCACGGCGTCCGGCTGCGGCACGACGATCAAGGATTATGGTTACATGTTGCGGCTTGATCCGGCCTATCAGGATAAGGCTGCGCGGGTTTCGGCGCTGGCAAAGGATATCACGGAATATCTCACCGGCATCGACCTGCCGGAACCCGATGCGCCGCAGGCGCTGACGGTCGCCTATCATTCGGCCTGTTCGATGCAGCACGGGCAAAAAATCGTGCGGCAGCCGAAAGATCTGCTCTCGAAGGCAGGCTTTACGGTAAAGGAACCGCTGGAAGGGCACCTCTGCTGCGGATCGGCTGGCACCTATAACATCATGCAGCCGGAGATTGCTGCCAAGCTGCGTGACCGCAAGGTGAAGAATATCGAGGCAACCGGCGCCACCCTCATCGCGACAGGCAATATCGGTTGCATGACCCAGATCGCCACCGGCAGCAAACTGCCGATTGTTCATACGGTGGAGCTGATCGACTGGGCCTATGGCGGGCCGAAGCCGGTTGCGCTCTCAAACTCCCGTCTTCACTGACGCGGCATAGTGCAACGGAAAGCCCTTGAAGCTTTTCGTTTCCTTCAAAACGAAGGTCGTCTGCATTTCCTTGATACGGGGCAGGCGGCGCAGGGTGGACATGGCGAAATCGGCGTAGGTGTCGAGATCGCGTGAGACCACCTGAAGCAGAAAATCAGCATCGCCAGCGATGCTGTAGCAGGTGATCACGTCGTCGAGCCCCATCAGCTCGGCGGCAAACTGTTCCGCCTCCAGCTCGCTGTGACTGTCAATCTTGATCCGCACGAAAGCCATGACGCCAAGGCCGATTGCCTTGCGATTGAGGCTAGCCCGATAACCATCGATCACGCCATCTTCTTCCAGCTTGCGCATCTTGCGCCAGCTTGGCGACGTGGACATGCCGACCTGATCGGCGAGAGCCTGATTGGTCAGGCGACCGTCTTCCTGCAAAGCTTCGAGAATGCGAATATCGGAAGGTTCCAGCACGCTCAAGAAATCCACCTCAATGTCGTCAGTTTAGGGTAGAATCTACCTTATCATGGCAATCAAGAGGTAAGAAAGGCAGGATCGACCAGAAGATGCAGTGTATTTCTCTCGCGGAAACACTGTAACTCTGGAGCCATCATGCAGGAAGATCTGCGTCTTGCCGTTATCGTCAACCCTGATCTGGCCCAAGGCCTGCTGGCAAACACGGTCGCGGCCATCTCGATCGGACTTGGCGCGCAACTGCCTTATGTTGCTGCGCGGCAGCTGGTTGATCGCTCAGGCGTCGCCATCGATATCAGCTCGGACCGTCCTGTGCCGATCCTGCAAGCGGACGCGGAAACGATCCGGTCGATACTGTTGAAGGCGGCGGTACATGAAGACAGGGAGGCGGTTGTCGCCTTTCCAGCCTTCGCACGGGCAATGCATGTCTATGCGGAATATGAAACCACGTTTCCGAACCGCGATCTTGCCGCCGAGCTCATCGATGGGGTGGGGATCGCCGGTCCTGCCAAATGGGTTCGCTCATTGACCGGCAGCCTGAAATTGCTGCGATAAAAAAAGCCGGGCAATTGCCCGGCTTTTTGTTCATATGTTTTGAATTAGCCCGCCGAGAATGTCGCCGGGTTCGGGCCGATACGGCCATCGGTCTTGTCCAGCTTGGTGATGGCATCGTGATCGGTGCCATTGAGGCTGAAATCGAAGACCTCGAAATTTTCCTTGATGCGGGCAGGCGTGACCGACTTCGGAATGACGATATTGCCGGTCTCGATATGCCAGCGCAGGATGACCTGCGCGACGGACTTGCCGTGCTTGGCGGCAATCGCCTTCAGCTTCTCGTCTGCCAGAATCTTGCCCTGCCCAAGCGGGCTCCAGGCTTCGGTAGCGATGTTGTGCTTGCCGTGGAACAGACGCAGCTCGTCCTGCTGGAACTGCGGATGCAGCTCGATCTGGTTGAGAACCGGCGTTACGCCGCTTTCCTTGATCAGGCGTTCAAGATCGGCCGTGCGAAAGTTCGACACGCCGATAGACTTCACGAGGCCTTCTTCCTTCAGCTTGATGAAGGCGCGCCAGGTTTCCATGAACAGGTCTTTGGAAGGCATCGGCCAGTGAATCAGATAAAGATCGACATAATCCGTGCCGAGCTTTTTCAGGCTGGTCGCAAATGCTTTCAGCGTCGATTCATAGCCCTGATCGCTGTTCCAGAGTTTCGTCGTCAGGAAGATGTCGCCGCGTGCAACGCCCGAATTGTTGATGGCTTTGCCTACGCCTTCTTCATTGCCATAGATGGCGGCGGTGTCGATGTGCCGGTAACCCGCTTTCAGCGCCTCGCTGACGGCTGTAACCGCTTCATCATTGCCCACCTGCCAGACACCGTAACCGAGCTGCGGAATATGGTTGCCGTCGTTTAGTTTTACGGTCGGTACGGTCATGATCTATCCTTTCCCTCCATCCAAATGCGACACCGGTTCATAATTCCAATACAGCCGCATTTGTGGCCGCCCTCTGGCGGCGCCGTCCATGTTTTTTCAAATCATCATTGGCAGCATATGGGTGTTCGCGGGAAAAGCAAAAGCCTTTTCAGGTTGTTTTTGGGCCTGTGGCAGGTTGATTTCATCAAAAAAACCAATGTTTCAGTATTATGAATGTAAAAAAGCCGCCCTGCGGAGAGGGCGGCTTCGTTTGACTGTAAAACTGTTCCGGAACGGATCAGCGAACGACAACGCGGGTGCCGATGGGAACACGTTCATAGAGATCGGTCACATCCTCGTTACGCATGCGGATGCAACCCGAAGACATGGCTTTGCCGATGGTCCACGGCTGGTTGGTGCCATGAATACGGTAAAGCGTCGAACCCAGATAAAGGGCGCGCGCGCCAAGCGGATTGTTGACGCCGCCATCCATGCGCGCAGGCAGGATGCGGCCCTTGCGGCGTTCGCGGGCAATCATTTCCTTGGGCGGCGTCCAGGTCGGCCATTCAGCCTTGCGGCTGATGCGCTGCGAACCTTTCCAGCTGAAACCTTGCTTGCCCACGCCGACGCCGTAACGCATGGCCTTGCCGTCGGACTGGACGAGATAGAGAAAGCGCTTGCTGGTATCGATCACGATCGTGCCGGACTTTTCACTGCCGGAATAGGAAACGCTCTGCGGCAGATAGGCCGGGTCGATCTGATGCTTGGATGGAGCTGTGGCTGGATTGCTTGCCGGGCGCTGGTAGGAAACCTGACGATAATTCGCCTTGGATTTCTGCTTTTGCTTGACCGTGGTGCGACGCACCGGCTGCTGGACGGTGCCGTCCGGCATCTGGCGCATGCGTGCCGGCTGGCCATGCAGCTGTGCTACCCACGGTGCGGATAGGTCGGGGCTGACAGCCACCGGCGGCAAGGTCGCGTAACGGTCATTGGCGAAAGCCATGCCGGTGCTGACGATGGAAACAGCAATCGCTGCAAGCGATCCGATCAAAAGAAGATGACGTGGTTGCATGGTCCAGATCCGTCCCTCTTTGCGCCATCATCCCGGTTGCGTTACCTGTCTGGGTCCATTGGCGCGGTTGCCCGGCTGCGGCTCCTGACACGTCCTGTCAGGAGAACAGCCCCTAATTTCATGATGGGATTGTGCGCCCCAATGGAATCGGAAAGGTAAATTTTGGTCGCGTGTTCTGCGCAGGCGACAGTCTAAGTAGAGTTGTGGTTAGCGTCAGGTTGCGTCACATGTTTAATGATCGATGAAGCTTTGCGCATGCCCCCGAAAAGTGGGAAACAGTTTTCGAACAAGGCTATGAGCAGGAAATTGGAGGCGGGAAATGAGTGATATTGCCGAAGTGAAAACCGGTCTGATCGTCAGCGAAGATGGCAAGACCCGTTGCTTCTGGCCTGGCATATTGCCGGACTATCTCGCCTATCATGACAATGAATGGGGTGTGCCGGTCTCCAACGATTATCGGCTGTTCGAGAAGATTTGCCTTGAAGGCTTTCAGTCGGGTCTGTCCTGGCTCACCATCCTGCGCAAGCGCGAGAACTTTCGCGCCGCTTTCGATGGCTTCGATTTCCACCGTGTGGCGCAATATGACGGCAAGGACGTCGAGCGTCTTCTGGCCGACAAGGGCATTGTGCGTCATCGCGGCAAGATTGAATCCACGATCAACAATGCAAACCGCGCCATCGAACTTGTCGCGGAAAAAGGCTCGCTTGCGGCCTATTTCTGGTCGTTTGAGCCGGGAGCGGAGGACCGCCCTGTCGTCGTGGATTATCCGACACTGATTGCCAATCCGAAAACCGATACTTCCATTCGCATCTCCAAGGATTTGAAAAAGCGCGGCTGGTCCTTTGTGGGGCCGACCACGGTTTATGCCTTCATGCAGGCCATGGGTCTGGTCAACGACCATATCGAAGGCTGCCATTGCCGCGCCCATGTCGAAAAGCTGCGGCTGGCATTCAAGCGCCCCCAATAAACCGGAGCCCAATAAACCGGAGATTGATAACCGGCGATCTTTCTGCGAAAAGCAGGGTTCATTCGGAGGAACAGCCATGGATTTGACGTCGCTCATTGCTTTCGCGGGTATTCTGGTCGTAGCCGCAGGCACGCCGGGGCCGAATGTCGGCGCGCTGGTGGCGCGCGTCATCAGCCGGGGGCACAAGGGCGTTTTTCCATTCATGTTCGGTCTCTGGCTTGGTGACGCCGTCTGGCTGTCGCTTGCCGTCTGGGGCCTGTCGGCTTTGGCCAACAGCTTCCACGCCGCGTTTCTAGTGCTGAAATATGCAGGCGTCGCCTATTTGATCTATCTGTCGTGGAAAATGTGGATCGCGCCGGTCGATGAAGAAGCGGATGAAAACGCTATTCCGCGCGAGGGTGAAGGGCGCAAGCTGTTCCTCAGCGCGCTTGCGGTCACGCTCGGCAATCCGAAGATCATGGTCTTCTATATCGCCATTCTGCCAACGGTCGTGGATATCACCCATGTTTCGCTGGTTGGCTGGGCAGAATTGCTCGCTGTCATGTTTGTCGTGCTGGCGGCAGTGGACACAGCCTGGGTGGTGCTGGCCGCGCAGGCGCGGCGTGTTTTGCGCAGCCCGCGCATGATGCGCATCGCCAATCGGACCAGCGCTGGCATGATGGCGGGCGCCGCCGTCGCCATTGCCGCACGCTGAACACGCTTCCTGCACTTGCCGCAACGGGCCTGATCGGTTAGGAAACCGGCAACACTCGGTTTTCGAGTATTTGCCGGTTCTTCCGGCATATATTGTATATACTTAGCGATCAGGCAGGAAAAATGGCCGATAAAGCGGACAAGATGAAGGCGCGGCTGCCGCGCGGGTTTGTCGATCGGGTTCCGGACGACTTGCGCGCCGCCGAAAAGATGATGGCGACGATCCGCGAAGTCTATGACCTCTATGGTTTTGAGCCGGTGGAAACGCCGCTGGTGGAATATACGGACGCGCTCGGAAAGTTCCTTCCGGATCAGGACCGTCCGAATGAGGGCGTGTTCTCCTTTCAGGACGACGACGAGCAGTGGCTGTCGCTGCGCTACGATCTGACTGCGCCGCTGGCGCGCTACGTGGCCGAGAATTTCGAGTCGTTGCCAAAGCCTTATCGCAGCTATCGCAATGGCTGGGTGTTCCGCAACGAGAAGCCGGGTCCTGGCCGCTTCCGTCAGTTCATGCAGTTCGACGCTGACACGGTTGGCGCGCCGAACGTCTCCGCCGATGCCGAAATGTGCATGATGATGGCCGATACGCTGGAGCGTCTTGGCATTCGCCGTGGCGATTACGCGATCCGCGTCAACAACCGCAAGGTTCTGGACGGTGTGCTGGATGCCATCGGCCTTGAAGGCGAGGGCAATGCTGCGAAGCGCCTGAACGTACTGCGCGCCATCGACAAGCTCGACAAGTTCGGTCCCGAAGGCGTGCGCCTTCTGCTTGGCAAGGGTCGCCTCGACGAAAGTGGCGATTTCACCAAGGGTGCCGAACTGGCTGATGCCGCGATTGAAAAGGTGCTGGCTTTCACCGCCGCCGGTGGTGCGACGGGTGCCGATACGATCGCCAATCTTCGCGCTGTCGTTGCGGGCAATGCCAAGGGCGAAGAAGGCGTCACCGAACTCGCCGACATGCAGGCGCTGTTCTCGGCGGGCGGCTATGATGGCCGCGTGAAGATCGACCCGTCCGTGGTGCGTGGTCTTGAATATTACACCGGCCCGGTGTTCGAAGCAGAGCTTCTGTTCGACGTGACCAATGAAGACGGCCAGAAGGTCGTGTTCGGTTCGGTTGGCGGTGGTGGTCGTTATGACGGCCTTGTGTCGCGCTTCCGTGGCGAGCCGGTTCCGGCAACGGGCTTCTCCATCGGTGTTTCGCGTCTGATGACGGCGCTTAAAAATCTCGGCAAGCTGGATGTGTCCGATGTCGTCGGCCCGGTTGTCGTGCTGGTGATGGACAAGGACACGGAAAGCCTCGGCCGCTATCAGAAGATGGTCTCGGATCTGCGCCAGCAGGGAATCCGCGCAGAAATGTATGTCGGTGGTTCCGGCATGAAGGCGCAGATGAAATATGCCGACCGTCGCGAAGCGCCATGCGTGATCATTCAGGGCTCGCAGGAGCGCGAAGCCGGTGAAGTGCAGATCAAGGATCTGGTCGAAGGCAAGCGTCTTTCCGCCGAGATCGAGGACAATGTGACCTGGCGCGAGAGCCGCCCGGCGCAGATCACCGTCAAGGAAGACGGTCTGGTCGAAGCGGTTCGGGAAATTCTCAGCAGTCAGGCGCAGGACCGCGCTCAAGCCGCAAAGTGATCGGAACCATGGCCGCAACGCGCACATCGCCGGTTTTCAACGCGCTTCGCACAGAGCTTGATGCGCGCGATGCCGATCTGGTGGAAATACCGCTGATCCAGCCTGCTGATCCATTTCTGGATATGGCAGGCGAGGATTTGCGCCGTCGTATTTTCCTCACCGAAAACGAAAATGGCGACAGCCTGTGCCTGCGGCCGGAATTCACCATTCCTGTTTGTCGCAACCATATTGCGCTCAATGCTGCGACGCCGAAACGTTACGCCTATCTTGGCGAAGTGTTCCGGCAGCGTCGTGATGGCGCGGCTGAGTTTCTTCAGGCCGGGATCGAGGATCTGGGTGCTGCCGATGAGGCGGCTTCGGATGCGCGCTCGATTGCCGATGCGCTGTCCTGTGTTCGCTCCGTCGTCCCGCAAGCCGGGCTCGATATCGT
This sequence comes from Brucella sp. 22210, assembly GCF_052045675.1. NCBI lineage: Bacteria > Pseudomonadati > Pseudomonadota > Alphaproteobacteria > Hyphomicrobiales > Brucellaceae > Brucella > Brucella sp. 22210. Next base: position 63,258 of record NZ_JBQEPD010000011.1, read on the forward strand.
TCTGGGCGATCAGTCGGTGTTTGCCGGTATGCTCAAGGCGCTCGGTCTGCCGCAGGGCTGGCGCAAGAAGCTGCTGCGCTCCTTCGGCGATGCGCATTCCATGCAACTGGCTCTGGCTGAACTGACGGGCGCGCAACGGCGCGATCCGCTGCCGGAAACACTTGCCGTTCTTGTTGCCGAAGGCGATGAAACCGGCCTTGCGCGCATGCTGGAAACCGAAATGCTGGAAGCTGGCATTTCGCCGGGCGCTGGCCGTTCGCCTGCGGAAATCGCCCGCCGCCTGATCGAAAAGGAAGATCTGGCCGCCACGCGTTTCCCGGCTTCGGCGCTCGATCTGCTCAAGCAGTTTCTGGAAACCCATGTCACGCTGGATTCCGCATCGGTCACCTTGCGCGCTTTCGCATCCGAAAATGCGCTTGATCTTGGTGCCGTGCTTCAGAAGTTTGAAGCCCGGGCCGAAGCGATTGCTGCGGCTGGCATCAAGACCAGCGATATCGTCTATGACGCCTCGTTCGGTCGTCCGCTCGATTACTATACCGGCCTTGTCTATGAAATTCGCGCCTCCGGCGTGGAAAAGGATGCGGTTCTGGCCGGCGGCGGCCGTTACGACCGGCTTTTGACTATGCTTGGCGCTTCCGAAAATATTCCCGGCGTTGGCTTCTCCATCTGGCTGGACCGGCTTCAGGCATTGGCGGGAGCAACGAAATGAGCGTCACACTGGCATTGCCGTCCAAGGGTCGGCTGAAGGAGCAGACGCTCGCCGTTCTCGAAAAGGCCGGATACAAGGTGATCCTGCCGGATGACGACCGCAATTACCGCGCGCGCGTCGAAGGTGAAGACGATCTCGATATTCTGTTCCTGTCGGCTTCGGAGATTGCCCGCGAGCTGGGTTATGGAAGCGTCGATATGGGCGTTACGGGGGAAGACCTCGTGCGCGAAACACTGGCCCATGCCGATGAGCGCGTGGCCATCGAGGCGGAACTGGGTTTCGGCCACGCCGATGTCGTCGTCGCGGTGCCGGAAGTCTGGCGCGATGTGACCAGCATGGCCGATCTTGATGATGTGGCAGCGGATTTCCGCCAGCGTCATGGTCGTCGCCTGCGCATCGCCACCAAATATTGGCGCCTGACGCAGCAGTTCTTCTCGCAGAAGCACGGCATTCAGGTCTATCGCATCGTGGAAAGCCTTGGCGCAACCGAAGGCGCTCCGGCGGCAGGTTCTGCCGACATGATCGTCGATATTACGTCGACCGGCTCCACCCTGCGCGCCAATCGCCTCAAGGTGCTGGAAGATGGCGTCATCCTGCGTTCGCAGGCCTGCCTCGTTTCGGCGCGCCGCAGCCATGGCAATGCGCGCATCGCGGAAATTGCCGAGCGTATCCGCAAGGGTCTTGCTGCCTGACGCTTCTGTTATGGTCCGACATTCAATGAAAAAGCCGGTCTGGGTTCAGACCGGCTTTTGTCATTTTCAGGTTCAGCGTTTCGGTCTGCTGCCGACGAGGCCGTAAAAGGCGATGTAGACATAGCAGATGATCGGCATCAGGAAGGCATGATGAATGCCGACCGTATCGGCCAGCGCGCCCTGTATCAGCGGGATGATCGCACCGCCGACAATGGCCAGATTCAGGATCGCCGAGCCCTGGCTGGTGTGCTTGCCAAGACCGTGCAGCGCCAGACTGAAGATGGTCGGGAACATGATCGAGTTGAACAGACCGATAGCCAGAACCGCCCACATGGAGGCGTTGCCTGTTGTCGCGACAGTGAGGAGCAGCAACAGGATGGCTGCCACAGCATTGAAGGCCAGCGCCTTGCCGTCATCGATATAGCGCATGGCTGCCGAGCCGATGAAGCGGCCAACCATGGCTCCACCCCAGAAATAGGCGACGTGATGCGCAGCATCGGTTTCCGACAAGCCAACCACACTCGGGTCGCTCAGGAAGTTGACGAGGAAGCTGCCGACGCTGACTTCCGCGCCCACATAGACGAAGATGCCGATGGCGCCCAGCACCAGATGCCGGTACTGCCAGGCAGAACCTTCATCCGCGACGGTGCTTTCTTCGGCTTCGACATCCGGCAGCTTCAGGATAGCGAAGACGATGGCAAGAACGACAAAGGCGAGTGCCAGCAAGAGATAGGGGAACTTGACGGCATCGGCTTCGGTGGCGCTGTTGACGGCCCCTGTTGCAGCGGAAAGGATCAGCATCGCACCGAAGAGCGGGGCAAGCGTCGTACCGAGCGAGTTGAATGCCTGTGTCAGCGTCAGGCGGCTTGCAGCCGTTTCCGGCTTGCCGAGGATCGTGACATAGGGGTTGGCAGACACTTGCAGGATCGTGACGCCGGACGCCAGCACGAAGAGCGCGCCGAGAAACAGCCCATAGACCCGGTAGGACGCTGCCGGAATGAACAGGGCGCAGCCGATGGCGGCGACCACAAGGCCGACGACGATGGCGCGTTTGTAGGAGATCCGCTTCACGAGCGCTCCGGCAGGCAGTGAAACGATGAAGTATGCGCCGAAGAAGCAGAACTGGATCAGCATCGACTGGGTATAGTTGAGCTGGAAGACGTTCTTCAGATGCGGGATCAGGATGTCGTTGAGGCTGGTGATGAAGCCCCACATGAAGAACAGAACGGTCAGGCTGGTGAGTGCGAAACCGAAATTTCCAATAGGGGTTGAGCCAGTGGGAGACTGGCTGCTGGCTGCGGAGGAAACAGTCATTTTTCTCTACAATCTATGCTTGGGGAGGAAACTTGAATGCAATTGATCGTTCGCGGAGCGGTTGTTCCTAAACGCTAAAATAAGCGGCTCCATTATCTGACAGGCCAATATTACACAACTACCGGTGGACCGTTTTGAAAAGAGAATTCTGATAAAAATTGTGTGTTCGGGCTGGCGGTGCGAAAGCGGTGGAAAACAGAAAAAAACCGCGCCAGTTTGAAACACCGGGCGCGGCTTTTTTCATTTCATGCGGACCGCAGCCGATGCAAACGGCGGCGGATACGGCTTGTTTCGATCAGCCGCGCTTGGCGTCGATCGACAGCGAACCTGCACCATGCAGAGCAAGCAGGAAGAGGCCGCCAGCGATTGCCAGATTCTTCTGTGCCATCAGGGCGTTCATGCCTTCAGCGAAGTTCATGTGTGCAACGAGCGTTGCACCGATGGTGAACAGGCCGACGATTGCTGCCGCGATACGGGTCTGGAAACCGACCAGAATGGCAATGCCGCCAACAAACTCAACGAGACCGACAACCACAGCCGTAACCATCGGAAGCGGAAGGCCGAGGCCTGCAAAATAGCCAGCCGTGCCGGAAAGAGCCGTCAGCTTGCCGAAACCGGCAATGATGAAGAGGATCGAAAGGAACACGCGGGCGATGAGCGTTACAGCGCCGTTGGACTGTGGGGTAATCGAAGACATGAGGGAGTTATCTCCTGTTGAACTGAGCCACCAATTATCGACTAATGACTGTCAAGAAAAGCCGTATAATTCTCGACAGTTTGTTCACTGCATATAGACGATCATGTACGCCTGATTACTCAGGCGCGATCATGCGCTCCGCCCGGACGAGCCGGTCGTAGTCTTCAGCACTCACCAGCCCACTTGCCAGCGCTTCCTCGCGCAGGGTCGTGCCGTTCTTATGCGCGGTCTTGGCGATCTTTGCTGCACCGTCGTAGCCGATTGCAGGTGCCAGCGCGGTCACCAGCATCAGCGAACGATCCAGAAGTTCCTTGATGCGGCTTTCATTGGCTTCAATGCCGTCCACGCAATGATCGGCGAAGGAAACCATGGCATCGCTGAGCAAACGGATCGATTGCAGGACATTGTAAGCGATGACCGGCTTGAACACGTTCAGCTCGAAATGGCCCTGGCTGGCGGCAACGGTCACTGTGGTCTGGTTGCCGAAGACCTGCGTTGCCACCATGGTCATAGCTTCGGCCTGCGTCGGGTTCACCTTGCCCGGCATGATCGATGAGCCAGGCTCATTTTCCGGCAGGGACAGTTCGCCGAGGCCGGAGCGTGGGCCGGAGCCGAGGAAGCGGATATCGTTGGCGATCTTGAACAGATCAGCCGCCAGCGCGTTCAGGCTGCCATGGAAGTTGAGAATTGCGCCATGGCTGGCCAGCGCTTCGAACTTGTTCGGCGCTGTCTTGAACGACAGGCCGGTGATTTCGCTGACCGCATCAGCAAAGCCGCCGTCGAAACCGATCGGGGCATTGAGACCGGTGCCCACTGCCGTGCCGCCCTGCGCGAGCAGGAAAACATCGGCGAGGGACTGCTCGATGCGATGACGCGCATATTCAAGCGCTGCACGATAACCGGAAAATTCCTGACCGAGCGTGACCGGCGTCGCATCCTGCGTATGGGTGCGTCCGATCTTGATGATGTCCTTGAAGGCTTCTTCCTTGACCTTGAGCGCCTTGGTCAGATGCTCCAGTGCCGGGTAAAGGCGATTGACCGCTTCAACCGCCGTGGCGATGTGGATCGCCGTCGGGAAGCTGTCATTGGACGACTGGCTCATATTGACGTGGTCGTTCGGATGAACCGGCTTTTTCGAACCCTTCTCGCCGCCAAGCAGTTCGATGGCGCGATTGGAGATCACTTCATTGGCGTTCATGTTCGACTGGGTGCCGGAACCCGTCTGCCAGACGACGAGCGGAAAATGATCGTCAAGCTTGCCTTCGATCACTTCGGAAGCCGCAACGGCTACGACCTGACCCAGAACCGGGTCGAGCTTGCCAAGTGCTATATTGGTTTCGGCTGCGGCGCGCTTGACGACGCCCAGCGCGTGAACGAGCGGGAGAGGCATGCGCTCGCCGCCGATCTTGAAATTCTGCAAGGAGCGCTGTGTCTGTGCGCCCCAATAGCGGTCGGCGGGAACATCAATCGGTCCGAAAGTATCTGTTTCGGTACGCGTGGCGGTCATTTCATGTCTCCGGCTAGCTTTCGGCCCGTATCGGGCTCTGACGCAATGAATATAGCACTACCAACGAATTGGTAGCTCCGTCTTTTCCTTACGGAGCTATTTGACAAAATATGATTAGGAAATTCAACTTTATTTGAGCGTGAATTTCTGCGCCGGTCAGTTGCCTTCGTTTTCGTCGTCACCGCCTTCGGTTTCGGAGATCCACGCGGTCGGCTCGATTTTGCGCTGGGTCTTGCTGTCGGTGAATGTCCACCAGCCGGTATCGGTCTCATCCCACTGTCCGCCGCCAGCGTTTAATTGGGCGAGCGAACGATATTGCGCAATCGATTCATTGCGCTGATCGTCTTCGTCAGTCCACACGACGGTAATCTTGCGACCATCCTTGGGGGCAATATCGATTGGCAGTTCCTTACGCATATGATTTTCCGTCCTCTCTCACATTGCGATAACGATAGGGCAAAATCGGCGGGAGGCAAGCTGAAGCAGTCGAGCGCAAGCTTGAGCTGAATTTCGTAGTAAAATCTACGGGCCAGAAATTTGTGAAAATACGCCTTAAAGTGGAAAGGCAGGCCGAAGCCTGCCTTTCCTGTTGCCTGAGACAGGACTTCCGGGGTGCGGGGGCAAACTGGAAGTCCATCTCATGTCAACCGGGATTGACCATGATTGGTTGCCTCAAGTCAATGAGAACTTTCTAAAATAGAATTTTAACATCGGCAAAGGGGTTAAACGGTAAATTTTTTATAAATCACAGATAGTTACGTAATGTAATGAGAAAAGTGCCGATTAACCACTCTCCTGCATATGCGCGGGCTCATTATTGGTCTGGGGGTTTGGCTTAGTATTCGCCAATCAAGGATGACTTTTGGGTCTTTAGACATAAAAAAACCTCCGGCCAAAGCCGGAGGTTCTCTTTAAAGTAGTGCTTTATGGATTTCTTAGAAATCCATACCACCCATACCGCCCATGCCGCCAGGCATGCCAGCCGGAGCTGCATCCTTCTTCGGCAGTTCAGCAATCATTGCTTCCGTGGTGATCAGCAGGCCAGCAACCGAAGCTGCGTTCTGCAGAGCCGTACGGACAACCTTGACCGGATCAACGATGCCGAGAGCGATCAGATCGCCATATTCGCCGTTGGCAGTGTTGTAGCCAAAGGTGTCAGCGCCGTTCTCGAGGATCTTGCCAACGATAACCGAAGCTTCTTCACCAGCGTTGGTCGTGATCTGACGGGCCGGAGCCTGGATCGCACGACGAACGATGTTGATGCCAGCTTCCTGGTCAGCATTGATGCCCTTGGCCTTGATCTGAACCGAAGCGCGGAGCAGAGCGGTACCGCCGCCAGCAACGATGCCTTCTTCAACCGCAGCGCGGGTTGCGTTCAGGGCGTCGTCAACGCGGTCCTTCTTTTCCTTGACTTCAACTTCCGTTGCACCGCCAACGCGGATCACGGCAACGCCGCCAGCGAGCTTGGCAAGGCGCTCCTGAAGCTTTTCACGGTCGTAGTCCGAAGAGGTTTCTTCGATCTGCTGCTTGATCTGGCCAACGCGAGCGTCGATTTCGGCCTTCTGGCCTGCACCGTCGACGATCGTGGTGTTTTCCTTGGAAATCGACACCTTCTTGGCGCGGCCGAGCATGTCGAGCGTAACGCTTTCGAGCTTGATGCCGAGATCTTCGGAGATAACCTGACCACCGGTGAGGATCGCGATGTCTTCGAGCATGGCCTTGCGGCGGTCGCCGAAGCCAGGAGCCTTGACAGCAGCAATCTTCAGGCCGCCACGCAGCTTGTTGACGACGAGGGTAGCAAGAGCTTCGCCTTCAACGTCTTCAGCGATGATGAGGAGCGGCTTGGAGGTCTGAACGACAGCTTCGAGAACCGGCAGAAGAGCCTGGAGGTTCGAGAGCTTCTTTTCGTGCAGAAGGATGTAAGCGTCTTCGAGATCAGCAACCATCTTTTCAGGGTTGGTGACGAAGTACGGCGACAGGTAGCCGCGGTCGAACTGCATGCCTTCAACGACTTCGAGTTCGGTTTCGGCGGTCTTGGCTTCTTCAACCGTGATGACGCCTTCGTTGCCGACTTTCTGCATCGCTTCAGCGATCATCTTGCCGATTTCGGCTTCGCCGTTAGCGGAGATCGTGCCAACCTGAGCAACTTCTTCCGAGGTGTTGATCTTCTTGGCCTTGCCGAGAAGGTTTGCAACAACTTCCGAAACTGCGAGGTCGATACCGCGCTTCAGGTCCATCGGGTTCATGCCAGCGGCAACAGCCTTGGCGCCTTCCTGAACGATAGCCTGACCGAGAACGGTCGCGGTGGTGGTGCCGTCACCGGCAGTGTCGTTGGTCTTGGAAGCCACTTCGCGCAGCATCTGTGCGCCCATGTTTTCGAACTTGTCTTCCAGTTCGACTTCCTTGGCAACCGAAACGCCGTCCTTGGTGATGCGCGGAGCGCCGAAGGACTTGTCGATTACAACGTTGCGGCCTTTCGGGCCGAGCGTGACCTTTACAGCGTCAGCGAGGATATCGACGCCGCGCAGCATCTTTTCGCGCGCAGTGCGACCGAATTTTACGTCTTTTGCAGCCATTTTACTCTCCTGGGAATATCCCGGTCAGGTATGGTGAATTGGTTTTGAGGTAGGAGCGAAACCGCTCCGGGCTAAATGAAATTAGCCGACGATACCCAGCTGGAAGTGTTAGCCGACAATACCGAGAATGTCGGATTCCTTCATGATCAGCAGGTCTTCGCCGTTGATCTTGACTTCCGTGCCGGACCACTTGCCGAACAGAACCTTGTCGCCAGCCTTGACGTCCAGAGGAACCAGCTTGCCAGCTTCGTCACGAGCGCCGGCGCCAGCAGCGACAACTTCGCCTTCCTGCGGCTTTTCCTTAGCGGAGTCAGGGATAATGATCCCGCCAGCGGTCTTTGCTTCCGATTCAACGCGACGAACGACGACGCGGTCATGAAGCGGGCGGAACTTGATATCAGCCATGGTATAACCCTTGGTGTTATAGACGTTGAACCCTGTTATGCGGATCAAACCGATCCGCGCTGTTAGCACTCTCTCTTCCAGAGTGCTAACGTGCCTCTGAGATAGAGGCCTGATCTTTTAATGTCAAGATTGCCTGAAAAATTTGACAGGCGAATGATGGTTAATTTGCACCGTTCGCGAAGGGATCAAGCGACCCGACATGCGGAGGGCCATGTGGCCCGCTCCGCATATGGTGGCTCGGTTTGCAGGATCAACCCGAGATACGCAGGTTTGACAGCTCATCGCCAATCTGGCGGAACGTTTCCGACAGATTGCCACCGGTGGTGTTCCAGAACAGCTTGGCAGGCTTGCCGCCGTCGAGACGGACGCGAGAGTCAGACGAGCAGGTTTTCAGTAGCTCGATCTGGGCTTTCTCGTCCGTCTTGCTGGTGTTCAGGTCCACCGCAACGGTCATAACGATGATATTGGCATCTTTCGCATTGTTGCAAAGCTTGTTGAAGCGGGCATTCATCGCCTTGGTATAGACGCTGTTGTCCTGCGAGACAGACACGCCGCTTTCCTGAAACAGACGGGTCTGGCTGTAGCCCTTCGTGGTGCGGCTCGTATAACCATGCGCCGAATAGTAGGACAGGTTGCTGGCCTTATCCCTGTTCGATCCAGCAAGCGAATTATACGTATAGTACGTATTGGCGCCATCGGTGAGCACGATCACAACCTTGTCGTTGCCGCGGTCGGTCGATGGGCGGCCTTCCGTAAACGGCGCGCCCTGTACAAGTGTGCGCCATCCCCACGCCATGCCTTCGGGCACATTCGTACCGCCATTTGGCTGCATGGCCTTGATCGCCGTCTTGATCGTCGTCTTGCCTGCATCGGTGGAGATGTCGGTCAGGCGCGTGATGGCCGTGGTCGTGCAACTATAGTTTGGCCCACCACCAGAAGACTGCTTCGACAGCACATTGTTCAGATAATATTTCTTGAGGTCGTTCTGGCGGGCCAGGCCCGTCAAGCTGGTGTCGTCTGTCCACCAGCTGTTCAGCGTGAGGTTGGTCGGGTTTCCGTTCTTGTCGGCATCGTAATATTCCGCCGGGCCAAACATTGGCACGAACAGGGTTTCCGGCTTGCCGACGGATGGCGGGGTCACGTCCAGCGCCAGGGTGCCCGGGCGCGCCTCAACGCATCCTGCCCACGGAATCCACGATGCGGACGAGCGCTTTGCGAGATCGGCATAGAGAACAGCGCGGGAAAAGGCCTTGTTATTGTCTGTGCCCCAGCCTGTACCCGATTTAAAGTAAAGGCCGCTGCCTGTCGGGTTCTCGACAATACTGCGCGTGCTGTCGATCTTAACCGGAAGCGTGAAGTTCTCGAGATTGACCGGCGAGGTTCCGCTTGGGTCCATCCATGTTTCTTTGAGATAGCTGGGTCCGATGTTGACGGAGCCCGCGAAAGGCACCAGCGAGAACTGCACTGGCTTTTCAACGCGCGTGATCAGCGCCGATTGTGCAGCCATGGTGTCGACAAGCTGTGTTGCTGCGTCTTTCAGCAGTTGCAGACGCTGCGTGTTCGAGCCGGCGCCATTGTCATTCATGGAGCCTGAGTTATCGAGCACAAGCGCGACTTCGACGGTGTTTTTGAGCCGTACGAAGGAACTCATCGCATATTGCTTGTTGTCCCACTCGTCTGCGGAATTGGTCAGTTGCGCTGCTATGGAGCCGAACAGAGACGTATATTGGAAGTTGGCCGTGGCTTCGATCTGCTGGTTATCGTTCGATGTTTGCGGAAACTTGATGGCAAATGCGACGCGGTCTGCGGAAAGTGCGGTCAGGTTCACATTGAAGACCTTACTGCCATAGTCCTGCATGTCGGCTTCGCTTGCGCCGGTCGAAAAGCGCTTGCCGACTGCCAGCGCTGCAGCATCGAGGGCGGCCTGCACATTGTTGCGTGTGCGCATGAGATTGGTGGCGTCCATGGCGACCATGCCAGCAAGCAACAGCGGCACCAGCAATATCGCCGTCATCATGGCGAAATTGCCGCGTTCATCGCTGCGGAATCGGTTTGTTCTTTCGGAAAGGCTTCCGAAATTGGCTTTGCGCGCAACGCCTGTCATGCAGGCGACGAAAAGCCGCCTTGCTGGTCCGCTCCAATTATTCAAATCCACGCCCGCCCGAAAGGTTGTGTTGTTTTTTGTTAAACTGAAAGGTTGTGCGCTGTTCCTAGCAGCATCTTTCTAACAGTCGGTCACGAAGTGCGGTAAATGATCGGTGAATCTGCTCGACGGCTTATTGAGTCATTTCTTATGGGGTATTTGGACGCGGTGCTTTCTCGGCTTATTGGCGGTAAAGCTCGTGACAGTTTTGATAGGCTGCGTTAGATGGAGCGCATGCGGCTTGCATATGCGGGCGGCGTTCCAGCTCGAAAATGGAATATCAAGAGGAAGACTATGAAGCAGCTTGCAAGCCTCAACGACCTGACCGGCCAGTATGACGTGTTCTTCTGCGACGTCTGGGGCGTGGTGCATAATGGCGTCGCCGCACATCCGGCTGCTGTCGCTGCCTTGAAGCGCGCCCGCGCCAAGGGCGTCACGGTCATTCTCGTTACCAATTCTCCGCGTCCGCATCCGGGTGTCGAAGCACAGCTGGAAACGCTGGGCGTACCGGCGGATACCTATGACCGTATCGTCACCTCCGGCGACGTGACCCGCGATCTGATCGTTGAAGGTCCGCGCAAGGTTCTGCATATCGGTCGCGAAAACGAATTGTCGATCTATGACGGGCTGGATGTGGAACTGGTGGAAGAATTCGAGGCCGATGGCGTCGTCTGCACCGGCCTCGCCGATGACGATGTAGAAACGCCCGCCGATTACGCCGACCTGCTCCAGCGTCTGCGTTCGCGCAATCTGCCTTTCATCTGCGCCAATCCCGACATCATGGTCGAGCGCGGTCCGCGTCTTGTCTGGTGTGCGGGCGCTCTTGCGCGTGATTACAGCCAGTTGGGCGGTCGCACGCTGATCGCCGGAAAGCCGCATCGCCCGATTTATGAGGCCGCGCTGCATGCAGCCGAGGAAGTTCGCGGCGGCCCTGTCGACAAGAGCCGCATTCTCGGCATTGGTGATGGCGTACTGACCGATGTGAAGGGCGCTGCCGGTTTCGGTCTCGATGTGCTTTATATTTCGGGCGGCGTGCATGCTGCCGATTATGCGGACAACGGAACTGTCGATCTTGCAAAGATGGAAGCGTTTCTGGAGAAGCACGGGCATCGTCCGGTGGCGGAGCTTTACGCACTCGTCTGATAATTTCGTACAATGCGGGAATGATCGAACAAGCCCGGACTGAAGCAAGTCAAGACTCAGGCACACCATGACGAATTCTGATTTCCAACGTCTTTCGGGAACCGACGCCTTGCCGGAGCGTCTGCGCAATTGCGTGGTGGCCATCGGCAATTTTGATGGTGTTCATCGCGGACATCAGGCCGTGCTTGAGCGGGCGCTGGAAATCGCGGCCAAGGAAAACCTGCCTGCAGTCGTGCTGACATTCGAGCCGCATCCGCGCAGTTTCTTCAAGCCGGACGAGCCGATCGATCGGCTTACCGACGCGCGTGAAAAGGCATCGATCCTGCGGCACATGGGCTTTCACGCGGTTGTCGAGCAGCCTTTCACTGCCGAATTCTCCAGCCGGTCGGCGGAAGACTTTGTACAGCATATTCTGGTCGAAAAGCTGCATGCCAGCCGTGTCGTGACCGGCTACGACTTTCACTTCGGCAAGGGTCGACGCGGCACGCCGGAATTTCTCCTGCAGGCAGGCGAGGGCGCTGGTTTCCACGTGACGCTGGTGGATGCCTTTACCGATGAAGGCAATAATCTCGTTTCGTCCACACGCGTTCGCAATCTGTTGTGCGATGGCGATGTTGCTGGAGCGGCAGGACTGCTTGGCTATCGCTATGCCGTCTGCGGTGAGGTCATTCACGGCAAGAAGCTAGGGCGCACGCTCGGCTTCCCCACCGCCAATATGAAGGTCAGCGCCCAGACCAGCCTGAAACATGGCATTTATGCCGTTCGTTTCCGCAGGCAGGATGGCAGCCTGCATGACGGGGTTGCCAGTTTTGGCCGCCGCCCGACGGTGGATAGCGATGGCTCGCCGCTTCTCGAAACCTTCCTGTTCGATTTCTCTGGCGACCTTTACGGTGAAGTCGCCTGTGTTTCGTTCTTCGGCTTTCTGCGCGGCGAAGTGAAATTTGACGGGCTGGACCCGCTGATCGAGCAGATGAAGCGCGACGAGGAAGAAGCCCGCGCCTTGCTGGCCGGTGCCCGCCCATTGTCGGAGCTTGACCGTCTTCTTTCGTTTGAGTGAAGTGTAGCGGATTATTTTTCTACCTAAGATTTAAGTCAAATTTTACGTATTTCCGACAGAGAGTGTTAAACACCTTGCGAAGTTTCGAGGTGCTGTTTGTCGGAGATCTTGTTTTGCGTATTCTCTCACTGGCCCTCGTTGCAGGCACTCTCATTCCCGTCACCGGTTCCATTGCTTATGCCGCCGATGTGCAGCAGACAGATATCTATGCGGCGGAAACGGTTCAGCCGGCCCGCAAGCATTTCTGGTCTGGCGACTGGTATCTCAAGGTCGGCGCTGCCGGGCTGGTCGCGCCCAAGTTCGAAGGCTCGAACAAATATCGCTTTTCCGCGCAGCCGCTGATCTCGCTTGGCCGTCAGGGCGAAGCAACGCGGTTTTCCTCGCGCAACGACAATGTTTCCTTCGCGCTGATCGACAATAACCGTTTCCGCGCCGGTCTGGCAGGCAAGCTGCTGTTCGAACGCGACGATGATATTCACGGCCTGAAAGACACCAAGTTCGGTGGTGAAGTGGGTGGCTTTGCCGAGGTCTATCCGACCGACTGGCTGCGCGTACGCGGCGAAGTACGTCAGGGCATCCGCGCGCATAAGGGCGTTGTTGCGGATATTTCCGCCGACGCATTTTATGATGTGACGCCGGTTATCCGCGTTTCGGCGGGTCCGCGTGCAACTTTTGCGTCGAAGGATTACTTCAAGACCTATTACGGCGTTGATGCGCAGGAATCGGCAGCGTCCGGCCTGTCGGAATACAATCCGGGCGGCGGTTTCAAATCGGCCGGTTTCGGCGGCGTTATCAACTGGAAGGCGACAGACAAGATCGATACCAGCCTGTTTGGCGAATATACCCGCCTGCAAGGCCCGGCCAAGGATTCGAGCATCGTCAAGGAGCGCGGCTCACGCGACCAGTTCATGGTTGGCGTGTCTGCAACCTATCGTTTCGACTTCTCACTTGATTAAAGTGGTTCTGGGGTTTGACCACGTGTCAGACCGCATGAAGCGGACGCTACTGTGAAGATTTTCAGGGGCAGGGATGCAGTTTTATTGCGTCTTTGTTCCCCTGGCCTCTTTATTCCTGCAAAGCTCATTGCTAAAAGCGTGCCCATGATGACGGATTTTCGGCTTATCATGACGGCCATACGAATTATTGGCCCGGCCTCCCGCTTTGCCTGAATGGCTGTTTTGCCAGGCAATATCTGGCGCGGAGGTCCGGGAACGACCGGCTGTGCTCTTACAGTCCCCTGTTATCGTTGATCCACATGCCCGCCATTTCTGGCCGAGGCTTCACAGGCGAATACCGATCATGACTGAGACGACCAAGATCGATTACTCTAAAACCCTCAATCTGCCGCAGACGGAATTTCCGATGCGCGCGGGCTTGCCGCAGCGCGAACCGCTGTTTGTCGAGCGCTGGGAGGGGATGAACCTTTACAAGAAGCTGCGCGAGCAGGCGAAAGACCGCCCGCTTTATGTGCTGCACGATGGCCCGCCCTATGCCAACGGCAATATCCATATCGGCCATGCGCTGAACAAGATCCTCAAGGACGTCATCACCCGCTCGTTCCAGATGCGCGGTTACAACTCGAACTATGTTCCAGGCTGGGATTGCCACGGCCTGCCGATCGAATGGAAGATCGAGGAAAAATATCGCGCCGAAGGCAAGAACAAGGACGAAGTGCCGATCAACGAATTCCGCAAGGAATGCCGTGAATTTGCCGCCAACTGGATCAGGGTCCAGACGGATGAGTTCAAGCGTCTTGCGATCCTCGGCGATTTCGAAAACCCCTACACGACGATGAACTTCCACGCTGAATCGCGCATCGCTGGCGAGCTTCTCAAGTTCGCGGCTTCCGGTCAGCTTTATCGCGGTTCCAAGCCGGTGATGTGGTCGGTTGTCGAGCGCACGGCGCTTGCCGAGGCGGAAGTCGAGTATCATGACGTCGAGTCGGATATGATCTGGGTCAAGTTCCCGGTGTGGGGTGCAGGTTCTGCGAAAACTGTTACATCAGCTGAACTTCCCGATGCTTGGAGCCTGATAGGCGACCTCTCCGGTAGCGCCGTAGTGATTTGGACTACTACCCCCTGGACCATCCCCGGCAACCGCGCCGTGTCCTATTCGTCGCGTATCGAATACGGGCTTTACGAAGTCACGGAAGCCGAGAACGATTTTGGCCCGCGTCCGGGCGAAAAGCTCATCTTCGCCGACAAGCTGGCTGAAGAAAGCTTTGCCAAGGCAAAGCTTCAGTTCAAGCGCCTGCGTGGTGTTTCTGCCGACGAGATGCATTCTCTTATTCTAGCCCACCCGTTGAAGGGTTTTGCGGGCGGCTATGAGTTCGCGGTTCCGATGCTCGACGGTGATCATGTGACCGACGATGCGGGTACGGGCTTCGTCCACACCGCGCCAAGCCATGGTCGTGAAGACTTTGAAGCCTGGATGAACAATGTTCGTGAACTGGAAGCGCGCGGTATCGATCCGAGCATCCCGTTCCCAGTCGGTGACGACGGTTATTATACCAAGGATGCACCGGGCTTCGGTCCGGACCGCGAAGGCGGTGCTGCCCGCGTGATCGACGACAACGGCAAGAAGGGCGACGCCAACAAGTCGGTGATGGATCAGCTCATCGCCAATGACAAGCTCTTCGCCCGCGGTCGCCTGAAGCACTCCTATCCGCATTCCTGGCGTTCGAAGAAGCAGGTCATCTTCCGCAACACGCCGCAATGGTTCGTCTATATGGACAAGAACCTCGGCGACGGCACCACGCTGCGCTCGCGTGCGTTGAAGGCCATCGACGATACGCGTTTCGTCCCGGCTGCCGGTCAGACGCGCCTGCGTTCGATGATCGAAGGTCGCCCGGACTGGGTGCTTTCGCGTCAGCGCGCCTGGGGCGTGCCAATCTGCGTTTTCGTGGATGAGGAAGGCAACATCCTTCAGGACGATGCGGTCAACAAGCGTGTTCTCGATGCTTTCGAGGCCGAAGGCGCTGATGCATGGTTTGCCGAAGGCGCGCGCGAGCGTTTCCTCGGCAACCGCGCCAATGAGCCTTGGGTTCAGGTGCGCGATATTCTGGACGTGTGGTTCGATTCCGGATCGACCCACACCTTCACGCTGGAAGACCGCCCGGACATGAAATGGCCGGCAGACGTCTATCTCGAAGGCTCGGATCAGCATCGCGGCTGGTTCCATTCGTCGCTTCTGGAAAGCTGCGGCACGCGCGGTCGGGCGCCATATAATGCCGTCGTGACCCATGGTTTCACCATGGATGAGCACGGCAAGAAAATGTCGAAGTCGCTCGGCAATACGGTAACGCCGCAGGACGTCATCAAGGAATCCGGCGCGGATATCCTGCGTCTGTGGGTCATGACGACCGATTATTGGGAAGATCAGCGCCTCGGCAAGAGCATCATCCAGACCAATATCGATGCCTATCGCAAGCTGCGCAACACCATCCGCTGGATGCTGGGCACGCTGGCGCATGACGAAGGCGAAAACGTTGCTCATGCCGATCTGCCGGAACTTGAGCGCCTGATGCTGCACCGTCTGACGGAGCTGGATGAGGTTGTGCGCACCGGCTATGACACATTCGACTTCAAGCGCATCGCCCGCGCGCTGATCGATTTCATGAATGTCGAACTTTCGGCTTTCTATTTCGACATCCGCAAGGACGCGCTTTACTGCGATGCGCCGTCGAGCGTTCGCCGCAAGGCTGCGTTGCAGACCGTGCGTGAAATCTTCGACCGCCTGACGACCTGGCTGGCGCCGATGCTGCCTTTCACCATGGAAGAAGCATGGCTCGATCGCTATCCGCAGTCGGTTTCGGTCCATGCCGAGCAGTTCCGCCCGACGCCTGCCGCATGGCGTGATGACGTGCTGGCCGAAAAGTGGCGCAAGGTGCGTGCGGTTCGCCGTGTCGTGACCGGCGCGCTGGAACTGGAACGTGCAGACAAGCGCATCGGTTCATCGCTGGAAGCAGCGCCGGTGGTCCACATTTCCGACAAGAGCCTGAGCGATTCGCTCGACGGTCTCGATTTCGCGGAAATCTGCATCACCAGCGGCATTGCGTTCAGCGATGCAGCGGCACCGGAAGGTGCTTTCACGCTTGGCGATGTGAAGGGTGTGGCCGTCGTGCCTGCTCGCGCCGAAGGCGAGAAATGCGCGCGTTCGTGGCGTTATACCACGGATGTGGGTTCCGATCCGGAATTCCCGGAAGTGTCGGCGCGTGATGCCGAAGCACTGCGCGAATTGAAGGCGCTTGGCAAGCTCGAAGCCTGATAACAGAGATTGCAATCCGCTCCGGTTTCATCCGGGGCGGATTGTTTGTTTGTGCGACAGGGGTTGCGGTCTCGCGCGTGAACATGGTGAAATAGAGGTTAATGCCGGATTGCCGCATGGGTTCCTCTCATGTACAAGGCAGTCCTCGAATAAATTCACGATCTGCCTTGGAGTTGCCGGTTTTTTGAGGCAAGGCACGCTGGAGCAAGCCTCGCGAACAAAGAATCGACAGGCGTAAAAGAAGTGGCGCTAATGAAGATTGACGGACGAGTTCTGATACTTATGACGGCTGTAGCGGGTCTTTCGCTGTCAGGCTGCATGTCTTCGCCGACCTACGGAACGGACAAGTCGTCGGGCGCGCAGCTCTTCGACGACGTTTCCAATATGGCGAGCTTCGGTCAGGGCAAGAACAAGAAAGAGCGCATCGATTACAAGCCGCGTCCTGATCTTGTGCGTCCTTCTCCGGGCGATAAGGGCCAGCTGCCTGCGCCGCAGGAAAGCGTTGCAAGTGCTGGCGGTGCAAACTGGCCGGAATCGCCGGAACAGCGCCGCAAGCGTCTGCGCGATGAAATCACCGCCAACCGCGACAATCCGAACTTTGTCTCGCCGGTTGAGGCTGATGGTCCGGTTGCAAGCAACCTGAAGACTGCACTGCCGGGTGGCAACAGCCGTCGCGAAGAATATGATTCCCGTTTGCCAACCGTTGATCCGCAGAAAATGGCGGCCATCAAGGCAGAACGGGCACAGCAGGCACAGGGTTCGGCCACGAACCGCAAATATCTGAGCGAGCCGCCGCTGGCCTATCGTGAACCGGCATCCACCGCCGCCACCGGCGAACTGGGGCAGGACGAGGCGCAGAAGGAACGCGAGCGCAAGAAGGCCGCTGGCAAGTCCAAGGGCTGGCGCGATTATCTGCCCTGGAACTAAGTTCCGGAAATTCTCTATATTAGTTTAAGCAGCCATGGCGGTATAAGCGCTATGGCTGTTTTATTTTGAGTATAGTATGAAGGTTTTCTGAGCGGGCAGGCAGTACCCTTAGAAAATACATTACATTTTTGTCATCTTGAGCATCATGACTTCTATTTGATTTCGATCAAAGACTTCTTGTCTGTATGCAGCATGATAGGGCATCGCTTCAAAGGTATAGTTCAATGAGCAGCGCAAATACGATCTGGGACAGCCGCAACGGTTATGGTGTGGTTTCCCGCAGCTTTCACTGGCTGATGGCGTTGCTGTTTTTATGGCAGTTCATGTCGGCTATTCTGCGTGTTTTGGCGCGGGACAGTGCGGTTTTCACGTTTTTCTGGTCCGCGCACCAGCAGCTCGGCTTTGCATTGCTGGTTCTGGTTCTGCTGCGTGGTATATGGGGCCTTTCCAATATCGGTCACCGTCCGCACAAGGATGGCCTGATGGGCAAGGCGGCTTTGCTCGGTCATCTGGCCATTTATGCGCTGATGTTTGCCGTTCCGGCGCTCGCGCTGATCCGCGCCTATGGTCGGGGGCGGAGCTTTTCTTTCCTCGGCATGCCGATCTTCGATCCGGCTGGCGTGCAGAACGAAACGCTGAACAGCATTGGCAGCACGCTTCACGGGCCGCTCGGCTGGACTTTGCTGGCGGTCGTCGTTTGCCACATATTCATGGCGCTCTTCCACCATTTCGCACTGCGTGACGACACCTTGCGTCATATGACGGGGCATAAGCCGAAGGGCTGACTGGTCTCTTTGTTTTATAAGAATCTGAGGATAAAGAACCCGGCTAGAACGCATAAGGCGGCGCAAAGACCATAGGTCCAGCCGAAGCAACTGAGCCAGATTTTGGCTCGCTCGACCCGATCCTTGTTCTCCGGCGCGGGTGAAGGTTTTGAGTGGGGGCGCGGGAAGATTGTTGAAAGGGCTGCCGCCAGTCCAATGATCAGCACAGCCACAACCAGAAATACCAGTTCGATCAGATATATGGACCGGGTCACAAGGCCCGTCCCATAAGCCCAGCTGTATATCTGCCGTTGAAAAGACAATGGCCCGAACGCCAGTAACAGAGAGAGGGCCGCGACGCTAAGCAGACCGAAGCGCCTCATCGTGACGGCGACGGGCTGCGATTGACGCCTTTCAAACGCTGCGGACTGGCGGCGATTGGTCCGTGCCTGAATCCAGGGCATGTAAATAATCGCAATGAAGCCGACCAGAATGTAATTCAGCACATCTTCCGCCGCGATTGCCGAATCCGGATAATATTTATTGATGAGAATGATTGCGCCCAGCCAGCCGAGAAGCAGGGTGGCGACGAGCAGCACGACAAGCGCAAAAACCAGAATATTCTGTCGGCGGCTTATGGCAGGTTCGGACATGCGGGTTCAGCGCTTCTCGCGGAAAAAATCCTTGAGGATTTTCTGTGCTTCGCCTTCCGAGAAGCCCGGATAGATCTCTGGCACATGATGACATGTGGGCTGGGTGTAGAAGCGGGGGCCGTGCTCGACGCCGCCACCCTTGGGGTCGGAGGCGCCGTAATAAAGGCGGCGGATGCGCGCAAAAGAGATCGCGGCAGCACACATGGCGCAGGGTTCCAGCGTCACATAGAGATCGCAGTCGATCAGCCGTTCTGAACTCAATGCCTCGCCGGCTTGACGAATGACCAGCACCTCGGCATGGGCGGTCACGTCGTTGAGCTCCCGCGTGCGGTTTCCGGCGCGGGCAATGATCTGCCCGTCATGCACGACGACGGCGCCAATCGGCACTTCGCCGCGCGCACCTGCGGCACGCGCTTCATCCAGCGCGGCATCCATCGGTGTTGCTATGTCGGTAACGGTTGCGGAGGCCGCCTTTTTCATGTGCACTCCATTTCATGCACGTCCATTTCATTGCATGGATCGGGAAATTTCGCTCGCAAGCACTGGAGCGATTTGTTACTGCATAATTCTCGAAATCGAAACCGATTTGCGAACAGATTTATACGGCGTTTTCGTTCCAGACATTCCTTTGCCTGCTTTCGACGGTGCAAGGTGACACGGAAACGCTGCTGAGAGGCCAATACCAGATGACTAAAGACGACGATAACAAGGGCGGCAAGCCGCCTCATGGCCGTAACGGACGCCCCGGTGGCGCCGGCGGCGGGCGCTCAGGCGGCCCCAAGGGTGGTTCGGGACGATTTGATCGTTCTGATCGCCCCGAGCGGTCTGACCGTTCGGACCGCCCGGGTCGCGACAGCCGTCCGCGCCGCGATGATGGCGACCGGGACGATGCGCGCCGCGCTGGTCCGCGCCGGGGTGCCCCGCGCGATGTGGAAATCGAAGAAGATACAAGCGAACGTATTGCCAAGCGTCTGGCGCGTGTCGGCATCGCTTCGCGTCGCGAAGCCGAAACGATGATCGCCGCCGGGCGTATCGCGGTAAACGGCAAGGTGCTGGATAGCCCTGCGGTCAATGTGAAGCGCACTGACGTCATCACCGTCGACGGCAAGCCGCTGAAGCAGGCCGAGCGTACCCGCCTGTGGCTTTACCACAAGCCTGCTGGTCTCGTGACCACCAATCGCGATCCGGAAGGTCGCCCAACCGTGTTCGATGCACTGCCAGCTGAAATGCCGCGCGTACTGTCGGTTGGTCGTCTCGACATCAATACCGAAGGACTTCTGCTGCTCACCAATGATGGCGGGCTGTCGCGGGTTCTGGAACTGCCGTCCACCGGCTGGCTGCGCCGTTATCGCGTGCGCGCCCATGGCAAGGTTACGCAGCCGCAGCTCGATGAACTGAAGAACGGTATCGCTGTTGATGGCGTGTTCTATGGCAGCATCGAAGCCGAGCTTGAACGCGTTCAGGGCGCGAACGTCTGGATCAATATCGGTCTGCGCGAAGGCAAGAACCGTGAAGTGAAGAATATTCTCGGCGCACTCGGTCTGACCGTCGGTCGCCTGATCCGTGTGTCTTTCGGCCCGTTCCAGCTGGGTGATCTTGAAGAAGGCGCTGTGCGCGAAATCAAGGGTCGCACGCTGCGCGACCAGCTTGGCGACAAGCTGGTTGAGGATTCCGGTGCCGATTTCGACGCGCCGATCTTCAACGAGTTCTCCAATGCCGCTGTGCAGGGCCGCACTCGTCGCGAGATGGAAGAAGCCCAACCGGAGCAGGAAGGCGAAACCCGCCGCGCACCACGTGAGCGCGAATGGATTTCCAGCCGTCCGGAACGTCGTCGCGGACGCGAAGACAAGACGGAGAAGGTTGAACCGCGCCGTCGCGGCAACGCCAATGTCTGGATGGCGCCCGGTGCGCGTCCAAAGGGTGAAAAGGCCGCTGCCAAGCCTGCCCGCGTCGAGCATCAGGTGCCGCATCGCGGCGCAAAGTTCAGCGGCGACATGCAGGTGCGTCCGCGTCGTTCGGACGATGCAGAGCAGGGTCGCGACGAGGGTGGCGAACGCCGTTACAACAAGCGTTCGGAAGGCCCACGTTCAAGCGGTCCGCGTGCTGGCGGAAAGCCGGGCGCAGAAGGCCGCTCTTACGGCGCTCGCTCTGAGAGCCCGCGTTTTGAAGGTTCCCGCTCTGAAGGCGGACGGCCGGAAACGCGCGAAAAGCGTGAGGACGGTCACAAGGAACGTCGTCCCGGCAAGCGCGAGCGCGCCGAGCTGCGCGATGCCGCTTCCGGCGAGCGCTCGCAGGGTGGTTTTGAGGGTCGCAAGACGTTCAAATCCGACAAGCCATATAAGTCCGACAAGCCGGGCGGTGCACGCGGCGAGGGTCGTTTCGGCGGTTCCGATCGCGATACGCGTTCGGGCGCACGCAGCGGTGCCGGTCCACGCGGTTTCAGCGATGGTCCACGTCGTGGACCTGACGGTGGTAAGCCAGCAGGTAAATCGGGCGGTAAGCCAGGCGGACGCCCAGGTGGCAAGCCGACCGGCGGAAAGCCCACTGGCGGAAAACCAGGCGGTGGCAGATCGGGAGGCGGCGGTGCGGATCGTCGGCGGTAAGTTTCGCGGTCGCCCGCTTGTAACACCGTCCACCAACGCCATTCGCCCCACCACGGACCGCACGCGCGAGAGCTTGTTCAATGTTCTCGCGCACAGCTTCCCCGAAAAGGTGGAAGGTGCGCGCGTGCTTGACCTTTTCGCAGGCACTGGCGCGCTCGGTCTTGAAGCCCTTTCGCGCGGTGCGCGTTATGCGACCTTCGTGGAGGAATCTGCGGAGGGCCGTGGGCTGTTGCGCCAGAATGTCGAGGCGCTTGGCCTGCAAGGTCATACAAAGATTCTCCGTCGTGACGCCTGCCAGCTTGGCATTGTCGGCACGATGGAGCCGTTCGATCTGATCTTCGCCGATCCGCCTTATGGACGGCGCATGGGAGAAAAAGCATTTTTGTCGGCGCTTCAGGGCGGCTGGCTTAATCCTGACGCACTTTTGGTGCTTGAAGAGGCAGCTGAAGCTTCGCTTGAGCTTGACGAACAATTTGTTGTGCTTGACGAGCGCAACTATGGCGGCACAATCATTCGGCTCATCCAACTCAAAGCCGATTGAGATGATTTGCAGCGGTGTTTGCCGCCGCGTTCTTTCTGTTCGGCGGTAGCATCGCCGATATTGATTTGAAGCATGCCGCCCGGAAAGGCCGGGCGGAAATGAAACCGATTGGAGATGTCGCTTGGTGAATAACACCTCCCTCCGACGCCTGTTGTTATCGACCGCTCTTGGTTTCGCGCTGGCTTTGCCGCTCGCAACCGGCTCCGTTGAAGCTCAAAATCAACCAGCCACCCAAACCGATGTCGCCCAGCCGGCCCCTGCGCCACAAGCGCAAGGCGATCAGGCCGCCCTGCCAGAGATCACCCAGTCCGACGGTGTCAGCAATTTCACCTTGCCCAATGGCCTGAAAGTCGTGGTCATTCCCGATCATCGCGCGCCGGTTGTGACGCAGATGATCTGGTATCACGTCGGCTCGGCTGACGAAGTGGCCGGCGTTTCCGGCATCGCGCATTTCCTTGAACATCTGATGTTCAAGGGCACGAAGAACCATCCGGCAGGTGAGTTTTCGTCCAAGGTCGCATCGATCGGCGGCGAGGAAAACGCTTTTACCTCTTATGACTACACCGCCTATTACCAGCGGGTTTCGCCCGAAGCGCTGGAAATGATCATGGGTTTCGAGTCGGACCGGATGGAGAATCTGGTTCTGAACGAAGAGGCCGTGACGACCGAGCGTGAGGTCATTCTGGAAGAACGACGCATGCGCGTCGATTCCAATCCGGGTGCGATGCTGAGCGAAAACACCGATGCGGTGCTCTTCTACAACCACCCCTATCGCAAGCCGGTTATCGGCTGGCGTCAGGAAATGGAAAAGCTGAGCCTCAAGAACGCCATCGACTTTTATCAGCAATATTACACCCCGAACAACGCCACACTGGTCATCGCCGGTGACGTGACGCCGGAACGCGTGCGTGAACTGACGCTCAAGACCTGGGCCAACGTGCCGAAGCGCGCTGAAGTTCTGCCGCGCGACCGCCCGCAGGAACCCGAAAAACACGCGGCCCGCGTGGTGACGCTGCATGATGCGCGCATCAGCACGCCGTCGTTCCGCATGTCCTGGCTGGTTCCGTCCTATGCCAATGAAAAGCGGTTCCCCGATGTGAAGCCGGGCGATGCGCCGGCACTTGATCTGTTGGGTGAAATTCTCGGCGGTTCGTCCCGCTCGCGCCTCTATCAGACGCTGATCGTCAAGAACAATATCGCCGCCAATACGGGTGCGACCTATAGCGGTGACGCGCTCGATGACGGCACGTTCTCCGTCTATGGTGCGCCGCGCGACGGCGCAACGCTGGGCGATGTCGAGAAGGCGGTGGAAGCCGAACTGGCGCGGATCGTCAAGGACGGCGTGACCCAGACCGAGCTGGATCAGGCGCGCAACCGCTTCCTGAAGGCGGTAATTTTCGCCCGTGACAGCCAGGCTGGCATGGCCCGGATTTATGGTTCGACGCTTTCAGTCGGCCAGTCGGTCGAAGATATCCAGAAATGGCCGGATCTCATCAAGTCCGTGACGGTCGATCAGATTCGTGACGTGGCGGAGCGATATCTCGTCAAGGACCAGTCGGTGACCAGTTATCTTCTGCCACCGAATGCCGAGCCGGAAAATGCCCGCGAGAACCCCAACGCGCCCGCAAACGGTGCCAGCGGCAATGGTGCAGAGGGAGCGATCCAGTGAAGACCATGATCATGCTGAACTTCAAACGCGTTTTTGCCTCTCGCGGTCCGCGTTCGCTCGCAAGCGCTCTGGTCGCATCCATGGCGCTTCTCGTAATTTGCGCGTTGCCGGCGCGCGCCATCGAGATACAGGAAGTCGTTTCGCCAAAGGGCATCCGCGCCTGGCTGGTGGAGGACAATTCGGTACCACTGGTTTCCATGCGCTTCTCGTTCAAGGGCGGCACGTCGCAGGATCCGGCTGGCAAGGAAGGCCTCGCCAATCTGATGACCGGTCTGTTCGATGAAGGCGCCGGTGATCTCGATTCCGATGCGTTTCAGGAGCGGATCGATAATCTGGGCGCGGAAATGAGCTTCACCGCCACGCAGGATGCTGTTGCTGGCGGTGTTCGCATGCTGGCGGAAAATCGCGATGCCGTGACCGATCTGGTGGCGCTGGCTGTGAACAAGCCGCGCTTCGACCAGCCTGCGGTTGACCGCATTCGCAGTCAGGTCGTGGCAAGCATTGAGGCGGCGCAGCGCAATCCCGGCACCATCGCATCGCGCCGTTTTGCAGAAGTGCTTTATGGCAACCATCCTTATGCGCGGCCAGATGAAGGCACGGTCAAATCGCTTCAGGCGATAACCCGTGACGATCTCGTGGCGTTCCATCGCAAGAATTTTGCCCGCGACCGGCTGATCGTCGGCGTGGTCGGTTCCATCAACGCCAAGGATCTTGGCGTGATGCTCGACAAGGTGTTCGGCGATCTGCCCGCAGCGGCGGAACTGGTTCCGGTGCCTGATGTCAAACTGGCTCTCGGCACGACCACCAGCCTTTCCTTCGATATGCCGCAGACGTCGATCCGGTTTGTCTATCCGGCAATCCCGCGCAAGGATCCGGACTTCTTCGCGGCCTATCTGATGAACCACATTCTGGGCGGCGGCTTCACCTCGCGGCTTTATGCCGAAGTGCGTGAAAAGCGCGGTCTCGCCTATTCGGTTTCTTCGCAGCTGGTGTTGCACGACCACGTGTCCGCTTTGGCGATCTCCACGGCGACGCGCCCGGAAAAGGCGCAGGACTCGCTCAAGATCATTCGCGAGCAGGTGGCTGCCATGGCCAGTGACGGTCCGACGGAAGCAGAGCTTGCCGCCGCAAAGAGCTTCCTCAAGGGATCTTATGCGGTGAACAATCTCGATTCTTCGGGAGCCATTGCCGAAACGCTGGTCAGCTTGCAGGATGCGGGACTACCGCGTGATTATATCGACAAGCGTTCGGTGCTTATCGATGCCGTGACGCTCGATCAGGTCAAGGCCATTGCCAAGAAGCTGCTCGAAGCCGAACCGGCGATACTGATTTACGGACCCGCTAAGAGTTGAGGCTCTGCGATATTCGGGCAATGGCGGCCTGAAAATGGCGTGGTTTGAGTTTATGCGTATGATCTTATCCGAAAAGTCTGCAACTTTTCGGGATCATACGACTTCCGGTGCTCATGTACTTTAAGTACACTCCGCTCCGGTTCTCAAACCCCACCATTCTCGGCTCTCCATAGCCCGAATCTCATCAGAGCCGAAGGCGCCTCTCAAGAGGATAAAATGTTGGATAATGCCATGCCATCCACGCCCCGCATTGCCGTCGCTTTCGGCGGTGGCGGAGCGCGGGGCATTGCGCATCTGCATATCATCGAAACCCTTGATGAGTTGGGCATCAAGCCTGTCGCCATTGCCGGATCGTCCATCGGATCGATTGTCGGCGCTGGCATGGCCAACGGCATGAGCGGCAAGGAAATACACGACTATATGGCGGCGATTTTCAATCGCCGTTCGGAAGTGGCGCGCCGCATGTGGCAGACGCGTCCATCCCGCTGGGTCGAGCTGCTAAAGGGCGGTTTTCGTGTCAGCCAGTTCAACATCGAGAAAATCATCGATGTCTTCCTGCCCGTATCGCTGCCGGCCAAGGTCGAAGATCTCAAGATTCCGATGAGCATCACTGCGGCAGATTTCCACGCCGCGAAGGAAGTTCAGATCGTCGATGGGGATTTGCGTTCTGCAATCGCCGCTTCCTGTGCCATCCCCCCGGTCTTTGCGCCCGTGCGTCGCAATGGTCGCATTCTGGTCGATGGCGGCCTGTTCAACCCGGTGCCGTTCGATCTGCTTTTCGATAAGGCGGATATCGTCATCGGCATTGATGTTGTAGGCGCGCCGCCCGGTGACGACGATTATATGCCGACGACATTCGAAGCGGTTATCGGCGGTAACCAGCTGACCATGTGCTCGATCATCGAGAACAAGTTCCGCATTCGGCCACCGCATATTTTCCTGCGACCGGATGTCGGCCGGATCGGGCTGCTCGATTTCCTGAAATTCGATCAGATACTTGCCCAGAGCGTCGGTGTTCGCGATGAACTGAAACAGGCCCTCGATCGCATTATCGAGGGCGATAATCTTCCGACTCTGTCTTAGACTGCCACCTTATTCGGCGGGGATTGCATCTTCCATCGTATCATCATTGGCGGCAGGTGACGGCGCATCGACCGTCTTGTCGATACGCTGGCCTTCGCGCGTTGGCTTGACCAGAGGTTCAGGCGTAACCGGCTTGTTGAACAACAAATGCCGTCCGGCCATGATGCCTTCAGAGGCCTGCACATGCAGGCGATCCTCATCGCGCTGGCGCACATCTTCGCGGATGGCATAGGCATTGTTCTCCGCCATGCCCAGACCTTCCAGCGCGCGCTGCCCGAAGAGCAAACCGGATTCGAAGGTTTCGCGTAGCTCGTATTCCACGCCCTGCGCCCGCAACTGCAAAGTATGCTCGCGGTCATAGGAGCGCACAAACAGGCGCACATCCGGATAGTCCGACTGGATCAGATTGACGATATGGTTCGTCGTTTCCTTGTTATGGGTACAAACCGCAACGATCTTGGCCTTGCGAATGCCGGAAGCTTCGAGCACGTCCTTGCGGGTGCCGTCGCCGAAATAGATGCGGAAACCGAACTTGCCAGCGGCGCGCACACGGTTGGGCGACTTGTCGATCACCGTCACGTCGATGCCGCCCGCCAACAGGATCTGCGATGCAATCTGGCCGTAACGGGAAAAGCCGATCATCAACACGTCGGACCCCGCGCCTTCGAAATCCTCTTCGATTTCATCGACGGGCTTGTCCTTGATGAGAAGTTTCGAGCCGATGGCCACGGAAAGCGGGGTCAACGCCATGGATACGGTGACAGCCGCCACCAGTTCGGAGCCGAGAGCGCTTGAGATGATTGCGGCGGCGGAAGCAGCCGAAAACAACACGAAGGCGAACTCGCCGCCCTGCGGTAGCAGGAAGGCGATGCGTACGGCATCATTATGGCTGGACCGGAAGATGCGGCAGAGCACATAGATGACAGCGATCTTCGCCGCCATGAAAACCGGCACGGCCAGAAGGATCGTCTTCCAATATTCGAGAATCACGCTGAGATTGAGCGACAGGCCCACAGCGACGAAGAACAGGCCGAGGAAAATACCGCGGAACGGTTCGATATCGGCTTCCAGCTCGTGGCGATAGGAGGACTCGGCCAGGAGTACACCAGCGATAAACGCACCCATAGCCATGGACAGACCGGCTGCTTGCAACAATCCTGCCGATCCCAGCACGACAAACAGGGCAGCAGCGATCATCACTTCGCGCGCGCCGGTATTGGCGATGATCCGGAACATCGGATTGATCAGATAGCGCCCGGCAACGACGAGCGCGGCAATGGCGGCAACGGCGGTTGCAAGGTGAAAGCCCGCGCTCGCCTGTGACGGTTCATTGGGCGACAGTGCGGGAATGATCGCCAGAATTGGAACGATGGCGAGGTCCTGAAACAGCAGGATGGCGAAGGCGCGCTGCCCGTGCTTCTGGTTGGTCTCGGCGCGATCTTCCAGCACCTGCATGGCGAAGGCTGTCGAAGACAGGGCGAGGCCAAAGCCGATGATAATGGCAGCTTCCGGGTTGAGCCCTGCCAGATAGATTCCGAGCCCTGTCAGAACAGCGCCGCACAAGAGAACTTGTGCCGCGCCCAGCCCGAAGATCGCATGACGCAGTGCCCAGAGCCGCGACGGCTTCAGTTCGAGGCCGATGATGAAGAGCAGGAACACCACGCCAAGTTCGGAAAAGTGCAGGAATTCCTCACCGTCGGCGATAAGGCGCGCAACGGGTCCGATCGTGATGCCGGCAGCCAGATAGCCCAGCACTGTGCCAAGCCCCAGACGCTTGAACAGTGGCGCGGCGATGATGGCGCCGCCAAGGATCATTAGGGCCTGTAGGTAGAGATTTCCACCGGTCGGAATCATGCTGCGTGCTCTTGTGGTTCGGAGACGGACGGGTCTCGCGACTTGAGGATTTGGAGAAATGTGGACGGGCCTGCCTTGATGCCCCTCGATTTCGGCAATATAGAAACAAGATATGGCTGCAATCAGCCCGATGTCGACCAAATTGACGATATTTTTTTAGCAAGTCCCGGTCACGACCCGTTGCACATTGCAATGTCCGGTCAGGCGGAGGCGAGCTTGCCAAAGCGGGATTGTGCAATGATTTCAGATAATTCGGCGGAAAAGCTGGTCGAGCGTGCGGCCCAGTTGGTGAAAGCTGCCGAACGTGCGGGCGCCGATCATGCTGACGCTGTCGTGATGCGTGCCCGCTCTGTCAGCGTCTCGGTGAGACTTGGCAAGGTTGAGGGAACCGAATCGTCGGAGAGCGACGATTTTGCGCTGCGCGTTTTTGTCGGACGGAGGATCGCTAGTGTTTCCGCCAATGCAGGCGCTGATCCCGACCGTCTGGCGGAGCGCGCCGTCGCCATGGCGCGTGTTGCGCCGGAAGACCCCTATGAGCAGCTTGCCGATCCGGCGCTGCTGGTGAAGTCGCCGCGCGATCTTGATCTTTACGACACGACCGAAATCGATACCGAACGTCTGACGCAGGATGCGCTGGCGGCAGAAGCCGCTGCGCGCGAGGTCAAGGGTGTGACAAATTCCGGCGGCGCGGGCGCATCGCGCAGCCTCGGCGGGCTGGTGCTTGTCACCTCCACCGGTTTTGCCGGTCATTATGCCGCCACCCGTTTCGGACGGTCGGTTTCGGCCATTGCGGGCGAAGGCACCAAGATGGAGCGCGACTATGATTTCAGCTCGCGGCTGCATTTTGCCGATCTCGATACGCCAGACGCCATCGGGCGTCGCGCCGGTGAGCGCGCGGTGCGCAGGCTTGGCGCACGGCAGGCGAAGACCGGACCGGTCACGGTGGTTTATGATCCGCGGCTGGCGCGGGGCATTGCCGGGCATCTGGCCAGCGCCATCAATGGCGCGTCGGTCGCGCGCAAGACGAGCTTTCTGCGCGACAGTCTGGGCAAGCAGATATTGAAGCAGGGCATCACGGTGACGGACAATCCGCTGCGCATGCGTGGATCGTCGTCCCGTCCTTTCGACGGTGAAGGCATTGAGGGTCAGCCACTGACCATGGTTGAAGACGGTGTGCTGAAGCACTGGCTGTTGTCTGGTTCCAGCGCGCGCGAACTGGGTCTGACGGGCAACGGACGTGGCGTGCGCTCCGGTTCCGGTGTTTCGCCTGCCTCGACAAATTTTGCCATTGAGCCGGGCACGCAATCGCCGGAAGATCTCATCCGCGCTGTCGGCACGGGTTTCTATGTGACGGAAGTTTTCGGCCAGGGCGTGGATATGATCACCGGCCAGTATAGCCGCGGCGCTTCCGGCTTCTGGATCGAAAATGGCGAACTTGCCTATCCGGTCAGCGAAGTCACCATCGCGTCGAACCTGAAGGACATGTTCCTCAATCTGACACCGGCGTCGGATATCGACCGCAATTTCGGGATGACCGCGCCGACCCTCGTAATCGAAGGCATGACACTTGCCGGAAACTGACAAACACAGCGAAACGCATGACGAACTGGCGCTGTTGCGCGATGCAGCCCGTGAAGCCGGGCGCATCGCGATGCGTTATTTCGGACGCTCGCCTGAAGTCTGGTTGAAGGATGGTCATTCGCCGGTCAGCGAGGCTGATCTGGCGGTTGATCGCTATCTGAAAGACGTGCTTCTGACGGCGCGGCCTGATTATGGCTGGATTTCCGAAGAAACCGGCGACGAGCGCGCCAAGGCAAAGCGGCGGCGGGCTTTCGTCGTCGATCCCATCGATGGCACCCGCGCTTATATTGCCGGTCAGGACCAGTGGTGCGTGAGCATCGCCATTGTCGAGGACGGCAGGCCGATTGCCGGGGTTCTGGAATGCCCGGTTCGCAAAGAACTGATCGAGGCCGGGCACGGACTTGGCGCGGTGCAAAATGATGCGCCGATCCACGTCAAATTGCCGCCGGAAGGCGAGAAGGTCACCATCGCTTCGGCGCGCAACATGACCGCCGCGCTGCCGGAAAAATGGCGTGACAGGGTCAAGCTGCACGCCTATGTGCCGTCGCTCGCCTATCGTATTGCGATGGTGGCGCGGGGCGAGATCGCGGGCACCTTCATTCGGCCAAATTCGCATGATTGGGATTTGGCCGCAGCCGATCTCATCTTGAGTGAGTCGGGCGGGGCTATTCTGACAAACGATGCTCTTCCGCTCATTTATGGCGGTCCGACGCGGAGCCATGGGGCTCTTGTCGCGGCCAGCGGGAATTTGCTGCGTGAAATGTTGAGTGTTGTCGCGGAGTGACCGTTGGGTTAATCATGCCGCGAACCAAAATTGTTCAGGGATTATTGTCATGAGTGTCGAAGGCGACAAAAAGCAGCTTCTTCATCTGGTGTTCGGCGGCGAGCTGTCGAAGCTCGGGACCGTGCAGTTCCGCGATCTCGAAAACCTCGATATCGTCGGCATCTATCCCAACTATGAATCCGCAAAGACCGCCTGGAAGGCCAAGGCCCAGCAGACCGTCGACAACGCCCATATGCGTTATTTCATCGTGCACCTGCATCGGTTGCTCGATCCCGAAGGTGTGACGCTGCAGGCGGACTGAGCAGTTTGCCCGGTCCAGACCAACATACAACCGAAGGCGAAGAGCGTCCGGTCCAGTCAGCGGTAGAACCCGTCAGGCGCAAGAAAAAAGACGGCTTTGCGAAGCGTCTTTGGAAGCGTGTGCGCGGGCCGCTGACGCAGTCGGCTGTCGTCAAAACGATTTTGGTCTGGCTTATCACGAGCTATTTCAAGCTCGTCTATTACACCAATACACGTCTGGAAGGATCGGCCGACCCGCAGGCGCTGGTCGGCAAGGACGATCCTTTCATCGTGACCTTCTGGCACGGCCAGCACCTCATGGGACCGTTCATCTGCCCCAAGGGGATCGAACTTGTTGCCATGTTCTCGCGCAGCGCCGATGCGGAACTGAACGCCCGCGTGGCGGAAAAGCTGGGGCTGATGACGGTGCGCGGTTCCGGCGGACGCAGTTCGCGTGCGAAGCCGGAAAAGGGCGGTGCGCGTGCGCTCCTCACCTTGAAGAACGCGCTGAAAAAAGGACAGTCGGCATCGATCATCGCCGACATTCCTCATGGCACGCCGCGCGAGGCGGGCGAGGGGATCATTTTGTTGGCGAAATTGTCCGGGCGACCAATCATTCCGGTTGCTTATGCCTTCTCAAGAAACCATGTTTTGGAGAAGTCGTGGGACAAGACGACGATTCCACTGCCTTTTGGACGGTCCGTTGTTGTGCGCGCCGACAATGTCTGGGTGGATGCCGACGCCGATGAAACGCAACTGGAAGAAAAACGCATGGAACTGACGCGCCTGCTGAACGATGCCACGGAGCGCGCCCATGCGGCATTGGAGAAAGCGAAATGAGCGAACGCTGGGCGCGCAATCTATTGTCAGCCTATCGTATGTTCGGCTCCGCCGCCTATCCTTTCATGGGGCCTTACATTGCCTATCGCGCATCGCGCGGCAAGGAAGAGCGGCAGCGCCGCGGTGAGCGTTATGGCAAGTCAGCCGTCGCCCGCCCGCAGGGACCGGTCATCTGGGCCCATGCCGCCAGCGTTGGCGAAAGCGTTGCCATTACACCGCTGATCGAAAGCATTGCCGCAACCGGCATTCATATCGTGATGACGACGGGCACAGTGACGTCCGCAAAGCTTGTGGCTGATCAGCTGGGCTCCAAGGTCATCCATCAATATGCGCCGCTCGACCTGCAACCGGCGGTCAATAATTTCCTCAACCACTGGAAACCGGATCTCGCGATTGGCTGCGAATCCGAAATCTGGCCCGCAACGGTGCTGTCGCTCGGCGGTCGTCATATTCCGCAGGTGCTGGTCAATGGCCGCATGTCGGATCGCTCTTTCGCCAGATGGCAGAAGCGGCCTGCGCTGGCCGAAGCCTTGTTCGAAAATTTCGCCCATGTCGTGGCCCAGTCGGAACTCGACGGCGATCGTTTCCGTGCGCTCGGTGCGCGTCCGGTCAGTGTATCGGGCAATCTGAAAGTCGATACCGCGCCTCCGCCTGCCGATCCGCAGGCCTTGTCCACATTACAGCGGCAGATTGCCGGACGGCGCAGCTGGGCGGCGATCTCCACCCATGACGGCGAAGAGGCAATCGCTGCCGAAGTGCACCAGATGCTGAAGGTACGCTATCCGCATCTCGTGACGATCATCGTGCCGCGTCATCCGGATCGCACGCCTGCAATCGAGGCGATGCTGGTGGAAAAGGGTTTGAAAGTCACCAAACGCAGCACTGGCGCGCCGATTGAAGCGGATACCGATATTCTGCTGGGCGATACGATTGGCGAAATGGGGCTTTATCTCCAGCTGACCGAGATTGCTTTCATCGGCAATTCGCTGACCAAGGAAGGCGGACACAATCCGCTGGAGCCGGCCATGATGGGCACAGCCGTGCTGACCGGCAAGAATGTGCAGAATTTCCGCGAGTCCTTCCAGCGCCTGATCAAGAATGGCGGTGCGCGCATCGTGAAGGACCGGAACATGCTCGCCGGGGCGATCAATTTCCTGTTCAACAATCCGCAGCATCTGCGCGGCATGATCAATGCGGGCGTCAGCACCGTCAAGGATATGCGCGGTGCGCTTGATCGCACGCTTGTCGCGCTGGAACCTTTCATCCAGCCGCTTGTGTTGCAGGCGCAGTTCCCCGGCAATCGCAACGAGGTTGCCTACGTCCACGGCGGCATCTGATATGGCGAGCGAAGCGCCGCCATTCTGGTGGGAAAAGCCCGATTGGCGCGCCCGGTCGCTGGCCCCTGCCGCCTGGATTTACGGCTCCATCGCCGGGCGACGCCTGATCCGCTCTGAACCGCCCAAAATTGCTCTGCCCGTTCTCTGCATTGGTAATTTCACGGTCGGCGGCGCAGGCAAGACCCCGACGGCAATTGCCTTTGCCAAAGGTGCAAAGGCGCGGGGGCTGAAACCGGGCATCGTCTCACGCGGCTATGGCGGCAGCTATCAAGGCCTGCATGTGGTGGATCCGGGGCATGACAGCGCCCGCTATGTCGGTGATGAACCGCTGTTGCTTGCACGTCATGCGCCGGTCGCACTTTCTCCTGACCGTGTGAAGGCCGCGCAGCATCTGCAATCGCTCGGCTGCGATTTCATTATCATGGATGACGGATTCCAGAGTGCCCGGCTTCATGCCGATTTTGCGCTGCTGGTGGTGGATGCTGGGCGCGGGATCGGCAATGGCCGTGTTATCCCGGCAGGCCCGTTGCGCGCGCCGCTGACCGACCAGATGCGCAAGACCGATGCGTTGCTGCGGATTGGAAAGGGCGATGCGGCGGATTTCGTGATCCGTCAGGCGGCCCGAGCGGGACGACCGATCTATGAGGCAAAGCTCATTCCATCATCGACGGCAACAGTGGCGGGGCAGCGCTGGCTGGCCTTTGCCGGGATTGGCAATCCGGACAAGTTCTATGCGAGCCTTGCCCAGGCAGGCGGTACGATTGCGGAAACGCGCTCGTTCCCTGATCATCACAGCTTTGAGCCTGACGAAATTCGCGATCTGATCGATACGGCCCGCCGTAACGGTTTGGGCCTGATCACCACAGCGAAGGACCATGTACGTCTGGCGACCATGGTCGGTGTACCGGCTGAATTTCTGTCGAAACTGGCGGTTCTCGATATCGATCTGAAATTTGAGCGCACAGACGCGCTCAATCATATCCTTGATACGGTGATCGAGCGCTTTAAAAGCCGGTCGTTATAAGCGAACTAGGCCTTCTTGCGGCTGCGCATTTCCGGATTGAACTCAAGCTCGCGCTCGAAGGAAATGTGGCCGGTTGCATAGGCTTCCTGCCGCGCAACGCTCCAGTATTTCAGCTCGTCCAGCGGAATTTGCGCGCCGGTAACGGCACAAAGCACATAGGAACCGTGCTTGACGATTTCATAGTCGCCGTCGAGATAACGCAGGACAGCTTCGGAGGATGAGCGGGGCGATTCAAATCTGTTCATATGTGTAAAACCTTTGCACTGGATTCTAGCAAGTGCCGACCTTGGCGTCCAGCGGTGCTGGATGAGCAGCTGTAAGAAAAGCCATTAACGCCTGCCGAAAAGCCGCTCGATATCGCTCAGCTTCAGCTCGATATAGGTCGGGCGTCCGTGATTGCACGTGCCGGAACCGGGCGTTGCCTCCATTTCGCGCAGCAATGCGTTCATTTCTTCCGGCTTGAGGCGGCGTCCAGAGCGCACCGATCCATGGCAAGCCATGGTGGCCGCGACATGGTTGAGCATGGCTTTCAATCCGTCGGAGGTTTCATGCTCGGCAATCTCGTCGGCCAGATCGCGGATCAGCTGCTGCACATTCATTTCGCCCAGCATGGCGGGCGTCTCGCGCACGGCGATGGCGCCGGGTCCGAACTGTTCTACGCCCAGCCCGAACCGGGCCAGCGTTTCGGCATGGCTTGCCAGCCGCTCGGCGTCTTCTTCGGGCAGATCGACCACTTCCGGGATCAGCAGCATCTGTCCCGGTATCGGGCGGGAATGCAGCGCGTTTTTGAGCGCCTCATAGACCAGCCGTTCATGGGCCGCGTGCTGGTCCACGATGACGAGGCTGTCCTCGGTTTGCGATACAATGTAATTGGCATGGATTTGTGCGCGGGCAGCACCCAGCGGCTTTTGCTGCAACTCGGCCGGGGCTTCGCTCATCGTCGCGCGCGCATCGGCAGTCGGAATGTTCACGACGTCGATTGTCGCCTGCTCGCTTTCATGGAAACCAGATGCGCTGCCGAAATCAAGCGGTCTATGCGCTGGATGTGCGGTCTGCGGCGACCATTCGCTTCGAGGCGCTGGCCGATACGGTCGCCAGCTCGTGGAGGCATAGCTGCTGGATGCGGCGCGCGCGCCTAATGAGGACTGTGGCTGAAATCCTTCTGCGCGAAAGGCCTGCAACATGGCTTCCGCACCGCTGGTTGCCGGGCGGATGCCGGATTGGGCCAGCGCTTGCTTGATCGCGCCGACGATAAGGCCGCGCACCAGACCGGGGTCGCGGAAGCGCACATCGGCCTTGGCCGGGTGCACATTCACATCGACCAGTGCCGGATCGAGCGTCAGAAACAGCACCGCGACCGGATGGCGGTCACGGGCAATGACATCGGCATAGGCCCCGCGCAGCGCGCCAAAAATCTGCTTGTCGCGCACCGGGCGACCATTCACATAAGCGAACTGGTGCTGCGCATTGCCGCGATTATGGGACGGTATGCCGACAAATCCTGCAAGCCGAACACCATCACGCTCGGCATTGATGGCCAGCGCGTTTTCGCCGAAATCCTGACCCAGAACCTGCCCGATGCGTTCCAGCGTAGCGTCGGCGCCCGTGCCGGTCGCAGGCATTTCCAAAGGCGAGCGGTCGGTGCCTGACAGCGAAAAGCGCACATGCGGAAAGGCAATGGCGATGCGCTTCAGTACATCTGTGATGGCGGAAGCTTCGGCGCGGTCGGTCTTCATGAATTTAAGACGGGCGGGTGTCGCATAAAACAGGTCGCGCACTTCGGCGATCGTGCCGCGATTGAGTGCGGCAGGGCGCGGGCCTTCGAGATGGCCGCCTGAAACGGAAACCTCGAAACCGGCATCCGCGTCCTGCGGACGCGATTTCAGCGTCAGCTTGGCGACCGAGCCGATGGAGGGCAGGGCTTCGCCGCGAAAGCCGAGCGCTCGAATATCGTGCACGTCGTCGGAAAGTTTGGATGTGCAATGGCGCGAAACCGCAAGCGGCAGCTCGTCGGCGGGAATGCCGGAGCCATTGTCGGTGACGCGCAGCAGCGTCTTGCCGCCGCCGCCGGTCACAACCTCGATACGGGTCGCGCCAGCGTCGATGGCGTTCTCGACAAGTTCCTTGATCACGCTGGCCGGTCGTTCGATGACCTCGCCCGCGGCGATCTGGTTGATGATGGTTTCGCTTAAGTGTCGAATGGGCATGCGGCGATTATAGGCAGATTCGCAGGCCGCTGTAATAGCACCGGGCTGCTTCTGAACCGAACCTTTGAAACCGCAGGACTGACGCCTGCGGTTTGCTGTGTAACAGCGTCAGGCCGCCTGAGCTTCAGCCTCTTCATTGAGGCCGAGCTGAATAGCGGGTGCAGGGTATCCAAGCAGGAAGCCTTGCACCTGATTGCAGCCTTCTTCTTGCAGAATATCCATCTGCGACTGCGTCTCTACACCTTCGGCCAGCACGGGAATATCGAGGCTCTGACCGAGCGCCAGAATGGCGCGCACAAAAGCCTTTGACTGCACATTCTGTTCCAGATCGGTGACAAAGCTGCGGTCGAGCTTGATCTTGTCGAAGGGGAAGGAGCGCAGCGTCGCCAGCGACGAATAGCCGGTGCCGAAATCGTCAATCGCGATGCTGACCCCAAGTGCCTTGATTTCGCGCAAGATTTGCAGGGCACGCGCCTGATCGCGAATGATCGCGCTTTCGGTTACTTCCAGTTCCAGAAGCTTTGGCGAAAGGCCGGTCTCGGTCAGGATATCCCGAACCGTTTCCACGAGGCCGGTATGGCTGAGCTGTAGCGGGGAAATATTGACCGCGATCCTGCGGGCAACGGGCCAGCTTGCCGCTTCCCGGCAGGCCGCACGCAGCACCCATTCGCCAAGCTGGGTAATGACGCCGGATTCCTCGGCTATAGGAATGAACACGGTTGGCGGAACCAGACCATGCACGGGATGACGCCAGCGCAGCAGAACTTCATATCCTGATACGCCGCCATCCTTCATGCTGCGCTGAACCTGAAAATTCAGGAAGAACTGGTTTTCGTCGATGGCCGTCCAAATGTCGCGGGCCAGCGCTGCGCGCTTGCGTGCTGCTTCATCCATGCTGCTTTCATAGTAACAAATCTTGTCTTCGATGCTTTGCTTGGCGCGGTACATCGCCATGTCCGCATTGGACAAGAGCTTTTCCACATCCTCGGCATCGGTCGGATAGATTGCGATACCAAGGCTCGCACCGGGGCGGACAACGGCATTGCCGAGGTCGACAAGATCGCAAAGCGCGGTATTAAGGCGTGACATGAAGCTGCGCAGGTCGTCTTCGTCCTCAAATGTCTTGAGGGCTGCGAATTCATCGCCGCCAAAGCGACCGATCAGCTCACCGCTTTCCAGATGCTCGGTCATGCGGGCGGAAATCTCGCAGAGCAGCCTGTCACCAGCAGCATGGCCGTAGAGGTCGTTGACTTCCTTGAAGCGGTCCAGATCGATGCCGATCAGCGCGATACGATAATGGCCGTTATCGGCATTGATCTTCTCGCGGTTCAGGCGCTCGACAAACTGGGTGCGGTTCGGCAATCCGGTCAGCGAGTCATGGCGGGCAATATGTTGTAGCTGCCGCAAGTTGGACGACTGGACGTGACTGTCGATCAGATAGCTGGCAAGCGCGGTGCAAAGCACGAGCAGACCGACGCCGCCGACCGAAACGGCAAGAGCGAACTTGTCGGCCAGTGCTGCTTCTTGCAGATAGTTCATCGGCGTGACGGTCATTGCTGCCATGCCGGTAAAATGCAGGCTGACAATGGCGATCGTGAAGGTCAAAACTGCCAGACGATATGAGGTTGGATAGCGCAAGCGCATCAGAACCTGACCGGACAGCGAGCCGAACAAAACGGCAAGCACGATGGACGCATAGAAATAATCCATGTTCCATTCGATCAGCCCGTCGACGCGATAAGCCAGCATGCCGATATAGTGCATGGCGGCAATCGAAGCGCCGACCATAGCGCCGCCAATGACCGGGGCGAAACGCGGAAAGCCGCCGGTCATGACTACGAAGCCGATCCCGATGCCGACAACGGCAATCACCAGCGACAGGATGGTCAGGTCTGGCAGCAGCACCACGGGCGCGCTCGGCTCATAGGCCAGCATGGCCACGAAATGCGTGCTCCAGACGGTTGAGCCCGACGCGATGGCCACCAGAAAATGCCAGCCATAGCGAACCGCGCCATGGCATTTCGCTGCCTTGCGGACGAGATTGAGCGTGATCGCTGAACCGACGAGGCAGATCAAGGCTGCCAACGTCGTCAGCCACGCTTCATGCTGCGTGGCAATACAATTGAGAACGGTAATCATGGAGTGGATTGGCCCCGATAGCCCTATTAAACGAGGTCAGGGCATTGAACTGCCCAAAGTGATCGGCTTGGCTGTAAAGTCGGTCCGTTGCGATCCGACAGAAAAACCTGGCTGCTTAGGTGGTCATTACAAATGCAGAGACTCGATAGGAACCGAGCGGCCGATATGCCCAGATCGTATCAACGCACATCGGCGCATCATAGTCGCGTAACACATCTTAGCCTCTAAAAACCCAAGCCCGAATTTGATGATCCTTTGGTTGCATAGCAATTACTGATTAGCGGTTAACGCGAATATCAAGATTGTGGGCAAGTGGAAATTTTCACAAGAATGTTATAATAAAGTGACTGCTTTTACAACGTTTTTGGCGGTAAAGCGCGCTTTTCGCAGGTGTTGAGATGTCGTGATGGTCTGTAAAATAAGCTTATGATTTACATCCTAGGGTTTAGTCGCTTTTAGGTATTCACTGTGCCCTCTTGGTTCCTCGCTTAAATTCCGTTATTGCAGATATTGTTTATTTAACGGGGGATATCGGGCATGGGCGACGGCGCGGAGAGTATTTCATCTTCCAAGCCCCTGGGTGGCATGGCGGCGGCCAGTCCGATTGTCTTTTCTGACACTCTGGGACTATTTCAACGCGCTTCCGGCACATGTCTCGATACGGTTGTCGTGTTTGCAAGCCCCTGGGGGCTGGAAGAGCTTTGCACCACACGGAAATTCTGGCGCATCATCGCCGACAGGCTGGCGAGCCGTGGAATTGCGTCGTTTCGCTTTGACTGGCCGGGCACTGGCGACGGGGGCGATGACATCGACTTTTCTTCCGGGCTGGAACTCTGGCGAAAGACGCTAATCGAAGCGGCGGACAAAGCACGGCTTTTGTCGGGCGCAAGCCGCGTCGTGGTCATTGGACAGAGCCTTGGCGCAGCAGTCGCCGCCGAAACCGGGCCGCGTATCGAAGGTCTGGAAGCGCTGGCGTTGTTGTCTCCGGTGATTTCCGGTCGCTTTTACACGCGGGAGCTGGCGGTGTGGTCGAGCATGGTCGATGCCGATCTGGGCCTGCCCGATGCGCAGCGGATCAAAGGGGCGGTTTCCATCGCGTCTCTGACGATGACGCCCGAAATTGCGACTGAAGTGAAGAAGATCAATCTTCTTTCATTGCCAGAAAAGCCTGCGGACAAATGCCTTCTGCTCGCAAGGATCGACCGCCCGAATGATGCGGAACTGGCAGAGCATCTCGAAAAGCTGGGCGCGGAAGTTACCGTGGAAGCCTTCACCGATTACGACAAGCTGATTTCCAATCCTGTTATTTCGCGATTGCCTTTAAATGTTGCGGATCGACTGGTCGATTGGGCGGTGGCGCTTGCCGGTTCCAGACCGGCCCGGAATAGTGCCGATGAAAGCGGCCTTGGCGGGCAGATCGTGGGCGATGGCTTCATCGAAACGCCGGTCGCATTCGGCGCGCGCAACCGTTTGTCGGGTGTGCTTTGCGAGCCCTTGGGAGAAAGAAAGGGACAGACGGTCCTGTTCCTGTCGTCTTCTTATGATCGGCGCGTCGGGTGGGGGCGGACCACTGTCGATATGGCGCGCAAGCTTGCGCGAGACGGCGTGCCGTCGCTCCGCTTCGATATTGCCAATGCCGGTGACAGCCCGCCCAATCCGGGCATGCCGGAACAGGTGCTTTATACGCACGCGCCGGAGGCCGATGTGGCCGATGCGCTCGATTACCTGGACGAGATTGGGTTTGGGCGTCCGGTGTTGGCTGGGCGTTGCAGCGGCGCGTTTCTTGGGCTGCACTGTGCGGTGCTGGACGAGCGGGTATCGGGCGCGGTGCTGGTCAATCCGGTGACATTCTATTGGTCGCCAGAGCTTTCAGTTGACGATGTGGTCCGGGAAGGCAATCGCACACTGGAAGACTATGGCAGCCGCGCCATGCGTCTTGATACGTTCAAGCGTCTATTCCGTGGAGAACTCGATATTCGCGCCATCCTGCGCAATCTTGTGCGGGGTGTCAGTGGGCGGGTGCTCGGGCTGGCACGCAAGCTCTTGCGCAGTCGCACGGTCGAAGGCCGGGCGATCTATTCTGCTTTCGATGAATTGAAGTTGCGGCAGGTGCCGCTGACGCTGGTCTATGCCGAAAAAGACACTGGTCGCGAGCATTTCAATTACTATTTCGATCAGGCGGGCGACAAGGTGCAGGGATTCGACAATGTGAAGGTTGCAGTCATTCCCGACGCCGATCACAATCTGACGCCGGAACATGCGCGCACGGTCTATATCGATGCTGTCCGCTCGCTGGCTTTGAACGCTGGTTAAAACCAGACGGTTCGCGCCGATCCGGCAATGCGAATTTCGCCGGACGGTTTGCCTTCGCCATCATGGCGGGGGAGAAATGCCACACGTTTCGTCTCGCCGGGGGCGAGATGGAACCAGTTTTCTGCGGCTCTCCAGCCTTCCGCGTCGATGCTGACCGATTGCGCCAGCACGGATGTGCTGAGATCGAGAAACCAGTTGTTGCTGTCTTCCACGACACGGCATTCAATTGTGGCGTCGTGGAATGCTCTGGTTCGCCCCTGCGGAAAATGAAAAGCCTCCGCAAGCGTGGCGTCGCCGCGTTTTAACCGGGCAACCGTCACGTCATGGGCCGGGGGGCCGAAGCGATAGGCATAAGTCGTGTCGAAAAATGCGCCAAACAATTCGGTCGCCGGTATTGTGACGCCTGAACGTGCTGAAAGCGAAAGATCGCGGCGACCGCTTACAACCGTCTGCGCACCGGCGCGCAGGCAGGCGAGTTCCAGTGTCAGATCGTCGGTATGGGGTTGTTCGTTCAGAACATGAATGGCCAGCCCGTTGACGCCTTCGTCGGTCAAGGCAACTTGCACCGGGCGAAAGGCGCGTCTCAACCCATGCCATGCGGGTTTCGGTTCGCAGGTCGCATCGACCACGCCCCAGCCAGCGCCGGGCAACACGTCCTGAAATGTCCAGACCAGAGCGCCGAAGCAGGTGCTTGCCGGACGCCGCCATTCGGCAAAGGTCGCCTCCATTACTTCCGCCGTGACGGCGCGGGAAAGATGGAGATATTGCTCCATGTCCTCCCGCCGCAAGCGGGCAGGGTCGTAGCCATAAAGCATTTCCAGATAGGCATCGCGCACGTCTTCGAAATCCCATGAGACGCCGCGATCACGCGGAACACGGGCTTTCCAGCGCGGATCATGGACTGCGGGCACATCAAGATGTGCCTTGAGCGTGCGCGCTTCTGGAACATTGGAGAAAGCCAGACTTTCGGTCGCAAAGCGCACTTCGGCGCGGCGCGCATCGTCCAGTGGTCGGCAATAGGCGCTCACGCCGTAATAGTGGCTGACGCCTTCATTGCTGATGAAGGGCAGCGCCCCATCGCAGGGCGAGTTCGGCACATAAGGAATGTCAGGGCAGAATTCGCGCACGATGGCAGGCAGAATTTCTTCGGTCAGCGCGCCTTTCCAGATTGTCTCGGGCAGGCCCATCATGGCGCCCTGCTGGTAAATCTCGCTGCCGCCGCATAACACGGTCAGTGAAGGTGCATGGCGGATGGCGGAAAGAAGCTGTCGTGCTTCAACCTGTACCTTGGCGACGAAGCCTTCGTCTTTCACCGGATAGTCGAAATTGGCGAACATGAAGTCCTGCCAGACCATGATGCCGAGTTCATCGCAAAGGGCATAAAAGTCGGGCGTTTCATAGGCCGTAATGCCGCTGATGCGCAGCATGTTCATGCCCGCATCCTGTGCGAGCTGCAACCACGGTTGATAGTCGGCGCGTGCGCCCGGCAGGCGGACAATGTCGGCAGAACTCCAGACCGCGCCGCGACAAAAGACTTTCTCGCCGTTGATCACCAGCGCGAATGATTTTCCGTCTGGTCCGCGATCAACGCCGATGCGGCGAAAGCCGGTGCGTCCAAGCAGCTGCTTTTTGGCGTCGATGGACATTTCCACATCATGGAGCGTCGGCGTGCCATGAGTGTGCGGCAACCACGGTTCCACAGCGGAGATTGTCAGTTTTGCCAGCCAGCGACCGTCTGCTTCCCGGTCACAGGTGATCTGCGAACCTGCGCAATGCAGGGTCAGATTTTCAGCCTTGCCCGCGTAGGTAAAACTGACGGTAAGTACTCCGTCGCCATTTTCATGAAGCGTGGATTGGATGACAATGTCGGTAACAGCTTCCGCGTCGGCTCGGCTGATCGTCACCGGACGCCAGGGGCCAACGGCATGAACTTCCGGGCACCAGCCCGGCATATGACCAAGCGCTGTCGTGCGGATAAGACGCAAGCCTTGCGTGTTCATCAATTGCGTGCGCCAGCGTGCACGCGGGCCCCTCTGCTCCAGCCGGGGACCGAGAGCACGAAAGCAGAGCGCCAGCTCATCCGCACCCGTCAGCGTGACCGGCAGGTCGTGGGCGAGGAACATGCTGTCGCTCTTGTGCACCAAAGCGCCGTTCAAATAGACTTCGCAGATCGTGGCAAGGCCAGCAAAATGCAGCATTGCCTCACCGGGCGGCTCGGAGAGGTCGAGAAAATACCACGCATCCTGATTGTTCAGCGGCGTCGGAGCTGTGCGGCTGAATTGGCCTGCCTTTTCAAACGCTTCCGCCACCGTGCCCGGAACCGGCGCATCGCGATATGCCCCATTGCGCGAGACATCGCCCGGCGTTGCGGCCTCATTGGCTGCGGTCAGGAAAAGCCGCCAGCCCTCAGTGAGCGGGCGGCCCGTGGTAGTTTGTTCAGGCAGCATCGCGACCAAGTTCTGTTTCAAGCGCTCCTGTCATGCGATCCCATGCATCGGCGGCAGGCACCAGCGCGCTTGCCAGCGTATCGAACTTCTTGCGCATCACTGCACGCGCAAGCTGGAACTGCACCGCCTTGGCAGTTTCGGCGATCTGGATAGCGTCGGCGCTAGCAGCGGTAAAACGCTTGCCTTCGCCCAGCCATTGCAGATGGCTTGCGGCCAGTTCGAAATTCGCGCCGAGCTGGCGCAGCGTGTTGAACGCATATTTGTGGAAGAAGCCGAAGGGACGTTCGGCAATAGCTTCCACTTGTGCCGGAAAAACAGTTGCGAAAGCGCGGATCGGATTATCCTTGGGCCTGCGCGCAAAGTGGCGCGGCAACAGAATTTCCGCCACGCGCCGCTGATGCGCTTCACTGGGCACATCCTTCGGGAATTTCGCAAATTCCGTATAGGGCAGGAAGGGCAGGTCGGCTTCCGTCAGGTGACGCTGGAAAACGCCGTCGAAATCCTCGCCCTCCAGATGGTAGAAGCCGCCATTATGGAAATAATCGAGCGAACGGTTCTCTACATCCATGCGGTTGATCGCGATGGTGGTTTTGCCATGCTCGGTGCGATAGCTCACGCCATGCGTATCAGGCATGAAATAGCTGTCCATCTCGACCATGCACAGCCGCCCGCGCACAATCTGTTCCGCGATATGGCCTTCCACACTGTCGAAGATGGCAAGCTCCGTCGCCCGCACGCCGTAGAGCGCTTCGAGGTCTTCGAGCGGCACCTTGAAGAAGGTGAACTGGTCGCCCTCGAAATCCTGCGTCAGTGTAAAGCCCAGCATGGCTTCGGGAGCGACCCGAAGCGATGCCAGCACTTCGATCCAGAGATCGACATAGCAATTGGTTTCAGGCCAAATGCGTGTCTGCGCATGCAGCGCATGCGGCGCGTAGCCTTCTGGCGAGATATGCGGAAAGACTGCCTGCATGTCGCTTTAGAGCGCGTTCCGATCTGATTGAATCAGACCTGCGCTCTAATCCCTTCTATTTTAAGCACAATCTTATCGACCTTCGTTTCACTCCGGTCGGATTATGCTTTAACCCCACAATTCGTTGCGTACGCTCTCCGGCCAGGCTTTGACGTCGAGGCCATGATGATGGAACAGCGCCAGCGCGATGCGTTCCAGTCCGAAGCCGACGCAAGCCGTGTGCGCAACTTCGCCGTCATGCTGCGACAAGCCCCATTTCACACCGAACTGGTCCTGATGATAGTTGAAGCTCATGCAGGCGGTCGGCTTTTCGACGCTGGTGATCGGGATCAGTAGTTCGAATTTCAGGTTCTGGTC
This sequence comes from Brucella sp. 22210, assembly GCF_052045675.1. Lineage (NCBI taxonomy): Bacteria > Pseudomonadati > Pseudomonadota > Alphaproteobacteria > Hyphomicrobiales > Brucellaceae > Brucella > Brucella sp. 22210. The sequence goes on from NZ_JBQEPD010000011.1 coordinate 107,491, forward strand.
GCGCTGGTTGTTGACCAGCATACGGCCTGCGCGTCCGAAGAAGGGATCGTTCGCCACGTCGATTTCAACGGGCAGGCCGACCTTCTTCATCATGTCCGTGCCGCGCTCGATCCAGAGCTGGCGGAATTCCATCACATCGGCTTCTGTGCCCATGCGCACATATTCGCGCATGCGGAACAGCTGCTGACGGGCAGGGTCCACCGAAGGTTCATGACGGAAGCAATAGGATTGCAGGTCATAGAGGCCGCCGCCCTGCGGCAGCGGTCCACGCTTGGCAATCGTTGGATAGAGCGGATAGCAGGCGGCGGGTGTCAGGACGATGTCCGTTGCCTTCTGCTCCAGCGTCCAGTCTTCGCCAGAATCCATGCATTTGATGAGGTTGATATGGTCCAGCTCGCAACCGCAGAAACTGTGCACCGTGCCGGCCAGCTGCGGGAAGCTCTTCATATAGCCGCTTTTTTCAAAGTAAGCGCGATTGAGGCCGGGCGGGAAGCGGATCGTTTCCGCGCCATCAGCACCGCCGGTGCGATCAACGAGGCGCTCGAAGGCGACGATGACATCTTCAAACTGGCCGGAGCGTCCGTAAAGGCCGTCCACGCCGGTTTCAATCAGCAGTCCGGCATCAAAAACCCGGTTGAGAAAAGATCTTTGCGCGTCCATGGCGTTATCCCAAGAGGCTGGTGTTCTGTTTGTGAATGAGCAGCATGGTGGCGGTGTTGCCGAGGATGCGCTCGTTGGAAATCATCAGCTGGGCCGAATGCGCATCGCGCAAATGACGGCCAAGGCTATAGGGCGTGCCGTTCTTGTAGCCCATGATGCCGCACACCAGCATGGCGTGGTTGATCACCTGCAAGATCGTCTGCGAGGCAGCGACCTTCAGATTGTTCATCGCGATGGCAAAGCCCATGGAGGCGAGCTTGTCCGCGTCGTGCTTCGCGTCCTTATAGGTCTTGAGGCAGGCGACGATTTCCGATTTCAGCATTTGCAGCATGTTGGAGGCTTCGGCGACGCGTAAAGCGCCCGGCTGCGGTGCGCCCGGATTACGGCGTGCTGCGGCGCGCACGAAAGCCTGTGCGCGGTTCACGGCATCGACGGCGATGCCATACCAGAGCGAACTCCACAATGTATGGGACTGCGCCAGCATGGACTGCGCGGCGATCTCGGCAAACGGATGCGGCAGGATCTGTACCTTGTCCGCTTCGCCCCGGAACACAAAGCCTTCCGAACAGGTGCCACGCATGCCGAGCGTGTCCCATTCATTGGTCTTTTCCAGCGTGTACTGGTCTTTCCGGAAAACGGTCATGACCTGATCGGATGAGGCCGCATCCTTGTGTGAACGCGACGTGATCAGGATGGCATCGGCATAAACGCCATAGGAAATAACCGTGGCATTCTTTTCCAGACGGCAGGTGTCGCCGTCGATTTCGATCGCGCAGATGGAATTGCGCAAATCGCCGCCAATGCCGCCTTCTGTCGTCGCCGAGGCGAGCAGCAACTGCTCGTTCGCGACGTCACGCATGAAGTTGCGATGCCATTCAACCGATTGCCCATGCTCCACCAGGCTGGAAAGCTTGATGTGGTGCATCGCGAAGATCATCGCGCTTGCAGCACAGGATTGTCCCAGAATGCAGCACAGTTCTGCAATCTGGTCGATCTCGGCGCTTTCGCCGCCCAGATCGCGCGACACCTGAATACCGAGAAGGCGCTCGGCCTTCATCGCATCGATGGCTTCTTGCGGAAAGCGTCCTTCCTTGTCGACGCTATCGGCAAATTTTCCGGCGATGGCTGCTACGCGACCGGCACGCTCGGAAAGACTATTCCCCCCGCCTGCATTCATTACGCGGCCTCATTATCCTTGAGGATGGTGGTGATCGTCTGTTCAATCGCGCTGATGCTCGCAAAAGACTTGCGATTGAGAAACTGGTCCGGAAATTCGATGTCGAACTTGTCTTCAAGGCCAAGCATCAGCTGAACTGAGGCGAAGGACGACAGGCCAGCCGTATAAAGATCGGCATCGTCTGCGATGTCGGTCACGGCTATGGGCAATCCGCCAACTTTGGTCAGAAGTTCCCGAATAGATTCATTCATGATTCATTTCCCCGCGTTTGGTGCACAGATCGACGGAAGCGTCTTCATCCGGCGCACCATTTGCCTATGTCAGCTCTTGAAGGTCTACAACCCCTGCTTGAGGCGATATTAGTATCAGGAAGCCTTTATATTATGTTGACAGGACGGGGCGGTTGTCGGTCAAATGTGCAAAGCGTCGCATATAGTTAAATATTGATGATGGTTGCCGCTGCTGTTAATCTGCAAGATCAGGCCAAAGTTGGGAGAAAGTTGCGTGTAAATTCTTTTCTACGCCTTTAAATTTATCGAAGATAATATTCATATTCCTTTATTGAGAAAATAATATTATTTGGTAAAGATAAGAGAAATACACAATATAATGGCCATGAAGTCTTGAAATGATCGATATCATATACGTTATTACGCCGATATTCGCGCTCATGGCATTTGGTTTTCTTGCGGTGAAGGCGGGTTTATTCCCGGCCGCTGGTGTTGGCAGTCTCATCTCCTTCGTGAATAATTTTGCAACGCCCTGTTTGCTGTTTTACTCGATTACGACGAGCGACTTTCGTTCCGCCTTCGATCTCAAGATCATCGGGCCGTTTTATGTGGCGGCGATTATCTGCTTTGTGCTTGGCATAACGATTGCCCGCAAAGTCTATGCAAACCGTCCGGGCGAAAGCGTGTCTGTCGGTTTCACGGGTACATTCACCAACACAGTGCTGATCGGCTTGCCGATCATGACGCGTGCCTATGGCGATCAGGCGCTGCCGGTCACTTTGTCGATCATCGGTCTGCACGGGGCTATCCTGCTGACGGTCGGCATGATGACGATGGAGCTGGTACGCCGCGACGGCGAGGTTTTGAGCAAGACAATCGTTGTTGCTCTGCGCCGTATTGGCTCCAACCCGCTCATCTGGGGTATTGCCGCTGGCATTATCGGCTCGAGCCTCGGTCTTCAGCTTATAGAACCTGCGGATGCGTTTTTCTCGATGATGGCGCAATCGGTCGTGCCGGTCTCGCTGTTCGGCATTGGTGGTGCGCTGACCCAATTCAAGCTCTCGGAAAACTGGAAACAGGCCCTCATTGCATCGATCATCAAGCTGATGGTGCATCCGGCGCTGGCCTATGTCCTGATGATCTGGGTGCTGAAGGTGCCGGTGGAAGCCGCGCGGTATGGCGTGCTGCTCGCGGCTATGCCCGCCGGTGTGAATGTCTATATATTCGCGACCTATTATAATCGCGCCTCCGGTGTGGCGGCCAACGCCATCCTCATTGGCACACTGCTTTCAGCAGTCACCATGTCTTTCTGGCTTTATGTTCTCGGCAGTTAGTGCGGGGCCGGTTGTGTCTCACACCTGTCAGACTGCGCGTCTGCGCTTCATGGTGATTTCGTAGCGTTCCCACCCGACAAGCACAAAACTGGAAGCGACGATCAGCAAGGCGCCGACGAAAACGTTCGTTGCGGGGACTTCTGCCCAGATCGCGTAGCCGTAGACAAAGGCCCAGATCAGGCCGGTATATTCGACGGGCGCAAGCGCGGAGGCGGGCGCGTGGCGGAAACCTTCATAAAGAAGATATTGGCCAAGCGTGGCGATCAGGCCGAGACCAAACATGAGCGCCCAGCCCATGGCGTCGGGCCATTGCCAGATCCACGGAAAGGAAACCGCGCAGGCGATGCCAAAGATCAGGCTCGTGGCGAACATCTGGGTCAGCGTTGTTTCGCTGCGGCTGACAAGCCGGATCAGGATCGTGCTCCATGCCCAACAAAAGCCAGCCACCACGCACATGATGGCGGGGATCAGATTTGGCGAATGACCGGGGTTGGCCGCGATGAGAACACCGACGAAACCGCCGAAACAGGCGATCCAGCGACCGGTTCCAATGCGCTCCTTCAAAACGAGAATGGACAGGAACATGACCATGATGGGCGCAGAGAAATAAAGTGTGGTCAGTTCGGCAAGACCGAGAAACTTGGCTGCATTATAGAACAAGAGCCACGCGAACAGCATCAGCCCGGCGCGCAGCACAAGTGTTCCGCGATAGGGGCTGTGCATGATCGACGGGTGGCGATAATGGCGCACCAGAACGCCGGTAATCACCACGATGACCAGACTGCGCATGAAGAGGATTTGCGGCACGGCATAACTGGCGACAAGCCATTTTACCAAGGCATCCTGCAGGGCAAAACATGCATAGCCCGCCGATGCCAGCGCAATTCCGACCAGCGGCTTCGTTTCCTGCATGCCCGTTGACATAATGACCCGCCAAACCCGTTATTATTCAACGAGCAGTTACTCCCGGTGCAGAGCAATGTCATGTCAAAAATAATGATCGATTGATCAGGGTTTCTGACAGGACGCGCGCGCAGTTTTTTCCACTCATGCGTGCGGTAATACTCGGGTTTCCATGCAATGTTGAAAATTGTTTTCTGAAGACAATGTAAAATACGACATGTGCCGTATTTTATTAAATGTTTCTTTATGTCTATTCGATGACCTCTTGTCGTAAATACATTTTAGTGACAAATAAAATAAGCAATTCGGGGCAAGGGGACGTTATGCGGTCGGGGACACTGGCGGGGGCGCTTGGCGCGTCGGGATGGCGTTATTTTTGTGCGATGTTGCTGGGGCTTTACGCAATATTGTTCTGTTCGATATCGGCGCATTCTGCCCCGATTATCTCCTCGAACTCTTTCGGTGGTCCGAAAAATACAGCAGTGCCGGGCACACTGACAGCCACGGGGAGCGGAGGCGTGCTTACGTTCAACCTCGTCACTGCTCCTTTAAATGGAACTGTTGTGCTTAATGCCAGTGGAAGTTTTACATATAGGCCTAATGCCGAATACACGGGCGTTGATTCATTCGATTTCGTGGTGACAGAAGTCGGTGGAACGACCGGAGGGTCTTCACAAGGCACTGCTTATTTCACAATATCTGATGTGTTTCCGCAGGTAACTTCCGTGAGTGTTCCTGCGTCTGGCTACTACGAAACCGGCGATACGCTGACGTTCTCAGTAACTTTTGATGCAATTGTAAATGTGGGAGGGCTGCCGTCTATACCTGTCCTTATCGGCGCAACCACACGCAGTGCATTTTATCAATCAGGAAGCGGAACTAACGTTCTAACTTTTTCCTATACTATCCAGGCTGACGATAAGGATGCAGACGGGATTAGTCTTGGCTCAGCGATAGACTTGAATGGCGGCGCCATTCAAGCCATCGGCGGGCTGTCAGCCAATCGCACATTTGTTAATGTTGGCGCGACGAACGGTGTACTTGTCAATGTAAACACGCCCACATTGAGCATCACGAATTCGTCGTCACCTTTCGATAATGTCCAGATGCTTGTGGTTACTTTTTCTGAGGGAGTGACGGGGCTTTCAGAAAATGACTTTATTTTGTCAACAACGGGTACTGTCGGGGCGACCCCTATATTGGTGCCGACGGGGAGCAGTTTGGTCTATTTGCTTCACGTTGTTGTTTCGGGTAGCGGATCGGTTATGGTAAGTCTCCCTGCGGGAGCTGTTATAAATGCCGACGGAATAGGCAATATTGCATCCAATGTCTTGAATGTACCGATAATGCAGTCAGCCGATGCGAATTTGCAGAACCTCATTCCCAGTGCCGGAACGTTAGCGCCTGCCTTTGACCCCAACACGATCTCATACACGCTGAATGTAGCAAACGACGTCGAGACAATTACTTTTACCCCAACGCTTTCGGATACGAGGGGTACGGTTGTCATCAACGGGGCAACAATACCCAATGGAACGGCCACCCCTGCAATTAATCTGGCGGTTGGAAGCAATACGGTTACCACGACTGTAACCGCGCAGAATGGAACCACCACCAAGACCTATACTGTCAACGTTATCCGCGCGCAGTCGGGCAATGCCGATCTCGTGGGGCTGGCTCCCAGCGCCGGAACTCTGGACCCTGCATTTTCGCCGAGCACAGCCACGTATTCGTTGACGGTCCCCACAGATACATCGTCGCTCCAATTGACACCCACATCAGCAGACCCGACGGCCACCATCGCGGTCAATGGAGCAACCGTACCATCCGGTAGTGCGAGCGCTGCACTGCCACTCGGCATCGGTACCACGACCCTGACGGTTGTTGTCACAGCGCAAAATGGAACGACGCGCAGCTATACGGTCAATGTCACGAGAGCTGCATCAGCGGATGCAACACTTGCTAGCCTCGTTCCCAGTTCTGGATCGCTGGACCCGACATTTGACAAAGAGACACTCAGCTATTCGCTCAATGTTGAAAACACGGTCGAGAGCATAACCTTCGCCCCAACGGTTTCCGAGCCCTCCGCTCGCGTAACCGTTGCAGGGGGCAGTGTTGCGTCGGGAAATTCAAGCGCTCCCATAGGACTGGCTATTGGTTCGAACACGGTTTCGATTGTCGTAACTGCGCCAAGTGGGGCCAATCGCAGCTACACGGTTGTGGTCAACCGTGCGGCCATGGTTTTCCCCGATCCGACGCTTGATCCCGAAGTGATCGGTTTGTTGAACGCACAGACAAGTGCCGCACGACGCTTTGCGCAGGTTCAAACCCGGAATTTCCAAAACCGGCTTGAGCAGTTGCATGATGAAGGCGACCGGCGGAAGTCCAGCCTCGGCGTGCGACTTGGCGGTCCATCGTCCGCACAGCAACCGGAAGACCCGGCCAATCCCTCTTCGTCAGCATCGTCGACAGGTATTTCACCTCTCGGCTATGCCCCCGAAAAGCGCGACAGCTTTCCGGGCAAGGCGATCGGCTTGAAAGAGCCGGAGCAGCCTGCGCCGACTATCGATCCAGACCTTGGACCATTCGCATTCTGGAGCAGCGGTTTTGTGAACTTCGGCCAGCGCGATAGCGGCAAGCTCGATCTGGACTATACGCTTGTCGGCGTGAGTGGCGGCATCGACTACCGGTTCTCGGAACGCTTCGTTGCGGGCTTCGGTGTTGGTTATGGACGGGATCGCACAGATATTGGCGACAATGGTACTGAGAGCCGCGCCAATGCTTACAGCGCCGCTGTCTATGGTAGCTTCAAGCCGATCGACAATTTCTTTATCGACGCGCTTGTCGGCGGCAGCATTCTCGACTTTGACTCCACCCGTTTCATCACGACAGACGGCAGTTTGACCGATGGCAAACGGGATGGCCATCAGCTGTTCGGATCCCTGACGGCTGCTTACGAATTTCGTCAGGAGACGTGGCTGGTCTCGCCCTATGGCCGGATGGAAATGTCGCGCTCCTGGCTTGATGCTTATTCTGAAGGCGGCGATAGCATCTACCGGCTGACCTATGGTGATCAGACCGTGGATACTGTCACGGGCGTGGTTGGTTTGCGCGCCAATTACTCCATCGACTACACTTGGGGACGCCTGACCCCTGGTGTCCGCGCTGAATATGCCCATGATTTCCAGGGTTCCAGCCGGGCCGCCATGGGATATAGCGCGCTTGGCGGGCTTCCCTATGCGCTTGATGTTCAGGGCGAGAGCAACGATAGCGCCAATGTGGGTCTGTCGCTTGATTTCAGCTTCGATAATGCCTGGACCACAGGCGTCGAATATCGAACCGGCTTCGGTGGTTCTGGCGCAAGAGATCACGCGATAGCACTGCGGGTTGGTGCGAAGTTTTAATCAAAAGGCGGCCGAATGGCCGCTTTTTTCTTATTCTCCACGCTCGTTCTTCATTTGACGGAACAAAAGTGACACAACACTATTTATAAGGTGAGCAATTATTAGCCGGATGCACTATGGACCGTTATGGTGGGGTTCCTAATCGAAATCTGCCTTTGAACGCAGCGCAAACCAGATTGCCCACTCTGGCCGCAATGGCCGGGGTGATTGCTGTATTCTATTTCGCCAAAGATGTTTTTCTGCCGCTGGCCATTGCAATCCTGCTGACCTTCATGCTTGCGCCGATTGTGGCCTTCCTTCGAAGGTTCGGGCTGCCCAGACTGGTGGCAATCATCACCAGCGTTGCTGGCGGCTTTCTGATCATCGCAGTGTTCAGCGCGATTCTGGCTTTTCAAGTAACGGAAGTTGGACAGAATATTGCAACCTACCAGTACAACATCATCGAAAAGATACGGAACCTGAAGAAGGCAGGTACGGAAGGCGGAATTATCGACCGTCTGAACCGGTTTGCCGAAAGGGTGGGCGCCGAGATCAATAGTCCGGAAGATAAGCCGGACGTTCCCGGCATCAATCCGGAGCCGGAAAGAAAGCCGGTTCTGGTCGAGATATTCTCGCGTCGAAGCCCCATTGAAACACTGGAAAGTATCATAGGGCCACTGGTCAGCCCCTTGGCTACAACCGGCCTCGTCATTGTGGTGGTTGTGTTCATGTTGCTTGAAAGGGAGGAACTGCGCGACAGGTTCATCCGACTTGTCGGCTATGGCGATCTGCACCGAACCACAGAGGCCCTACAGGAAGCTGGTAGTCGTGTGGGCCAGTATCTGCTGACGCAGCTTATGGTCAACATCGCTTATGGTGTTCCATTGGGTATAGGCTTGTGGTTGCTTGGTATACCCAATGCGCTGTTGTGGGGCATGCTTGCCATTGTCTTGAGGTTTGTGCCCTATATCGGACCAGTGATAGCCGCGGTGATGCCGATTTTTCTGGCCTTTGCGGTTTCACCCGGCTGGACTTTGCTTATCTGCACGATTGCGCTTTTTATTGTTGTGGAGCTCATCAGCAACAATGTGATTGAGCCCTGGCTCTACGGGTCCAGAACGGGTCTGTCACCACTGGCAATCATTGTATCAGCCATTTTCTGGGCGTGGTTGTGGGGGCCAGTGGGGTTGGTGCTTTCCACCCCATTGACGGTTTGTCTTGTGGTCTTGGGTCGGCACGTGCCACAGTTTGAGTTCTTCGAGATATTGTTCGGTGATGAGCCGGTTCTTGATCCCGAGGAAAGACTCTATCAACGCCTGCTCGCTGGAGACCCTATTGAAGCGACAGACAACGCGGAAGAGATACTCGAAGAGAAGTTTCTGGTTGAGTATTATGGCACGGTTGCAATTCCAGCTCTTCTTTTAGCAGAGCAGGACAGAGCGCGCGGTGCGCTGAATGACAAGCAGCTCGACGATGTGACGAACAGCGCAAACATGTTGGTCGCCAATCTTCGCATGATCGCGAATGAAGAACTCGACAATGATGAAGATGTCACCGTTGAAACCGCATCCGAGGAGAGGGCCAAGATTGAACTTCCATCCGGTGATGGAAAGGTGGTCGTCAGCATTGGAGGGCATGACGCACTGGACGATATAACTGCCGAAATGGTGGGGCAGGCGCTGTCGGTTCAAGGTGCGCAGGCCACCGTGATTGGCCATGCGGGACTGTTGCCAAGTCAGTTGAGTAGAGAAGCTATTGCCGCAGCATCGGCGGTCGTTGTTTGTTATCTGAATGTGGAATCTGCAATACGCGGCAGGTTTTCAATCCGACGGCTGAAGCGCTTTAATCCAGATGCCCTGATTGGCGTTGCAATATGGTCGCTTGAGTCAACCAAGAGCGACAAGGAAGCCGCGGAGCTTCAAGGTAGAATACAAGCAGACTTTGTGTCATCTGAGATTGTAGACGTTGTGATTAATTGTCTTTCGGATCAGGAGCCTTCAAAGCTACAGGCCTCTGGATCGGCAGGCGGCAAACGGCGACCATCAGCGGAATAGCGTTGTCTCGACCAATCGGCCAATGCGCAACAAAAGGCTCACCACTCTGCTGATTGGGCAGAGATTTGTGTGCTCGCCATTTCGTATCGAAATCGCTCCGCGATGGACCAAGCCAGGAATAACGCACAAGCCACAACAACCGTGGCCACATAAGTGTTCGGGCTCATTGGATTATCCGATGTTCAGTAATTGCAGCGCAAATACTTATCGGGACCGTTGCTGACAAGCTTCAATAAGACATGGCAGCTATGCGCGGCCGCATAAAACCTCGTTTGTGCTAGAAAGGATCGCTCTCGATGTCTTTAAAGGCCCGAATCGAGCGGTTTTTCTTTGAAGCGCAGCCATCAGCGGTATGATCGGCGCTTCAATTTCATCAGAAAATATTGCGAAGCGTCGTGTTCGACGAGCACAGGGATCACAACAAATTAAACTTGACTATTATAGTCATATATAAGATGAGAGGCAGACACGCTGCCTTGTGGCGGCGCGCCAGTTTGTTCATTCCCATCCGACCGGGTTAATTAAAGTTTCGACCAATGTGGAACTTGCACCGTCTCTTCCAGAACCATGCCCGGGAGCTGAACCGGTTCTTTCGGCGCAGGGGGCATAATGCGGAAACGGCTGCCGATCTCACACAGGACACATTCGTCCGGGTTTTGACCGCAACGCCAGAGACGGACAACAACCCCCGCGCTTATCTGCATCAGATCGCTCGCAATCTGTCGATTGACCTCTACCGGCGCGAGTTCCAGCAATCCGATCTCGCAGAAGATGAATGGCAGCGGATTGCCGATACCACGCCGACGCCTGAAGCCGTGGTCTATGACCGGCAGCGTCTCGCGATCATCGAAAGCGCGCTCCTGGAATTGCCTGAAAAGACGCGCAGAGCCTTCGAGATGCATCGCCTTGATGAAAAGACGATTGCTGAGGTTGCATCCGAGCTTGGCCTTTCCGTGTCGCGGACTTGGACACTGATCAAGCGTGCCTATCTGCATTTGCGCCAGCGGCTGAAGGAAGACGCTTCCTTTTGATCGCTGTTCTGCCGCTTGCGGGTGAAAATTTCCGCCGCTCGTCCGTTTCACCAATTATAGAGAGATTGCTCCGGCTTGCGGAGTTGCAGCGCCACGAGGAACCGTTCGTTGATGGATGACAAAGTTTCGAAAAGCGAAAGGCTGTTCGAGGAAGCGCTGGACCTCGTCATCGGCATGCAGGACGATCCCGGTAATCCGGTCGCGCTTGACCTCGTTGCGCGCTGGCGCGCACGCAGCGCCGACCATGAGACGGCCTGGCGTGAGGCAATGGAAATTCATGGCATGGCCGGAAAGGTCATGCAGGCGCAGCGCAGCGCAGGAGGCCCGGGGCGAGGAATGTCGCGCCGTTCGGTTCTGTTTGGCGGCGTAGCCGGTCTGGCTGCCATCGGGGTGGGTTCCATGCTTGGGCCGCAGCTCGTCTTGCAGGCGCGCGCCGACTATCTGACAGCCACCGCCGAACTGCGGCGTGTCGCACTGGAGGACGGAACGCAGGTGACACTCGGCCCGGACAGCGCGATCCGGTCGCGCTTCGGCGAGCACGCCCGCAATGTCGAGCTGTTGGCAGGCATGGCTTTTTTCGACGTCGCGCCAGATACGGCGCGCCCATTTCAGGTGCGGACGGGCAATCTGGTGGCAACGGCGCTGGGAACAGCTTTCGACGTTAGCAATGATGCAGGCTATCTCGCTGTGTCTGTGGATCATGGCGCTGTGGATGTGAAGGTTCAGGCGGAAAGCTTACCCGCACAACCACCGGTCGGTGCAGGCGAATGGCTGTCCTTTGACCCACGCAGTTCCAGCTTCGAGCGCGGCATCCGCGACGTCAGCCAGATCGCGGCCTGGCGGGAAGGGCTGCTGGTGGCGGATCGCGATAGCATTGCCTCGGTTGTGGCCCGTATCGCACGCTGGAAATCTGGTCGCGTGGTGCTGGCTCAGTCGAGTTTCGGTGCTGAGCGCATTTCAGGTGTGTTTGACCTCAACCAGCCGTTATCGGCGCTCGAAGCTGTGGTCGAACCCTATGGCGGCAAAGTCCGCCAGATATCACCCTGGCTCACGATTATTTCCACGATCTGATTTTTCTTCCTCTTTTTTTGAAGCAGGGGGAGAAAATTACACAGCTCCGTCCGTTTCAGATAACAGGGCCGGAAGTTAGCTGCTGCCATACGACAGCCCATTTCCATAAATGGCGGATTGGAGTGGTTGAGCTATGGGGCTTGATGTCAATAATCGTGTTCGGCGGCAGTTTGGAATAGGTATTCTAACCACGGCGCTTCTGGGATCGACCTGCGTTTTCGCACTGTCATTGGCGACAAGTGGTGCCGCGCAAGCCCAGACAACAAGGCAGACTGCGTTCAACATCCCCGCCGGGTCGCTGTCCGGTGCGCTTGCCGCATTCGGCAAGCAGGCGGGATTGCAGGTGACCTATCTGCCGGAACTGGCCTCGGCAAAGCGTTCCACCGGTGTTTCCGGCACGATGACATCAGAACAGGCGCTGACGAGGCTTCTCTCCGGGTCTGACATTTCCTATCGTTTTACAAGCGGCAGTACGGTGGCGCTTTCCGGCCAGGCGGCAGCGGGGCAAGCACCGCTCGATGTGGCTGGAACCACGCTTCTTGATACGATCACGGTGACGAGCGGCAGCGGTGTCGCGGCGTCAGATGCGCCTTATGTGACACCGGCAGCGACGAACTATATTTCCGCCGAGACAATCGAGCGGTTCAGGGGTTCCAGCCCCGCTGATATTTTCCGCGGCACGCCGGGTGTGATGTCGGGCGAAGCCCGCAACGGTGCGGGTGCGGTTGATGTGAATATTCGCGGCATGCAGGGCTTCGGGCGTGTTGCCACCACCATCGATAGCGCAGAAAACGGCATCACTGTCTATCAGGGCTATCAGGGTCTTTCCAACCGAACCTATATCGACCCTGACTTTATCGGTGGCATCGATGTGCGCAAGGGGTCGGACGCCACGTCGCGCGGTATTGCGGGCAGCGTCGCTATTCGCACAGTGAATGCGGACGATATCGTCAAGCCGGGCGACACCTGGGGTCTCCGCGTGAAGGGAGAATATGCCGGAAACTCCGCAACGCCGCATGGCGGCGCGAAGGGCGGTTATGAGTGGCCCTATTCTCCGGCTAACAACCCCGTGGCCGTTCCTTCAAGCGATGGCTTGGACAGGCCGTCTCTTCTTACGCCGACCGCCGGTTCAGGCAGCATCGTGGCGGCCATGAAGGAGGAAAACTACGATCTCCTTGCAGGCTATGCCTATCGCAAGCGTGGCAATTACTATGCGGGCAAGCATGGCCCTGCGGCGGAACCGATCAATGTCGGACCGCGAAGGATCTGCAACAGTTCGGGCAGCTGGTGTGAAAACTGGCCGTCTTATGTCGAGAACGGCGGTCTGACGAATTACCGTGCGGGCGAAGAGGTGTTGAACACACAGCTCCAGACAGAGTCTTATCTGACCAAGGCAACGCTGCGTTTTGACGGCGGCCACGAGCTTCAGCTTGGCTATAACGGTTTTCGCAGCGAGGCGGGCGATCTTCTCGCCTCGCGCTTCACCAGCGAACGCACCCAGCCGACACAGCAGGAGCTGACATCGGGCACCAAGCTCGATACGGGCACGCTGCGCTATCGCTGGAACCCGGACGACAACGATCTGATCGACATGAAGGCCAATCTGTGGCTGACCAAGCTGGAGATGCGCAATCCGCGTCGCGGTTCGCCAATACCGACATCGGAATCGGTGGGTCTTCCGTCCGACTACAGAACTGGTGCGGACACGGTCATGTGGGGCGGCGATGTATCGAATACGTCAAGTTTCGATTTGAGCCGCTATGGTTCGGTCGATCTCACCTATGGCGTTTCCTATCTCAACGAGGATACCAAGCCGAGCGGATATACCGAGCTGCTGGAAGGCTGGTTGCAACTGCCAAGCGTCTATCGCGACGAAGCCGCCGTCTACACCAAAATGTCCTACAAGCCGGCGGACTGGCTGACGTTGAATACAGGTCTGCGCTATTCGCATTACTGGTCGCATAACCGTGGTGAGAGTTCCAATGTGGAAGCGGAGCCGAGCGAGCGTTCGCAGGGCGGGGTAAGCCCGACGGCGGGCGTTGTGGTCGAGCCTTTTGACGGCGCGCAGCTCTATGTGAATTATTCGAACGCACTACGCTTCCCAAGCATCGTTGAGTCCATGGGTGTCTTCACTGTCATCCAGCCTGATCTTGCTCCAGAGCGGGGCAACAATTGGGATATCGGTGCAAATCTCAAACGGAGTGACGTGTTCCAGAGCGACGACACACTCATGATGAAGCTCGGTTACTTTAACTGGGACATCAAGAACTATATTTCGCGTGAATGGTGGAGCAGCCCGCTCGGCTATTCGAGCATGCGCATCCACAATATCGACCGGGCCCAGTTTTCCGGTCTTGAGTTTTCCAGCCGGTATGAGGCTGGTGGTTTCACCGCAGATCTCTCGGCAAACTACTATCTCGACGTGGAGTTTTGCCGAACCTCTGACACATGCGGAAACAAGTCGCTCTATGGCGACTATGCGACCAACCATGTTCCGCCGAAATACTCGGTTGATCTCACACTGTCGCAGAAAATGCTCGATGACCGGCTGACGCTTGGCGGGCGTGTGTCCTATATTGGCCCGCGCGCAATCGGCCATGGCGATGTGACTGCAACCGGCGCCAGCGAGTTCATCTCGCAGACGCGCTGGAAGCCTTATACGCTGGTGGATGTTTTCGCCGAGTACAAGGTCACCGACAGCCTGACGGCGACGGCGCGCATCGAAAATCTGACCGATCAATATTATGTCGATCCGCTGGGTCTGGTGAACCAGCCGGGACCGGGGCGCACCTTCTATGCTGGTCTGACGAGCACATTTGGTGGGGATCAAAAACTGCCGCAACTGTCGCCGTTCTCCCGCTCGCAAGGCGGCGCGCCGGGGATCGACTGGACCGGGTTCTATGCCGGTGTTCATACCGGCATGTCATCGGGGCGGACATGGGGCACAACCACCGCTCTTGATGGCACTGTGGACCCCATCTCTTCATCTGAATCGGCTGATCGCGGCTTCGGCGCTGCGCCGCTCTATGGTGTGCAGGCCGGTTATAACTACCAGTTCGGCAACCGTGTCGTGCTTGGTATAGAAGCTGATGTAAGCAAGACGCGGATGCGTGGTTCGCAGACCGCCATGATGCAGGAAGACTGGCTCCAGCCGGTCAATGACACAATGGGTATTCAGTCCGTGACCCATTACGACGTTGACTGGACAGGCTCGGTTCGGGGGCGTCTCGGCTATGCGCTCGACAATCGCTGGCTTGTCTACGGCTCAGCGGGCGTGGCCTTCCTGCATGAGAGGCAGACACGCGATCAGTACCGCTATTCGATGGACATTATGGGCAAGGAAAGCACGGCCATGTTTGCCGTTGACCAATCTTCGGGGATGCGCGCCGGACTGACCATCGGCGGCGGTGTGGAATATGCGATCAACGACCGCTGGTCGGTGAAGGCCGACTACAATTACAGCCGGTTTGGAAACCGTAACTTCGCTTTCGAAAACGGACGGACCGGAACCAGCGGCAACTACACGACATCGGAACAGATTGGGACGGAGATCGTGCCGCCGGAGCCGATTATCTGCGAAATCCTTGGTGGAGAGTTCTGTGAGCCGAGCGAGCGCCCGATTTACGAGACTGTCGAACACCAGGGAAGTTCCAGTGTCGTGAATGGACGCAAGGCATCGAACTCGCTCGATACGCATACGGTGAAGCTCGGCCTCAACTTCCATTTCTAGGTGGGCGGTAGGAACGGTTCGCACCATCGTCCAGATGGATGAGCCGTTCCTGCGTATCACATGCTCTTGTGAAGGAGATGTTCCAATGAATGCCATTGAACTATCAACCAGCAATGTCGATGTCCCTTCCAGTGAAACAATCCGCTATCCCGATGAAAGGCAGCGCGCTGGCTATCTCTCACTTGGCTTCATGCTTGGCGCTGCTTCTTTGGTTGGGCTGCAAGTCCCGCTGATGCCATCAACCTTGTTTGCCTTCTGTGCGCTTCTCTGCCTTATCCAGCTGTCATCGCGCGCCTTGCACTGGTTCGAGACGAACGGCGTTGCGCGCCATACGCTTTCGCTCTGGCGGCGGCTCGGCGCGTTTCCGCGTCTTTTCCGGTTGGCGATTTTCGTCTTGTTGACGGTGCTTTGTACGGTCGTGCTGGTGCTCGGTCCGCGCCCTTTTTGGCATCTCGAATTGACGATCAACGCGTTGCTTTTTGCAGGACTGCTGCTCTTTGTCGGGCCGCAGCGACGGGCAGGGCCGTGCGCCTGATGTGTCAAAGGATGCAGGCCAGCGTGACATGAACCATATGGACGACAACCGGGGGCTCGAGACCAGTTTTGTGGAGTTTGTCCTGTGGGCTGCGGCTGGGCTTGTGGTTCTGTCCGTTCATGTCGGGGCGGCGCTTTGGCTCCTGCGTGAGCCTGCAATGGCGGCCGCCGACAATACACCGCCTGCCGCGATCATGATCGAGCTTGCGGAAACGCCGGAAGCCCAGATGACGGAAGAAAACGAAATCTCTCCCGATCAGGAAACCGCCGATGCAAGCACGCCTGCGAAGAAGCTGGAGGAGCCGATTGAAGAGCCGGAACAGCCGGAGGAAATAGTGGAGCAGGAGCCTGAGCCGGTTGAAGACGAACCGGCGGAAGAGCTGGTTCAGCTCGACAAGGTCGAGGTTCCGCTGCCGCTCGCAAGGCCCAAGCCGCAGGAACCGGAAAAGCAGACCGTCCGGAAAGAAGAGCCGAAGAAAAAACCAGTGAAACGGCGCCAACAAGAGCAGGCCGCATCGCGGCAGGCCAATCAGGCGCAGGCGCAGGTAACACAATCCAATCGCAATGCGGCCCGCCAGTCGGCATCGGGCATGTTTGCCTCTTCAGTCAGTCCGGCCCGCTGGCAGTCACGGCTGATGGCGCATCTGGAGCGGCGTAAGCGTTACCCGGCGGGCGCGAAGTCTCGCCACGAGGAGGGTGTCGTCTATGTTCGCTTTCGCATCGATGAAACAGGCAAGGTATTATCAGCTTCTCTGGCACGTTCGTCGGGTTTCCCGGAACTCGACGATGAAGTCCTGTCGCTGGTGCAGCGCGCTTCGCCGGTTCCCGCACCACCGCCTGACGTCAACAGGACGGTTACTGCTCCGGTGAAGTTTTCGCGACGCTGACGGTTGCCGGACAATTCGTGGCCGAAAAGGCGGATAGTGACAGCGCGTCTGGTCGTGCTATCACTTGTCACGTGAGGAACCTGATGCTCGGGAGGAGCAATGGCGACGAATACTGTAAAGGGCCCCGCGTCCTATTTTCCGTCTATAGAAGCTAAATACGGGCGTCCGATCGCTGAATGGAAAGAGCTGATCCGCGGCCAAAGCGGTAAGAAGCACATGGAGCTGGTCGCATGGCTCAAGCAGGAACATGGCATGGGCCATGGTCATGCCAATGCCCTTGTCGCGGACACACTGCGCGAGTGATTGCTCGCTAACCTTGGTTCAGCAGATTTTGCATTCGTGTAGATGGCGTCAATCCAACGAATTGGATTGACGCTTTTCGCGGTTATTAGAGGTGATCGCGCGGAATGGTCCGGTTCCATTCGCGGGTCGTCACCGCTTCACCATTTTCCTTTGCCGTCAGCACGCCGGAAATATAGAAATTTGCGGCGTCCGAATGCATTTTCGTAGTGCTTTCGATATCGATCATCCAGCCTTCGCGGCCCATCTGATAGGCCTGTGTCAGCACATAAGATGCCGATAGCGGGTCATTGTCATTGATGCGCAGTTCACGCTTGAGGCTGTGGCTCAATTGCGTGCCGAGATCGTCAAAGCGCAAAATGCCTTCGCCGAACAGTCCACCAATGCCTTCCGTCACATAGAGCGTTTCGCCGGTAACGTGATCCTGTTCAGTCCAGCGGCGCACGCTACCCGGATCAAGCTGGGTCATCGGTGTTGCAGGACCATGCGCGGGCTTCTGGAAGGAAACCTTTGCATCGTCGGCAGACGGCTGACGTACAGGCAGGTCGAGAACCGACGTGGCGGTGTCGAGCGTCAAGGTCACGCGCTTTGGCGATGGCCAGACCATCGGCCAGTAGCCGGTCGCAACCGAAAGACGGATGCGATGGCCCTTCTTGAAGCTGTAGCCGCTATCGTTGAGCTTGATCGCGATCTCATAGGTCTTGCCGGGCACCAGCATTTCCGGTTTGTCGTGGCCGTTGATGTGGTTGAGGTTGAAGACCTGATAGCTGACGCGGGTGATACGGCCATCGGGCAGAACATCGCTCAGACGCAGCGAAACCTGTGCAACCGGCTGATCGACGGTGAATGTCAGGCGAGCAATGGGCGCGCCCAGAATTTCGAGGTCTTCGGCGAGAACAGCGGTGTCGAAGTTGAGCGAACCGCCATCGTCAAGACGCTGATCGGTCGGGTGTTCGCCGGGGCAACCTGTCGCCATCCATTCGCCACCGGCCTTGCCATGGCTGCTAGGCGAGGAGATGGACAATATGCCCTTGCTAGCATCGGCCTTGCCCAGCGTGAAGTCAGCGCCAAGCGCGAAAGGCTTCGGCGTGATTTCGGTCGACGGCCAGTTCTGTTCGCCAACCCAGCGACCGTTGGTAAAGTCACGCGAGCCGGTTGGCTCGATGGTGTCGCAGACATAGGCGCGCAGCTTCGGCTCGTCCATGATGCCGGTCTCTTTGCCCTTGAGCCACTGGTCCCACCAGCGCACAGCTTCCTGCAGGAAGCCGATTGCCGGACCCGGCAGACCGTCCTGCGGATAGACATGGCCCCATGGGCCGATAATACCACGCGCAGGAACCTGAAGGTTTTCAAGCAGGCGCGGAACGGCATTGGTATAGCTGTCGGCCCATGCGCCAATGGCGAGAACCGGGCACTGGATTGCAGACCAGTCTTCGCAGACCGAGCCATGCTTCCAATATTCGTCGTAATGCTGGTGTTCGAGCCAGAGCGCCGGGAAGAATGGCAGGCGCTCCAGACGTTCAATCCATGCATCGCGCCAGCCAGCGCCCACAATCGCCGGATCGAGCGGACGCGACTGATAGGCGAGCATGATCGTGCCCCACCAGAGATTATCATTGAGCAGCAGACCGCCCATGTAGTGGATGTCGTCACGGAAACGGTCGTCGGTCGAATAGGCGGTGATGACCGCCTTCAATGCGGGCGGACGGCAGGCTGCAACCTGGAGACCGTTGAAACCGCCCCAGCTCTTGCCCATCATGCCGACATTGCCGCTGCACCATGGCTGCTCAGCAATCCAGGCGATGACTTCCAGCGCATCGTCCTGCTCCTGCTGGATATATTCATCGGCCATATGGCCATCGGATTCGCCCGTGCCGCGCATGTCAACGCGGATCGCGGCATAGCCGTTCTGCGCGAAGTAGCCATGCATTGGTTCATCGCGGCCACGTGTGCCGTCGCGCTTGCGGTACGGAATATATTCGAGCACGGCAGGAACGGGATTTTCCTCGGCGCCTTCAGGCAGCCACAGGCGCGCACCAAGACGGGTGCCATCCTTGAGAGTAATCCACAGATGCTCTGTGATATTGACGGTCATGATCGGTTCCAATGTCAGTAAAGAGGAGCCGGTGCGGCATTAACGCCGCATCGGTAGTTTAACTGGCGCCACGTGCTTTCAGGATGTCGTCCAGCCAGTCACGGCGCAGCTCCGGAACGGATGTGATGAGCTGCTCCGTATAGGGCTCATAAGGCGGTTCGAAGATTGCCTTCGTGGTACCGGTTTCGACCACCTTGCCCTTCTGCATCACCATGGTGCGGTCGGCGAGCCGACGGACGACGCCAAGGTCGTGGGTGATGAAGAGATATGACACGTGCAATTCGTCCTGCAACTTGCGCAGAAGTCTGAGAATTTCCTCCGCGACAAGCGGGTCGAGCGCCGAGGTGACTTCATCGCAGATGATGAGATCAGGCTTGGCAGCCAGCGCACGGGCGATACACACACGCTGTTTCTGTCCGCCCGAAAGCGCGCCCGGCAGGCGGCTTGCGAAATCGGCAGGCAGGCCGATGAGTTCAAGCAGGCGCTTGACCTCAATCTCGCGCTGGTCCTCATTCATGCCGAAATAGAACTTCATCGGACGACCGATGATTTCACCAACGGTCTGGCGCGGGTTCAACGCCACGTCGGGTAGCTGGTAAACGAGCTGAATGCGGCGCAGTTCTTCACGGCTACGCTTTTTGTAGTTCGCTTCCAGCCGATGCCCGGCAAGCGTGATGATGCCGCTCGAGTGCGGCGGCAGGCCTGCAATGATGCGCGCAAGCGTCGATTTGCCGGAACCGGACTCGCCCACAACTGCAAGCGTTTCACCGCGACGGATATAGCAACCCACATCGGTCAAAACGAGTTTCTTGCCGTAATAGGCGGTTGCGCTCTTCACTTCGAGCAGGATTTCGCCGGTCTTGTGTTCGGCCTGTTCGCCCGAAATGCTGGCTTCACGTTCGGATACCAGACGCTGGGTATAGTCCTGCTTGGGTGCTTCGAGAATTTCTTCCGCAGAACCAAGCTCGACCATCTTGCCATGACGCAGAACCATGATGCGGTCGGCGATTTGCGCCACCACGGCGAGGTCATGCGTGATGTAGAGAGCAGCGGTGTTATAACGCTGGATCAGGCTGCGCAAGAGTGCCAGCACTTCGATCTGGGTCGTCACATCAAGTGCGGTGGTCGGCTCGTCCAGCACCAGAATATCCGGGCGGCAGGACATGGCCATGGCGACCATGGCACGCTGCAACTGGCCACCGGAAACCTGATGCGGATAGCGGTCGCCAAAATTGTCCGGGTCTGGAAGCTGTAGCGCGTGCAGCAGTTCCAGCATCCATGCCTTTGCTTCCGCTTTGGTCATGAGGCCATGATAAAGCGGGCCTTCCATAATCTGGTCGCCGATGCGGTGCGCCGGGTTAAACGACGCTGCCGCACTTTGCGCCACATAGGCGATGCGTGCGCCGCGCGCCTTTTCGCGGGTCTCGCGAGTGCCGTCCATCAACGAAATATCGTCAACGACAATGGTGCCCTCAGCGATCCTGCAGCCGCCACGGCCATAGCCCATCGCGGTCAGACCAATGGTGGATTTGCCAGCACCGGACTCTCCGATGAGGCCCAGCACTTCACCACGCTTCAGCGTCACATCGACATGATCGACAAGCGTTGCGCCATTGGGTGCTTTGACGACGAGGTCGGAGATTGAAAGAACGATATCCTTGCTCATCGATCAGCTCCCTGCGTGGTCGTGCGTCCGGCCAGAAGCCAGTCCACGACAAGGTTGACGCCAACGGTGAGAATGGCGATTGCAGCCGCCGGGAACAGCGGTGCGTAGAGGCCGTAGAGAATGGCCTGCTGGTTGTCCTTCACCATGCCGCCCCAGTCCGCAAATGGCGGCTGGATGCCGAGACCAAGGAATGACAGACCGGCTACGAACAGGAAGGTGAAGCAGAAACGCAGGCCGAATTCCGCGATCAGCGGCGGCAATGTGTTCGGCAGGATTTCACGCCAGATCAGCCAGCCGAGACCTTCGCCGCGAAGACGAGCGGTTTCGGCATATTCCAGTACATTGACGCCCTGCGCCACAATACGCGCCAGACGGAACACGCGGGTGGAATCGAGCAATGCGATGGTGATGATCAGCACCGGGAGAGAAGAGCCGAGCGCCTGAAGGATGACGAGCGCCGAAATGAGGACCGGAATGCACATGACGGTATCGACGATGCGCGACAGGATCGTATCGACCCAACCACCGAAAATGGCGGCAAGGAAACCGAGAGGCACGCCGACGCTGAACGACAACAGCGATGCAGCCAGTGAAACACCAATCGACATCTGCGCACCAAAGAGCAGGCGCGAGAGCATGTCACGGCCATTCTGATCGAGACCGAACCAGAACTGTGCCGATGGCGGATCAAATGGTGCGCCGACAATATCTTCCTGACCATAAGGCGCGATCATTGGGCCAAACAGGAACATCAGGAGGCAGAGGGTGACGATGGCGAGACCGACCCACGCCGTCAGGGGAATAGATTTCTTCATTGTCTTCACCGTGGGTGCCTCAGGCGCGGATTGAGCGCGATGGCAGCGACATCGGCGATGATATTGAGAATGACATAGGCCGCACCGAAGACGAGGGCCGCAGCCTGCACGAGCGGAAGGTCACGCTTGGAAACGGCGTCAACCATGAAGCGGCCAAGGCCGTTATAGTTGAAGACCGCTTCGACCAGCACCACGCCGGTGATGAGGTAAGCGATGTTGAACGCCACCACATTGACGATTGGCGCTGCCGCATTGGGCAAAGCGTGCTTGGTCACAACACGCTTGGTGCGCAGACCTTTCAGATAGGCGGTTTCAACATAGGCCTGATCCATAACCGACAAAACGGCGGTGCGCGTCATGCGCATCATCTGCGCAACGGTCACCAGAACCAGCGTCAGTGCGGGCAGGGCCGTGGCCTGAATCCATTCAAGGAACGTCATGCCTTCATAGGTATCGGCAAGGCTCGGCAGCAGGTTGAAGCGGATCGACAGGAACAGGATCAGCAAAAGGCCGAGGAAATATTCTGGCAGCGAAACGAAGGCGAGCGCCACGATATTCACAACGCGGTCGAAGATGCCGCCGCGCTTAACCGCGGTAATGAGGCCAAAGAGAATGGCGATCGGGACGCTGATGACTGCTGCAAAGGCTGCAAGCGCCATCGTATTCCAGAATCGCGGCCACAGGAGATCGGCAACCGGTTGCTGGTTGGCAAGCGAGGTGCCGAGATCGCCGGTCACGAAACCTGCCAGCCACGCGAAATAGCGTGCGAGGACCGGTTGATTGAGACCGAGGCTTTCGCGCAGCGTCGCAAGCGCTTCCGGCGTGGCATTCTGACCGAGAATGGCGGACGCCACGTCACCCGGCAAGATCTGCGTGCCGGCGAAAATCAACGCCGACACGAGGAACAGCGTGAGGAGCCCGAGCCCCACACGCTTAACAATTAGAACGAACATTTATGCTTCCAGCCAGACTTTTTCGGCAAGGCGCGCACCCATCAGATTGAACATCGGATGCGTGGTCACGCCCTTGAGCTTCTTGGAGGTGGCGTCGAGATAGTCGCCGAACATCGGAATAAGCGCGCCGCCATCATTGCTGATCATGGCCTGCAATTCGGCGTAGCTTTCCTTGCGCTTGGCCTGATCGAGCATCGCACGGGCTTCAAGCAGCTTGGCGTCGAAATCGGCGCTCTTCCAATGCGTATCGTTTTGCGATGCGTTGGATGCGTAGGCGACCGACAGGGCCTGATCGGCGGTCGGGCGACCACCACGATAAGACATGCAGAACGGCGCTTTCATCCAGACATTGTCCCAATATCCGTCAGCCGGTTCACGCTTGATATCGATCTCGATGCCCGACTTGGCGGCGGCGGTGCGGAAGATCGCAGCGGCATCGACAGCACCCGTGAAGGCTGCATCGGAAGCGGATAGCTGGATTTTCAGCGAATCCATGCCAGCCTGTTTCAGATAGAACTTGGCCTTTTCCGGGTCATAGGCGCGCTGCGGCAGTGCGGCGTCGAAGAACGGGTCGGTGCTCGGGATCGGGTTGTCGTTGCCGAGACGTCCATAGCCGCGCAAGGCGGTCTTGAGCATCTGTTCACGGTCGATGGCGTGCTTGACGGCAAGACGGACATTGTTGTCGGTAAAAGGTGCCTGCGTGCAATCCATCAGGAAGGAGAAGTGCTGGCCGCCAGACGACTGGACGATGTTGAGGTTCGGATTGCGCTTCAACAGATCGACGGTCTTGAAGTCGAGCTGGTTGATGGCGTGCACCTGACCGGACATCATGGCGTTGGTACGGGCAGACACGTCGTTGATAACGATGACTTCAACCGCATCGACCCATGCCGTGTTCGGCTTCCAGTAGTTTTCATTGCGCGTGAAACGCGAACGCACGCCTGGCTGGAAACGCTCGAAAACGAAAGGTCCGGTGCCGACCGGCTTGTTGAAATCGGTCCAGTCTTTCGGAACGACGAGGAAGTGATAATCGGACAGGATGTAAGGCAGATCGGCATTGCCGCTCTTCAGCGTGATCTTGACCGTGCCAGCATCGACCTTGGCGACATCGGTGAATTCCGAGGCGAGCGAACGCGCGCCAGATGTAGTTTCGCCGCGATGCAGGTTGATCGAATAAATGACGTCGTCGGCGTCAAGCGTCTTGCCGTTATGGAAGGTCACGCCCTGACGAACCTTGAAGGTCCATTCCTTGGCGTCGGCTGATGGCTCCCAGCTTTCGAACAGTTCAGGCACAGCCTTGTTGTCGGCGTCGATTTCGACAAGGCCGTTCATCAGCATGTAGGCCTGATTGACCGGAACCCAGTCCTTCAGAAGGCGCGGATCAAAATTGTCGGTCGTGCTGCCGCCGCCGATGCCGAGCTTGAGCACTCCACCTTTCTTTGGCGCGCCTTCGCCTGCCGCCGCAGCGGGCGAGGTGATCAGGCCGCTCATGCCGGTGATGCCCACCAGACCGAGGCCGGCTGCGCTCGCCATGAAAGAACGACGCGTCAATTGAAACTGGCTTTTTTGCTCAGGCATTCTGTACCCCTGTGTTTAAGTCATAGCTTATCGGCTTTTGCGGGTGGGGTAGCTTACTGTAGCCCTTATTTTCAAGGGTTGATGTCGGATTTCTGGGTATGACTTTTAAGCATACCCCCATGCGAAATGTGTGTCTTGGCATTTGCGCGAACAGGAATAAAGGAGCGTCCAACAGTACCGGCAGGGGCGCCTTTCCGTAGGGGAAGCCGTCTCTGCTTTTTCAGATTTGGATGATCCTGGAGATCGAAAATGGGTTTGCCGGATGTTATCGGCTTGGTGGGCGCGTTCTTTTACCTTCTTGGCTATGCGCTGATTCAATTGCGTATTTTTACCGTCGACGATCCGGTCATTCCGCTGCTGAATGTGCTGGGCGGCGTCGCCCTGATCTATTCGCTGGCCTGGAATTTCAACCTCGGCTCTTTCATTTCGCAGGTTGCCTGGCTGGTCATCACCGTTTTCGGATATATCCGCTTCCGCATGGTGTCGCGCCGCCGCGCCGCACTCCCGCAGGAATGATGCGTTTCGCCGGTCCCATCATCTTTACGTGATAGGATCGGTTCCATTGCTTGCAATCAGCCAGTCGGCCACTTCCCGCACGATTTTGCGCTGGTGACGGTCGGCTGGCCGCATCAGATAGAAATAGGCGTCCGACCGCATCATATGGCTGTGTACGGGCACCAAAGTCCCGCTCGCAAGCTGCTCCTTGATCAGCCATGTCCAGCCGAGCGTGATACCGATGCCTTGCGTTGCCGCGGCGACGCAAAGGCCGTAATCGCCAAGTCGCCATTCCAGCGCGCCGGGCGGCGGCGACAGTCGGGCGTCGTGCCACCATTCCGGCCATCCCTGCCACTCGCGCATCGTATCTTCGATAGCGAGCAGCACTGGCGCTTCCTGCTCCATGATGTTGGGCACGCCCGGCGCTGATACCGGCACGACTTCCTCTCGACCGAGGACCGTCAGATTGACGCCAATGGGGCGTTCTTTGCGATAAAACAATGCAAGGTCAAACTCATCGAGCCGTAAATGGGCGACGTCATCCGTCACGCGCAGCCGGATTTCGATGCCTGAAATCTCTGCTTTCAACTTGCCTATGCGCGAGAGAAACCACTGGTCGGCAATGCCGCGCGAACAGGCGATGGTGATCTGCCGGGGGCCGATCCACGCCCGAAGGCCATCTGTGACAGCGCTGAGATCGCCAAGCAGTCGGCTGACTTCCGAGGCATAACTTTCGCCGATAGCGGTCAGCTGTACGCCGACAGGCAGACGATTGAAGAGCTTGGAACCAATGAAAGCTTCCAGCTTGCCGATCTGTCGGCTTACGGCGCTCTGGGTCAGGCCCAGTTCCAGACCTGCACGGGAGAAACTGCCAAGTCTGGCTGCGCTGTCGAAAACCACCAGCGCATTGAGCGGCGGCATGGATTGACGACCGACTGCCACTGTTGACTACTCCCGTTTGCCAGAAGGCATGAATTACAATTTCGGTTTGGTTTTGTGTATCCGAACCGCGTTCGTCAAGCCCCTGTCAGGGAATATCCAACCGCTCAGAGAAACGGTTTGCCAGCCTAAGACGCTTTCGGTGTGGCGATATCTTCGAGCAGAGCGGAAGCGTTGGCGGATAAAGGGCAGCCTTTTTCACCGAGATACTGCACGGCATTGCGCGCCAGGGTGCGATCTGCGGCATTGCCTATGAACGTTGTCAGCGAATTTTTGAACTCCAATACGATGTTCTCGGTTCCTCGCATGGTGCGATAGTCAACGCGCGACACGCTGGAATATGGCCTGGAGCGCAAGCGAAAAAGCCGGAATTCAATGCGGTCATCATGGAGCGTAAGCCGCGGCCCAATATTGTTGTGACCCCAAGCTATCCAGGGAATGGCTTTCCATCCGCCGAAAGATGCCCTCAGCGGTATATTCAATGAGTTCTGCGTGTTCATTGCTTCTAGCTAATGGAAGAGCGGGTCGGAGGAAAGTCGATTGTGGCTGCGCTGTAGCGGCGCTGACAGGATGGCTGCCGTTGGTGTCGTGTTGTGCGGACGAGACCAAACAAATCAGCCGTTACGAAACCAAATCTGATCCGCCGAATTTTCCAAGTAAAACTCAGTGATCCGGATCGACTATCTATCGATAGATATCCATATCGTCTGCGGCTGCTGCGCCAAAACCACGCGCATAGGAATGGCCGCTATAAACCGCAGCGGCGATGATCGATGGTGCATAACAGTCACCAATTGAGGTGACAGATTTTATACCCGCGTCCTGCCATTCATCCCGGCGTGCTTCCAGCGCAGTCGGCAGGCCTTTGTCGGGATGGCGACTGGTGACCGGCACCAGCGTTCCGCATGGAATTTCGGTTTCCTTGCCGGAATAGACACATGCGATAGACAGGCTGTCGGGTGTTTGTCTGGCGAGCCTGTGTAGCGGGATTATCCTGACGCCCAAGTCTATCAATCTCGTTTGAATCTTCGATTGTTCGAGCGTGTGTTCACTCCACGGGGCTACGATTGCCGCCGGTGTTACCAGTGTCGTATCAATGCCGCGGCTCACCGCCAGTTCGGCCAGTACCGAGCCGAGATAGTAACGGTCATCATCGAATATCACGAGAGGTCCGCGACAATCATCAAGTGATGTTTTGTCCTTCAGGATGGTGTCCACACTGAGTGTGTGTCCTTCCAGTGTTTCCGGGGGTTGCCTGTGGGAGCGACCGACCGCATCCGTGCGCCAGCGCGCGCCGGTTGCCAGCACCACATTTGCAATTCCGTAGGTCAGGATTTCATCGGCGTCCAGATGGCTGTCGAGATACATCTCCACATTGGTCGCGCGCTGCAATTGCGTCATGCGCCAATCGCGAACACGCGCCCAGCTTGCAAGACCGGGCAGGGCTGCTTCCTCCGTCACACGCCCGCCCCAATGGGTGTTCTTTTCGGCGATGATGATTTCTGCGCCGCGCTCGGCCATGGCACGGGCAGCTTCCAGACCGGCGGGTCCTCCACCGACCACCAGAACTTTCTCGGTGGTCTGTAGCTTGCCGATTTTTTCGGGGTGCCAACCCTTACGGGCTTCTTCGCCAATTGTCGGGTTTTGGGTGCATCGCAATGGTGCAACGATGTTGTCGCTGGCGGTGCATATATTGCAGCCGATGCATTCGCGAATGTCATCGACGCGACCAGTCCGGATTTTCTCGGGAAGAAACGGGTCGGCAATTGACGGGCGCGCAGCGCCGATAAGATCGAGAACGCCGGACCGGATTGCCTGCACCATCGTGTCCGGTGATGTATAACGGCCGACACCCACGACCGGTTTGCTGGTGAGCGATTTCACAAAGGAGATATAAGGCTCCTGAAACCCCTCCTGTGAAAAGCGGGATGTCTGGCTGTCGTTGGACCAGCCGGACAGGTTCACATCCCAAAGATCAGGCTCGTCGGCGAGGGCGGCAATGACATCCCGTCCTTCACCATTGTGCTGGATACCCTGATCACCCAGAAATTCCTCAACCGCAAAGCGCACCGCAATCGCGCATTTGTCACCGACAGCGTCACGCGTATCCGCCAGCACTTCACGAAACAAACGCAGGCGGTTCTCGAACGACCCGCCATATTCGTCTGTGCGGCTATTGTAGCGTTGCAGCAGAAAATGCTGCAACAGGGTCATGTCGTGGCCTGCATAGACATAGACAATATCGAAACCGGCCCGCTTGGCGCGCAGTGCTGCATCGCGATGCCACTTGCGAAACCGCGTAATGTCGGCCTTGTCCATCGCTCTCGCCTGCACCGGATCTTCCACATCGACAATCATGTCCATGGGGCCAAGAGGCGCCAGTCTGGTCAGGCGGTTGGAGACATGGATACCGTTATGCACGAGCTGGATTGCAGCGAGACTACCATGCTGGTGAACAGCGTCGGTCAGCTTCTGGAGGCGGTCGGCATCCTTGTCGTCCCATATGCGACCCTGATTGGAAGGCGTGATATCCGATGTTGGATGGATTTCGGTTTCCTGTGTGGAAACCACGCCCCAACCGCCCTCTGCCTTCATCTCACGCAGGCGAAGATCATGTTCGGGATAGCGATGCCCCATGCCGCTACAATGCGGAACCTGATAGAAGCGGTTCTTCGTCGTGACGGGACCAATCTTGATCGGCTCGAACAGAATTTCGTGACGCTTGTCCATGGTCGCTCTGCTTATCATTTGGAAGAATGTCACCCCTTTCGGGGTGACTCAATCAGAGGTGAATCTTTGCCGCGTCTAACGCGCCAGAGACCTTTTGAAGCGAGCTTCGAGTTTAGCCTGACCATATTCCAGAACGATGGAAAGGGCCCAGTAGATCATCGATGCGGTGATCAGCATTTCGATGTGCCGGAACTCGGTCTGGCCCTGTGTGCGGGCGAGATACATGAGTTCCCATACGCCGATGACGGAGACCAGTGACGAGTCCTTGAGCATTGCGATGAACTGGTTGCCGGTCGGCGGAATGATGATGCGCATTGCCTGCGGAAGAATGACCAGCCACATGGTCTGCGAAGGGCCAAGGCCGAGCGCGAATGCGCCTTCTTGCTGTCCACGCGGAATGCTTTCGATGCCTGCGCGGAAGATCTCGGTCATATAGGCGCCATAGCATAGCGACAGCGCCAGAATACCGGCAGGGATAGGCCCGATGACATAGCCCACCTGCGGCAGTCCAAGGTAGATGATATAGATCTGCATCAACAAGGGCAGGCCACGGAAGAGCGAGGTGTAGAATGTCGCCAGCCCATAGACGAGGCCGTTCTTTGATAGCTTGGCCACAGCGCCAACCAACGCCAGAATGGTCGCGAAAAAGATGGAGGCTGCGGAAATATAAAGCGTTGTGACGACACCCTGACTGATCAGAAATCCGATCTTGCGGGCTATGAATTCAAACGAAAGATTGAATGAGTAGAAGAAGATCATCAAGAGCAGGAACAGTTCCAGCCATATTCCGGATATCTGTGCCCAACGCGGAAAAAGTCTCAGAAAACTCCAATTGGCGAATATGATAACGCTAAGCAGTATAGAGGAGATCAGCGTCGCTTTGGTGAAACCCGCTTTCGCGACTTTGGGGTCGATACCAAGCCAGTTTGTTATGCCGGAGAACCGGATATTCATGAAACAGAAGAGTGCCGTCAGGATAACAAAGAACGCTATCTGAACAGTACGCTTGGCGGCCTCCGGCCGCATCAGAAAAAACCTCCCGAGCATGTTCTCTCCTCTGTTAGCTTGCCTTTCGCTCAGCAAGCCAATCCTGCATCTGCAATTTCCAATAGGTAAGCTGTGCGGCTGCGAGGCCAGCGGCTCCGCCAGCCCAGACCAATCCGAATTTTTCGAATAGCTTGTAGCGGTCACTCTGTCCGCAGATGGCTTCCGCCACGACCTTGCCGCCAATGGCGGTTGTGTTGAGCCCATGGCCACCAAAAGCGGTGCAATACCATGTGCGGTGGTCCAGTTGTCCTATCTGGGGCATCAAATGTCTGGCGTAAGACATTAGGCCCGACCACGCCAATTCCGTCTTGAGTGACGCAAGCTGGGGATAGGTTCCCACCATCTCGTTGCGCAACTCGCGCACCACGCCGGGCGTATTGGCTGCTCTTGTGGTGATGCGTCCGCCCCACAAAAGTCTGCGACCACCATCAATCACACGATAATAATCACCAGCGCGGCGGTTATCACCAATCGCGGCTGTTGTGCGGATTGCCGATGCAATCAGTTCAGGCGCTTCTTCACTCACCATCACATAGGTGGCAATTGGCAGGTAGGCCCGCCTGATCTGGCCCACCAGACCGTCAGTATAACCACCAGTGGTGATCAGAACTGCGCCTGTCTTGACCTGTCCCTGAGCTGTTTTGACAAGCTTGCCGTCCTTGTGGTCGAGCAACTGCACCACACGGCTATGCTCGAATATCCGCCCACCAAGCCGCTCTATCTCGCGCGCCAGCGCCCGGAGATAATTCAATGGATGGATATGGAATGCGTTAGGGTCGTAAACCGATTGGAAGTAGCGCTGCGAATTCAGGATGCTGCGCGTTTCCGCCGTTGGGTGGAAGTCTATTCTGTAGCCGTAATCGCGTTGCAGCGCATCGGCGTAGTGTTTCAGGCTGTCACCATCGTCATAACGGCGCACATGCAAAATGCCGGGAATGGACTGGGCTTCATCGATCTTCAGCGTGTCGATGTTTTGCCGAACGAATTCGACACCTTCAATCGACAATTGATGCAGTGTCTTGGCAACAGACTTGCCAGCCCGGGCAGCAATTTCATCGCCGCCTGACGCAAAGCCAGGGCTGACAAACCCGCCATTGCGCCCGGAGGCGCCAAAGCCGATGCTCTCGGCTTCCAGAACAACAACTTTTTTGCCTGCGCGCGACATCTGCAAAGCGGCTGACAATCCAGCCAGCCCGCCGCCGATCACGGCAACATCCGCTGTTATTTCGCGTTCAAGTGTCGGGCGCACCAATGCGTCCGCCGTCGTCTGGCTGTAATATGTGGCCGGATAAGTCATCGCAACACCAGGAAAAGCATATCGGATGAGCCACCTTCACGATGGCTCATTTCGATATTGATCTAAGGATAATGTCAGTCGGCGCTGTAGTCTTTGCCGTACCACTTTGCAGTGAGTGTCGCCAAAGTGCCGTCAGACTTCATCTGCTTGATGATTTCGCCAATCTTGGCGGTCCATTCCGGATCGTTCTTTTCCGCGATGACCACGAGTGGTTCACGGAAGGCATATTCGCCCTCAAGAATCTTCACCGGATAACCGTTCTTGATGGCGTTCTGCGCGGTCTGTTCCGGCGCAATGATCGCATCAATGCGAACACCATCACCCAGTCTCAGATCGTCGAATGGCAGCATGGAATCCGCGAAGGTGCGAATTTCGCCCGGTTCCAGCTTGTATTCGATTGGGGGAAGGCCCGGTGCGTCAATCTCCAGCTGCCGACGCGCGAAATCTTCCGACGTCGTTGCCGTTTCTACGCCAATGACTTTGCCCTTGAGATCAGCAACGGATTTCGCCTCGCTGTCCTTGTGAACGACATAGACATAGGGGCTGTAATAATAGACACCGGCGAAATCGATGACATTGGCGCGTGCCTTGGTCGGCGTGACCGATCCGACGCCGACGTCATAGCGACCCTGCCAGCGTCCGCCAGTCAGTGTTGCCCAGTCCGGTGTTTCGAACGATACGCTGACGCCAAGGCGCTTGCCGATCTCGTTGGCCACGTCCACGTCGAAGCCTACGAGTTTGTTGGAATCATCCAGAAAGCTTTGGGGTGGCCAACCCGCATTGGTTGCAACAACCATGGCCTTTTTTTCCATGACGCGATCCAGCGTCTCTCCTGCATAAGCAGAAAATCCGGTAGCGAGAATAGCGCCTGCGATACCCATTATTGTTATTATTTTTTTCATTTTATCGAACCCCTCCTCTGGTTTGATGCTTGAGCATCGCATAAACCCGGAAGCGACGGCTAGGCGGCCCGAATAAGTAGGTTATGAAATTAGCGTATGATGATATGCTTTTCTTGCAGGATGTGGGTTCAAGCCTGCTTGTGTTCGGGGCCGCTCATGCGAGAGGCCCCGCTGTGATGAATGAATGCGTCTTATCGTCAGTTTTACCGACTATGGATTGCGCACAGCCATTGCAGTGACTTCGACCCGCATTTCCGGGGTGGCTAGGCCTGCAACGCCCACGGCGCAACGAACCGGAAACGGCTTTTTGAAAAAGCGCAGATAGACTTCGTTAAAAGCCGGGCGTTCATTGATGTCGGTCAGATAGATCGTCAGGTGAATGACATTCGCCAGACTGCTGCCCGCCTTTTCGAGCGATGCTTTGAGACTATTCAGCGTGCATTCGCTCTGAGCGGTTATGTCGCCGGTTTCCATGGAACCATCTGCCCGGATCGGAACATGGGTGGTCACCAGGAAATTGACGATGCCTGCAACATCGGAAGAGATTTCGCTCTCGTCCGTATCTTCAAGGAAATAGGGCGTTGTGCCGTTTGTCATGGTCTTCTCCAATCGTTAGCGGGCATCCATATTCTGTGACGCGGTTTTCGGATAAGTTACGCATTAAAACAAGCAGCCAGAGCGTTGTTATTGCTCAAACTGAATGTGCATTGTTCTTTCTTGCCGCGAACCGCCTCTGCGTGAGGTAGCAACAATGTGTAGTCACGCGGCGGGTAAACTATTGCGATGGTGGTTGGGCGAGTCTAAAAGCAGGCCAGAAGCGCGAGGCTTCTGGTCAATGACGGCCAATTCCGGTCTGAAAGCAATCCATGACTGAAAAACATTCTCATCGCGGGCTTGTTGTAGCCGCGATTATGGCAAGCATGGCCATGATCGCCGTCGAGGCAACGATTGTGTCGACCGCGATGCCGCAGATCGCAGCGCAACTTGGCCAGCTCAATCTTTATTCCTGGGTTTTCTCGTCATTCCTTTTGACCCAGACGGCGACGACGGTGGTGTTTGGCAAACTGGCCGATATCTATGGGCGAAAGCCGGTTCTTGTCGTTGGCATTGCCCTGTTTCTGGTCGCTTCGGTGCTGGCGGGCTTTGCATGGTCGATGCCGTCGATGATTGTTTTCCGGCTGTTGCAGGGCATTGGGGCAGGGGCGATCCAGCCTGCGGCCATGACCGTGGTGGCAGATCTTTTTCCGGGAGCGCAGCGCAGCAAGGTTCAGGGATATCTTGCCAGTGTCTGGGCCTTGTCAGCCGTTGTCGGCCCTTTGCTTGGCAGTCTGATCATTCACAATTTGAGCTGGGCCTGGGTGTTCTGGATCAACGTGCCAGTCGGTATTCTGGCCGCATCCGGCTTTCTCCTTTTCCTGCATGAAGAAAAGCGGTCTAGTCGCGTATCAGTGGATGTGCTTGGCGCGGCACTTTTCGCTGTTTCCATCTCCTCTTTGATGATTGCACTCACGCTCATGGAGAGCGCAGTTTCGCTGGAGGGAATTCTGGCGCTGGCGCTTTTCGGTGTCTCGCTGGTCGCCTTCATCTGGCAGGAACGCCGCGCGAAGGAGCCGATGGTTGCGCCCGATTTGTGGCTGAAGCGTCCTATCGCGTTCTCCAATCTTGCGGTTTTCCTGGCGAGTATGTCGATCATGGGACTGACGACATTCCTGCCGATGTATGTGCAGACGGTTCTCAACCGTTCTCCTGTGGTCGCGGGCTTTGCTCTGACCATGTTGCTGCTGGGCTGGCCGTGCGGAGCGACAATTGCATCGCGACAGTTTACGCGGTTTGGACTGCGCCCAATCATGATTGTGGGCAGCATTTGTATTCCGATCGGAACGTCGTTGCTCGTCATGCTCACCCCATCAAGTTCCGCTACATTGGCAGGAGCCGGTTCCCTCATCATGGGGTTCGGTATGGGACTGCTCAACATCGGGGCACTGATCCTGACACAGGACAGCGTGAGCTGGTCGGAGCGCGGCAGTGCTACGGCATCAAATGTCTTCTCGCGCAATTTGGGCAGTACGCTCGGAGCGACTGTTCTGGGCGCGGTGCTGACCTATGGTCTTGCGAATGCCAATCACGGTGAGGCGATTACATCAGAACAACTTCGCGACCTGCTGAATGGTGCGGAGATGTTGATGGATCAGCAGGCGCTACGGCTTGCGCTTCAAAATGCGCTGCACGCGACCTTTGTGGCGATGATGCTGATCGCGGTCCTGATTGTGCCAATCTGCCTTTGTGTCCCACGGGTCAAAAAGACCTATGAAGAACAAGTGGTGACCTGAGCGCGTACCTTTATCTGCAACTTGGCTCATGTTTAAGTCTCTGACATGATGCCAATGTTGTAACTAAAATGACGCTCTTTGTAGCGATCTCACATTGCCGCTAACGCCTCGAGCAAGACCGTTTCAGTTCCGGTTTTGCCAGATTTGAAGAAGAAGATGATTCGGTCATTGCCTTCGCTGCGGCAAAAGCCCGTTCCGATTCCATTATCGGGTAGGGCGCGAAGTCGTTGCAAGCCAAGGCGCTTTATGACGCCACCAGATGTTTCACCACCGACAACGATAAGCTTGTCGATACCCAGTTCAGAAATGGCTGCAGCGAGCTCCGATATAAGCTTTTCCCCTTTTTCGCTTGCGCCGCGAACGCCCAGCTCTGTCTGGATTTCTTTAACACGGGTATCACTGACCGCAGTTGAAATGAGGTAAGGCTGTTTGCCGTGATGATTTTTTGCCCATTTCATTGCTTTTGACATCATGGCGTCGATATCGCCATCTTTTATCAGGTCAAGAGTCAAAACCGGGTGCTGTTTGGCAAAAACCGCAATCTGTCCATCCGCAATGGGGCCAACTGTTCCAACCAGAACCGCAGCAGTGCCATTGCTTGGTGCCGGTGGCGCAAACGTTACAGCTGGCTTGGGGGCAAAGCGGTCAATTCCTAGCTGAATGAGAACAGCATCGGAGCTGACCATCGTTGGTTGTGCTCGTGCCAGTTCGGCCGCGATCTTGACGTCGCCGTCATCGCTTGCATCGACAACGCAATAGCATTTGCCAGCATTTGCGAGCTCATCAAGATGTGCTTGCGCTGTGTCTTTGCCTTTAAGCAGTATGGAGTGGGGCAAAAGTCCTATCGGTTCTGCTGTCTGTTTTCCGATGAAACGAACCATGTCGGGATCGCTCATTGGCGTGGCGGGGTCATAGCGCTTGACAGATTCAGAGATGAGGCGGCTTCGATAGAAGAGATAGCCTTGATGAACCGTGGCGTTGAACTTGGGAAAGCCGGGGCAGAATAGAAGATTGCTCGGGTTATAGCGTGCGCTCAACAGGTCGGCGGCAGGCCCAACGTTACCCTGTTCCGTTGAATCAAAACTGGCACAGACTTTGTAAATGACTTGATCGCATCCGATTGCATCAAAAGCATCAGCTGCGTGTGTGATCTGTCGTTTTGCTTCATCCGGCTCAGCAAGACGCGTTCTGCCGGCCCATATGACGACAGCTTCGCCTGCACATTCGCGGATAGCTTCGATATCTGTCACGACAGCGGTTCTAATGCCAGCTGTTTCATAGTAAGCAGCGACCATCAACGCGCCTGTCATATCGTCAGCGATGATCCCAAGAGTGCCGTTATTCCCCATTTTTATCCTCGTATCATGCCATGCGTAATTGCGCGTCATAGATAATGAAATTTAATTCCAATTAAGTATCATTTTGATGGACCGCGTCAATTACCGGGATTATGAAGTTAGGCATCATCACAAACTCTTGGCTGCCAACAACGGGGAACAGACGATGCCAACCGATTTTGATCAGAGCCTTACAGCACGTCGCGCAATCGTGGATGCGATGCGTCATATGGAACAGAAGGGCTTCAATCACGGCAGCAGCGGCAATATCAGTATTCGGGAAGGCGAACATATCTGGGTTACGCCGACCGGCGCCACATCGCGTATGAAGCCTGAAGACATGAGTCTTGTTTCGGTGGAAGGCGAGCATCTTGCGGGCAGTGTCCCTTCCAGCGAGTGGCGCATCCATACCGAAATCATGCGCAATCATCCCGAAGCCGGTGCTGTGATCCACTCGCATGCGGATAGCTGTGTTGCATTGTCGTGTCTGCGTAAGCCATTGCCCGCTTTCCATTATATGATTGCTTCATTTGGCGGGAACGAGGTTCCCTGTGCTGATTATCGCGTATTTGGTTCTGATGCTTTGGCTTATGAAATCGTGCGCGCGATGGGCAACCATCGCGCCTGTCTGATGGCAAGCCATGGTATGGTGGTGTGGGGCAGGGATATGACCCATGCAACATTGCTGGCAGAAAAACTCGAGACGTTGGCACGCCAGTACATATTAGCTTGTCAGATTGGCGGTCCGGCGCTCCTGAGCGAAGCTGAGCTGGATGAAGTTCGCGAGCGCTATGGATATTATGGCAGTAAACCGATGCCGCGCTGATGGCTGATAAGAACAGGCCCGAATGAAAATTCGGGCCTGATTTGCATTATGGATCAGGCGCGGGAAGGTCCCGTTTCCTGAAACCGGTCCAGAACATTGCGGGTAATGGTGGTGGTATAGGCGCAGTTGCGCTTGAGGCCCATTACCCATTCACAAAGCCCGGCAGTTACCACTTCACCGTCACCTTGCTTCATGGAAACGAGCATACCCGCACCATGTGCCAGGCGTTTGCGCGCGGCTTCATAGCCATCAGGCGCCATTTCGCAGATGCCTTGCAGATCGCTATCGCGAACATAGTAACGATGTCCCTGACCGTCGAGTTCATATTCGTAGATCGAAGCTGGCGTCATGGCGAGAATTTCGATCTTTTCGGTCGGTACGCCATGCTCTTCTACGGCATAGGGGAAGCCGTTCTTGAATGAATAGTTGAGCCCGTCGACCTCATAACCGAAGATCTGGGCTTCGTGACCAAAGATATCCGCATAACGCAGATGCGTGCCTTCGAAGATCCAATGCTCTGGTTGGTAGACGGTAAGCCCGCGAGAGCCACGGGGAGAGAAACCGCCCCAGCTGCCATACATTCCGTTTTCACCGTTAACACCGACAGTCGAAGCCCCCGGCCAGTTAACCGCGCCACTTGCCCAGTTCGCAGTGCATAGGTGTTTCTGATCGGTTTGCATGATGGGGTCTTGCGTAGGCGCTTTGGTTTTCCAACAAACCTGTGTCTGACCATCATTTTCAAGACGGATCTGCCAGAGGAAGTTGCCGCCAAAGCGCGCGAGATGCCCGCCGCGAGCGACGAAATCCTCGACGGTTTTGCGCATGTCCCATGACCAATATTCATCATGGCCAACAGTGACCAGACAATTGTAATCGTCGAGGATGCCGGGATTATAGTGGAGATCGGTCTGGGTTATATAGTCGATCTGATAGCCCGCTGCCTCAGCCCAGGTCACGAAATAGCGCTCATACTGGGCGTAGCCCGCGGACGAATAATATTGCGAGAACCCCATCGTATAGCCCCATTCTTTGGATGGGTATCGGGTTGCATCGCCCATGTCTTGCCAGACCGGATTACAGACGCGCGCTGCCCCTTGCGGCAACCAGATCATGCCTTTCGACCATGGACGACGCAGGCTCAAA
Organism: Brucella sp. 22210; assembly: GCF_052045675.1. Taxonomy (NCBI): domain Bacteria; kingdom Pseudomonadati; phylum Pseudomonadota; class Alphaproteobacteria; order Hyphomicrobiales; family Brucellaceae; genus Brucella; species Brucella sp. 22210. Next base: position 144,938 of record NZ_JBQEPD010000011.1, read on the forward strand.
ATCGGCGAGCCTTCATTCTTATTCGGACCCCATGTTCCGAAATAGTGGTTCGCGCCGCCCCAGTCATTGTAAGCCATCCAGGTGCCAGTTGCGAACATCAAGAGAATGCGGCCCGAGCGCGTCTTCTTCGTCGGGCGGACCACGACGAAATGATGTTGAACGAAACGCTCGCCATCGGGGCGCATGCATGTCGAGACAACGCGATAGAAGCCCGAGCGCGCATCGTCGGGAATTTTCCAGCTATAAAGAACTGGCCAGTCGCAGCCGTCTATATAGGCCGTTTCTGATGTTTTGGTGAAGCTACCAGGAAGGTCGAAAGCCTCGTCCATCATCTGAGGTTCGTGGCCGTCACGATATATCTGGATCGACCATGTTTTGGCTGTGGTGGAACCATGAAACTCGACCGTTTCACCGGGGTCGTAAGACATCTTCTCTGTGTAGACGAAAACTTCGGGCAGAGCAGGGTCTTCACGCGGAAACTGATAGCGATAGTCTGAAAGAAAGTGCTCGTCCGCAAAACCTTTGCGAACCGCCCATGGCTTGATCGCATGTGGCCCCATTTCGGGAAAATTGAACTTGTCGCGGGACATTGTGAGCTTCCTCCTTGAATCAAAAATTCTGATTGCTGTTCAATGCTGAACGATCGGCATCGCCGGGATTGTCTTGTTCGTATTGCTGAAGGCGCTTCAGAAGGGCAGCGCCTCCTTCTATGAGGTCGAGTTGGACGGCGAGGCGTAACGCATAGCTGTCGCGGTTGCTGAGCGCCGTTAAAATGTTCTCGTGCTGGTGGCGTCCGGGATAGCTCGGTTTTGCCGTTGGATAGAGTTCCGAAACAAGTGGGCCGACCCTGATCCAGAGACTTTCAAGCACGTCAATCAGATGTGCCATCCGGCTTTGTTTGTAGAGCGCGAAATGGAAATCCGAATTTATCTGCAGGGCCGCGCGCCAATCTTCCGTGCGCTCGGCTTCGGTCAGATGCTGATGAATGGTTTCCAGTCTGGTGATGGTTTCATCGGATATGTTTGTCAGCGCATGTTCTGCTGCGAGAGGCTCCAGAACGAGCCTCATCGCGCGGATTTCCTTGTACTCAGCCAGCGTTAAACGCCGTACGCGAATATAAAAGCGCGGTTTGATTTCAATCGCGCCTTCGCGTGACAACTGCATGAGCGCTTCGCGAACAGGTGTCTCCGATGTGCCCAGATCCTGAGCCAGTTGACGAACCTTGAACCGCTGATGCGGTTTGAACTGTGCTCGCAGCAGCCCTGATTTGAGCTGCTGGTACACAATGTCTGAAAGGTTGTCCCTTTCGTCGCCCGGCTGTTCGTTCACGCTTTTTCCTTACCGGGTGGAGATTGCCTTGAAAGCGTCGTCCGTCCGGGAAAGTGCGTCGTCGATCACCGCATCCGTGTGTGCGCAGGAAATGAACATGTTGTGCTTGTGGTGCAGGTAAACGCCGCGGTTCAGCGCTTCGCGACAGAAATGTGCGCCAAGCTGTGCATCTGTATCGCCGACAAATTGTACCAGCGGCATTGCGGCAGGTCCGGTTTGCAGCAGCTCAAAACCATGTGCGCGTGCCTGAGCATCAAGACCGGTACGCAGGCGTTCGCCCGCATGTTTCATGCGTGCAGGACCATCAATACGCTTCAGTTCCTTGATGGTGGCAACCGCTGCTGCCATGGATGCACCGGCATACCAAAAGGAACCAGTCATGTAAGCTTGTCCTGCAGATTCACGGAAGCGGTTGGTTCCGGTGACTGCCGCAAGCGAATAACCATTGGCTATTGCCTTGGAATAGGCGGCAAGGTCCGGTTCGACGCCGGTTCCACGCCAGCTTCCACCCAGATCAAGGCGGAAACCGCCACGCACATCATCAAGAATGAGCGCCGCACCCGCCGCATCGCAAAGGGCGCGTGCCGTCTTGGCGAATTCTGTGGAGGGAAGTTCCTGCGGGATGGCAAGGTCGTGCTTGAAGGCGGAGACAATGATCGCAGCCAGATCGCCACCGGCCTGTTTTGCGGCGGCAGTGAGGCTTTCAACGTCGTTGTAAACATAGTGGACGAGGTGAGCACGATCTTCGGCCGTTACGCCGACGAGTGATGGCGTACACCATGGCACAGCACCGTGATAGGCCCCCTTTGCGACCAGAACCTTGCGGCGTTTGGTTGCGCCGCGTGCGATTGTTACGCAGCTGGTCGTGGCGTCGGTGCCGTTCTTCTGCAGCAATGCCCAGTCGGCATGGGGGACTGTTTCAACGAGCAGCTCTGCAAGTTCAACAGCGTGCGCTGTAGGGCCGTTGAGACAATCGCCTGCCTCTATCTGGCTGAGTGCAGCCGCGTCCACCTGCGCATGGCGGTGACCCAGAATGATGGGACCCCAAGCACACATGAAATCAATATAGCTGTTGCCGTTGACATCCGTAACATGCGCGCCTTCGCCTGATGCGAAATACTGCGGATATCCCTCTGGAAGCGACGCTGCGCGCTGATGTCCCCACATGCCGTTAGGGATCACACGTTCTGCGCGTGCACGAAGCTCTGCGTCTGGATTGTGTTCGCTCAGGGTTTGGGCCGAAGTGGAATGCGCAGGCATTGATAGTCTCCCATTTGACGACGCTTTTACGTTCATCACTTCAAATTATGATATATCAAAAATGATCCGTGTCGCGATGATATGTCAAGGGTGATTCCAATAATTGAGATAAATATTGCCGCATCGAGGGGGTTTGGCGTCGCTGGTGAGAGAATTCTGGAATTCTGCAGCATGATCGGAGGGAAATACTAGGTAGAACAGTGCGGAAAAACAGGTTCGGCTATTTTGATCGATAAATTTGATATATCATTATAGACATGGATGCGAAATGCGGGTTAAGCTCTGCCAACAACAAAAACATCAGGGGAAAGCATGGCTAGCCAAAAGAGCACGCCCGATTCCGGGCTGGGTATTAGCATTCAGGGAGTGACTAAAAATTATGGGAGCCACACAGCGGTAGACGGTCTAGATATGGAGATCGCGCCGGGTGAGTTCCTTGCCCTGCTGGGGCCATCGGGTTCCGGCAAATCAACTATCCTGATGATGCTGGCCGGGTTCGAGCGCCCCGACAAAGGGCGTATTCTGTTTGGAAGCAACGATTACACCCGCGTACCTCCGCATAAACGCAATATCGGCATGGTGTTTCAGCATTACACGCTGTTTCCCAATATGACGGTGCTCGATAATGTGGCTTTCCCACTTAAAACAAGGGGGGTGCCAAAAGAAGAACGGCATCGTATTGCCCGCGAGGCACTTGTACGCGTGCGACTTGCCGATTTCGCCAATCGCAGCCCGAAGCAATTGTCGGGTGGGCAGCAGCAGCGTGTTGCGCTGGCTCGCGCTATTGTCTATTCGCCGCGCGTTCTTCTGATGGATGAGCCTTTGTCGGCGCTGGACAAAAATCTGCGTGAAGAAATGCAGATCGAGATCAAGCGCCTTCATGCCGAACTGGGCATGACCATCGTATTCGTCACCCATGATCAGAGTGAAGCGCTGACGATGGCGGATCGCGTTGCTATCCTGCAAGGCGGGCATATCCAGCAAATTGCTAGCGCGCGTGAACTCTACAACCGCCCCGCCAATCTGTTTTCCGCAAGCTTCATCGGTGAAATGAACCTCATCCCGATCGTGTGGGATGGGGCCAAGGCGCAAGCCGCCGACGGGACCGTGGTTTCGATACCATCCGAAAATGTCATGGGTGCCAAATCCGGCAATGCGTTGATGGCCGTTCGTCCGGAACGTCTGGTTCCTGCGGAGCGCGGATTGGAAATCACCGTTCGTGATGTGATATATGCTGGTCCAGACACGGCCATTTTGGGTGCAATGGCTGACGGAACCGAATTGCGCGCAAGACTAGCGAGTGCGGCGGTTCCTGACATTGGTGCAGGACAAAAGCTGCGATTGGGCTTTGCTCCCGAAGCAAGCCTCGTCTATTCCCGTGCGAGCTGAGCCGATGTTGAAAATGTTCTTTGAGCCAGATGGGCGCAAGCTATCGAAAGGCGGAATGCTGCTTCTGCTTTTGCCATTCTTCTCGCTGCTTCTGCTGTTCTTTATCTATCCGCTGGTCAGTCTGCTTGCGTTGTCAGTGACAGAGCCATCGGTTTCATTGGACAACTATCAGCGGGTTTTCTCCAACCCGGTTTATATCAATGTGCTCGGACGCACGGTCTTGATTGCCGCGTTGGTCAGCGTGATCGCGCTGCTGATGGCCTATCCCATTGCTTGGCTGATGGCGCATTCGAGTGGGCCAAAGCTGATCTTCATAACCGCCTGTATCCTGTTGCCATTCTGGTCGTCTGTGCTGGTGCGAACCGCTGCCTGGGCCGTACTTTTGCAGCGTAATGGATTGGTCAATCAAGGTTTGCTGCAACTTGGGTTCATCGATCAGCCGCTGAAACTGCTTTACACCCAAACCGCAGTTCTCATTGCTATGACGCATGTACTCTTGCCGTTTGTGGTTCTGCCAATCTATGGCGCTATTCGTAACGTGCCGCGGGATTATGCGAGAGCTGCTGCCATCCTCGGCGCTGGCCCAATACGAACCTTTTTCGAGGTCATTTTTCCGCTCACCCTGCCGGGAGTTATGGGCGGGATGATCCTTACCTTTCTCACCGCACTTGGCTATTTCATCACGCCTTCGCTGCTTGGTTCGCCAAAAGAAATGATGATTGCGACGCTGATTTCCCAGCAGCTGCGTGAAACACTGGATTGGCCATTCGCAGCAGCACTTGTGGGTATTCTTACACTTCTGGTGATGGCTGTTTCGCTGGTCTTCGGTCGTGTGTTCAAGTTCAACCGGATGATGGGAGGCAATGCATGAACAGCCGCAATTTGCTCCTCAATGCCTATGTCTATCTGGTGCTGTGTTTTCTCGTTGTGCCGATCCTTATCATTCTGCCAATGGCGTTTAGTGAGACGGATTACATCACCTTTCCGCCACGCGGGTTTACGTGGCAATGGTTTGGTGCCTTCTTTCAGTCTGCACAATGGATGAGTGCAACAGCATTCAGTGCGAAGATTGCATTTTTCACCGCGATTTCGAGTGCAATTATTGGGTTATGTGCAAGCTATGCGATTGTGCGCGGCAAGGGTGCGCTCGCGACCATTTTCCAGACTTTGCTCATTGGCCCCATCGTTGTGCCGCATATCGCCTTGGCGATTGCGCTCTATCTGATGTTTCAAAGTGTCGGACTGACAGAGACAACGGCCGGTTACGTTTTTGCACACACGATCATCGCACTGCCCTTCAGTGTGTTTACGATTGTAGCAGCGCTCTCGCAGGTCGATCCCGCTTTGGAAGATGCGGCAATGTGTTGTGGCGCCAATCGCTTTTTGGCCTTTCGCGCCGTGACCTTACCGCTGATATGGCCGAATGTTTTATCGGGCGCGTTGTTTGCCTTCGTCATATCGTTCGATGAGCCGGTAATTTCGTTCTTTCTTGCAGGCGTGCGAGACAAGACCCTGCCGCGCATGATGTTCGATGATATCGAGCAGAATCTGACACCGATTATCCCAGCAATTGCCGTGATGCTCACGCTGCTTTCGATCATCGTTCTGGTGGGGGCTGCAGGACTGCGCGCGCTTGCTACGCGTTCACAGCAGGTCGTGACTGAAGAATAAGAAAATCATAGAAGTGAGGGAAACATGTTCAAGAAAACAACCAGACTACTGATGTGCGCCGGGTTGCTGCTTGCAGCCGGATCGATTGCGGCCAAAGCTGACAGCGTCGTTTATGCGACGACTGGTGGCCAGATGCGCCAGACGCTTGAGAAAGAGTTTTACGGCCCCTTCAAGCAAGAAAGTGGCACGGATGTCGTGCCGTTTGATATTGAGGTACCGGATCAGTGGGCGCGTGTCGAAGCCATGAAGCGCGCCAACAAATATGAGTTTGATATTGTTACGGCAACAGGTCCCGACCTGGTCGACAAAGCCGATCTTCTTTTGACGATTGATTGCTCGAAACTACCGAACGTCGAAGCGAAAGGCGTTGAAGGATCTTGTAAAGAAAAGGGTGTTGCAAGAACGACGGGCGGTATGCTGCTGGCCTATGACACATCCGTTTACAAGGACAAGGTACCTCAGACATGGGCCGACTTCTGGGATGTGAAGACATTTCCGGGGCCGCGCGGATTGCCGGACACCGGTGATCGTGACTGGTGGTTGCCGGCTATCGCACTGATCGCTGATGGCGTGCCGCGCGACAAGATTTTCCCGATGGATCTGGATCGGGCTTATAAAAAGCTCGACGAGATCAAACCGCATATCAGCGTGTGGTGGAAGACTGGCAATCAGGTGGCACAGATCATGCGCGATCAGGAAATCGCCATGACGATGTCCTATTCCGGCAGAGCTTTGAGCGCCATGAATGATGGCGCACCATTTAATGTAAGTTGGAATGATGCAGTGATGGATACAGGCTATTTCGCTATCCTGAAAGATGCACCTAACCCGGAAGGCGCGCTGAAGTTTATCAATTACTTCTACGGTCATGCGGAAGGTCATCCTGCCTTCATCAAGACAGCAAACTACGCGACCCATTCAAAAGAAGGTGTGGCTTTGCTGCCTGAAGCTGAGCAGAAGAATTACGCTACCTCTCCCGAAAACTACAAGTTGCTGCTCGTACCGGATTTCAAGTGGATTGGTGAAAACCGCAACATGCTTCGTGAGCGCTGGCAGAACTGGCTTGCTGAATAAGCAAAGTCCCAATGAAGTGTCAGGCCGGCGCCCGAGTGGCGTCGGCTTTTTGTTTAGATCAATCTGTATACGCTGACGACTTCAGATGTCTGACAAGAGCTGCCCCGCCTTCGATAAGGTCCATGCGGATGGCCATGCGCAGAGCGTAAGAGTCTCGATCACGCAAGGCTGCCAGAACCTGTTCGTGCTGGTGAGGTCCGGCATAAGATGGCACAGCGTTGGGATAGAGTTCCGACAGGATTGGGCCAATACGCATCCAGAGTGCTTCAAGCACATCAATCAGATGCTTCATGCCCGAACGACGATAGATGATGAAATGGAAATCGAAGTTTGTCTGCAATGCTTCAGGCCAGTCTCCGCATTTTTCTGCAGCGATCAGCCTATTATGCAGGTCTTCAAGCTGGAGAATGTCGTCTTCGGTGATATGCGGCAATGCGCGCTCCGCCGCCATAGGTTCAAGTTCCAGGCGCATCGCACGAATCTCTTCGTATTCATTGGCCGAAAGTTTGCGCACACGGATGTAATAGCGCGGCTTGATCTCAATGGCTCCTTCGCGCGAAAGCTGGATCAGTGCTTCCCGGACAGGGGTTTCCGATGTGCCCAATGAACGTGCAAGATCGCGAACCTTGAGCCGCTGCAGCGGAAGAAGTTGCGCCTGCATTAGCTGCGATTTGAGCGTATTGTAAACAGTGTTGGACAACACCTCACCAGATTCCGCCTGAGCTTCGTTGACGTTTGCTTCGTCGGGTTCAGTCAAGCTGCTGTCCGGTTCGTTCACGATATTCATCAATAGGCTCCAATCGCCGGATGCGTCCTTGTCGGGCGGTCGAATATATCAACTCCTTGGCACGACTCAAATGCCCATATGTTTGCATGCCAGAACCATCTGTGCATCAAGCATTGGCACTCCATTGATGATCCTGCACCCTTTAGCCTGAGCCAACTGTAGCAAACGTGTCATCGGCGGGTTGACGATGATGTCGGATATTGTGGTGTTGGAAGAGACGCCTGTCAGATCAAGCGGAAGCTCGTCTTCCTCGGCCATTCCTAGCGAAGTCGTATTGACGATGAGGTCGAAATGGGTGCCATGATCCTGTCCGCTTTGGAATGAGCAGTTTGGATAGGCCGACTGTATATCAGTGGCGAGAGCTGCGGCTTTTGCATTATCGCGATTGGCGATCCACAAGGAACGCACACCAGCCTTTGCAAGAGCAAAACCCACAGCGCGTCCAGCGCCGCCTGCTCCCAGCATCAAAACAGACATGCCGCTAGGTTCGATACCATTGCTGCGCAATCCTTCGATAAAACCGGGGCCATCCAAATTGTCACCAACAAGGCGACCACTTTCCTCCCGACGCACAAAATTGACAGCACCGATTTCTTGCGCCGCTTCGGTTACAGCATCGAGAAGCGGAATGATCGCGATTTTATGCGGGATAGTCACGCCAAAGCCACTTACATTGCCCATTTTGCGGATGGATTTGGTGACTTGCGCAAGATCATCAGGGTGAACATGCAAGGGAACCGCCGCTGCATTTTTACTGGTCTTGTCGAAGTGAGTATTGAAGACGTGGCTTGCCCGCACATGACCGACCGGGTGCGCCAGCACAAAAAGGATTTTGCTCTTGCCGGTAACTTCCATGATTTAGGCCCTCGTCATTTCGCGCGCGATGATGATGCGCTGAATTTGTGACGTGCCCTCATAAAGACGGAAAAGGCGCACATCGCGATAGAAGTGCTCAACGGCATAGTCCTGCATATAACCGGAGCCACCATGTATCTGAACGGCGTGATCGGCGACGCGTCCCACCATTTCGGAACAATAGAGCTTGCAGCTTGCTGCCTTGCGAATGATTGCCGGATCCCGATCATCGAAAGCGCGCGCTGAATCGAGTACCATGCATCGCGCCGCATAGGCCTCAGTGCTCATATCCGCCAGCATGGCCTGGATCATCTGGTGATCCGCAATAGGCTTGCCGAACTGAATACGGCTTTTGGCGAAGCCGACAGCTTCATCAATCAATCGCTCTGCCATGCCCGTGCATACGGAGGAAATATGCAGCCGACCACGGTTGAGAACTTTCATTGCTGTTTTGAAGCCGCGACCTTCCACACCACCAATGATGTTTTCCGCAGGGACGCGAACATTCTCCAGATAGACATCGCAGGTCTGCGTGCCGCGTTGCCCCATCTTATGGTCCGCCTTGCCGACGGTTAGGCCGGGGGAATTTCGGTCAACCAGAAATGCCGTCACGCCGGAAGGCCCAGCTTCGCCAGTTCTGGCCATAAGCGTAAACACACCGGCAATCGGTGCGTTGGTTATGAAGCGCTTTACGCCATTAAGAATGTAAGTATCGTCGTCTTTTACAGCCGTGGTTTTGACTGCGCCTGCATCGGACCCCACATCGGGCTCTGTCAGCGCGAAGGAGCCTATGATTTCTCCACTGGCAAGCCTCGGCAACCAATAGGTTTTCTGGGCTTCGGTGCCGTCAGCGATAATCCCCTGCGACCCGATACCGTTGTTTGTGCCAATGACAGAACGAAATGCCGGAGAGGTATAGCCGAGCTCAAAACCAACGAGAACCTCTTCCTCCATTGTTAGCCCAAGTCCATCATATTCTTCAGGAATTGAGAGGCCGAACAGGCCCATGGCACGCATGTCGTCGATGACATCGGTGGGTATGCTGTTTGTTTCTTCCACCTGCCTTTCGACGGGCATCAGTCGCTCTCTGACGAAGCGTCTGATCGCTTCTAACAGTGATTGAAAAGTCTCCGGGTCGCGGATCATGAAGTGCCCCTTCGCGGGTGATTTCAACAAAGATGAAACACATCGCGTTTTGCAGAAATATCCTATTGCTAAGAGAATGTTTCATAGATTAAAGTTCGAGACAATATAAAATGAAATTAAATTCCATTTGTGGATTGGGCATAATTGGAATGGGTTCAGGGGAAGTTGGGGAGAGGATGACCGAGCTTACCGATGTGGTGATCGAAAGCCGCCCGGCGGCAGGTGTGGCCTTACTGGAAATCAATCGTCCAGAAGCACTCAATGCATTGAATATGGATATCCGCCAAAAACTGTCAGAAGTAGTTGATCGGCTTGCGAGTGATGCGGAAACGCGGGTTATCGTCATTGCGGGAAAAGGTGGAAATTTCGCCGCTGGTTCAGATGTTAAAGTGTTCGCACAGACTGGCGCGGGAGAAATTCTCGCCCAGCGGCTTCATCGTTACTGGGAGAGTCTCAGTCGTTGCCCCAAGCCTTTGATCGCTGCCGTGGAAGGCTATGCGCTGGGCGGTGGTTGTGAGCTTGCAATGCACGCTGATATTATCGTTGCATCAAAAACCGCAAATTTTGGTCAGCCAGAAATTAAGCTCGGATTGATGCCTGGCGCAGGGGGGACGCAACGGCTCTTACGGGCAATAGGCAAATATAAGACCATGCTGCTTGCTCTGACGGGAGAAATGCTTTCGGCAGTGGATGCAGAAAGATATGGTCTTGTCAGTCGATTGACGGACGAAGGGCAGGCGTTGGAAGAGGCGCTAAAGCTCGCCGGAAAAATTGCCCTGATGCCACCGCTTGCAGCCGAACAGATCAAGGAGGCTGTCACTCATGGCGAAGATGCACCTCTTGAAACAGCTCTGAGATTGGAGCGCAAAGCGTTCCAGCTGCTCTTCGACACGGACGACAAGCGGGAAGGTATTGATGCCTTCTTGTCTAAGCGCAAGCCTCAGTTCAAGGGGCGCTAGTATGGCTGCAATGTCGGAGCATTCTGGTCTTATCAATAGAGTTGGTATCGTTGGTGCAGGGGTTATGGGGATCGGTATAGCTGAAACCATGGCCGCCGCTGGTGTGTCTGTTTATATGTTCGACCAGTTTCCGGGAAAAGCTGAGGCTGCAAAGCAGGAGCTGTCAAAGCGTTTGGATAGTCGCGTCGCGCGCGGAAAACTGAACGTAGATAAGGCCGCACACATTCTGGACCGGATCACGCCTGTCGATGCTCTTGGCGATTTGGATGTGGCCGACCTTGTCATAGAAGCTGTGGTTGAAGACATTGGTGTGAAGCGGGAGCTGGTCGCCGCTCTCGAAAAATGCCTCCCGCCTGAAGCAATCATCGCGACAAATACATCGTCTTTGTCGGTAACTGCAATTGCCGGAAAAGCTCAACGTCCACAGCGTATAGCTGGATTTCACTTTTTTAATCCCGTTCCGCTAATGCGGGTTGTGGAAGTGATCAAAGCTGCACTGACTAATGACAGGGTTCTTGATGTTCTAAAAGAGTTAGCTTTGCGGATTGGTCATCGACCAGTTATGGCTTCCGACACACCAGGTTTTATCGTTAACCATGCCGGTCGTGCTTATGGCACGGAAGCGCTTGCAATGATCCGGGAAAATATCGCAGATTTCACCACGATTGATGCAATTCTCAGGGATGCTGCCGGGTTCCGCATGGGGCCTTTTGAACTTCTCGATTTGACGGGACTTGATGTGTCCCATCCCGTCATGGAGGCGATTTTCGGGCAGTATTATCAGGAACCCCGTTATCGCCCTTCGGTTATCACACGGCAGCGCCTTGATGCCGGTCTGCTTGGCCGCAAAAGCGGGCGCGGCTTTTATGATTATTCAGATGATGCCTCTACGGCTGTAGTAAGCGATGGCCCGCGCAGCCTGCCCAAATCGGTGGCGATTATCGGCGATACACCCGACAAGGCGCTGCACAAAGTCGCACAGCAGGCAGGCGTTCCAATCATCAATGATGCAAGTGCGAGCGCGCTGGTTCTGATCGGTTTGATTGGCGATGATCTAACCTCCGCAATTGTGCGGGAAGGTCTGAACTCTGCCAACACCATTGGCTTTGATCCGCTATTTGGCATCGACAGACACCGAACGCTAGTCGCTTCACCGGGAGCAACTGACCTGACGCGGCAACAGGCCCTCGCTTTAGTGCAGTCCGATGGGGGCAAAGCATCGCTGGTTGAAGATACATGCGGAACTGTTTGCCAGCGTGTTCTGGCAATGATTGTGAATATCGCAGCCGACATCGTTCATCAAAACATAGCGTCAGTCGATGACCTCGATGCGGCCGTGCGTTTAGGACTCGGCTATCCATATGGACCGCTTGAATGGGGTGACCGGATCGGAGCCGATATTGTCGTCCGTATTCTGGATCGGATGTTTGGGAGAACCGGCGATCCGCGATACCGCGCTAGCCTGTGGCTGCGCCGCAGGGCAGAACTGAAACTGCCACTGGCAGAATGCAATTAGGGAACCTTTATCATGGCCGAGAAAATTGAACTCAAACCTTCTGCGCCCTGGTATCGGCTCAATGTGACGGAAGATGACTGGCGCGCTGCTAAAGCCGGTGATCTGTTGAAATGGTATAGCCAGATGAAGCTCATCCGGCGCTTTGAGGAAAAAATACTCGACTTTGAAAAAGCAGGGCTGGTTCATGGTCCGGCTCATGCCAGTATCGGGCAGGAAGCTGCGGCAGTGGGCGCCATGTCGATGCTCGGTTCTGATGATCAGATCAATGGTACGCATCGTGCGCACCATCAGGTGCTGACAAAGCTGATCAATGCACAGACGCCATCGGATTTCGATATTCTCCAATCCGATTTTACCGACGACATGAATGATGCCGTCTATCGCTTAATGGCAGAGATTATGGGGCTTAATCCCGGCTATTGCGGTGGTCGTGGCGGCTCCATGCATATGCGCGATGCCGCATCCGGTATTGCAGGCACAAGTGCTATCGTTGGTGGCAATATTCCTCATGCAGCCGGTTATGCACTTGCCGATAAACTGCTTGGCAGAAAGGGCATATCGGTCGCATTCTTTGGCGATGGCGCTTCCTTGCAGGGAGCTACCTATGAAGCGATGAACATCGCTGCACTCTATAGCCTTCCGGTGATTTTCTACGTCGAGAACAATCTCTACGCGGTATCGACTCATATTCAGGATGCCACACGCGAAACCCGCATTGCGTCGCGCGGCCCAATGCTGGGCTTCCCTGGCATTGAGTGCGACGGAATGGATGTTGTCGCTGTTCATCACGCAATGCGCAATGCCTGTCAGATCATCGAGGAAGAAGGCGGCCCGGTCGTTATTGAAGCGCAATGCTATCGCTACCTTCATCAAAGCGGGAGCAAGGCCGGAAGCGATTTCGGCTATCGCACAGGCGAAGAAGAGGAAGAGTGGAAGCGCCGTGATCCAATCGCTCAGGCAGAGCGGCGCCTGAAGGAGCTTGGCATTGTCAGCGATGCAGAGCTTGCCGAGATCGACGTGAAAGTCAGTGCTGCAGTGCAGGCCGCAGGATCTCGCCTGACTGAAACAGCACCCGGTAGCAATGTGCTGCGGATACCTGATGCTCTATGGCCTTCAGCAGAAAGCGTCGATGAAGGCATACTTGGCGACGGGCAGGAGTTTTCGGATGCTCGTTTTAGAGAAATTGAGGACTATTCCGCCGATGAGCTTGTGAAGGTGCGTTTTGCGGCTGCTGCGTCCGATGTGCTTGGTCGGGCAATGGAGAAGGACCCGACAATCATCGTCATGGGTGAGGATGTTCACCGTTTTGCCGGCGGCGTCAGCGGGTTCACCAAGAACGCACTTGAGCTGTTCCCGGGAAGAGTGCTCGCCATGCCGATTGCGGAAAATGGTTTTACGGGTATCGCACTGGGAGCTGCCTTGCGGGGACTGCGCCCGGTTGTAGAAATCATGTTCGGTGACTTCTGCTTTGTTGCTGCTGATCAGATTGCCAATGGTATTTCCAAAGTCCGTCATATGTTCGGCGATGGTTTTCCTGTGCCGATTGTGATGCGCGTTCGCGTGTCGCCGCACACTGGTTACGGCTCCCAGCATTCAGGTGACCCATCGGCACTGTTCGCCATGTTTCCGGGTTGGCGCGTCGTGTCTCCGACCAATGCCTTTGACTATGTCGGTTTGATGAATAGCGCGCTCAAGTCAAACGACCCTGTTGTTGTTATTGAGCATGTTGAGTTTTATCAGCGTGAAAGCCTCGTGCCCAAGGAAGACCGTGATTATTGTATTCCTCTCGGGAAGGCCCGCATCGTGAGATCAGGCTCGGCATGTACGGTGCTTTCGACATCTGTGATGGTACAGGCCTCCGTCAAAGCTGCGGAAGAAGCCGGCATAGATGCCGAGATTATCGACATGCGCAGTCTCGATATGACAAGCATTGATTGGGAGCTGATCGGCCAGTCTATAGCCAAGACCAATCGTGTGGTGATTGCCGAGCAGGTCGCGAGCGGGCTTTCGCTCGGACGGCATTGGGCTGCTGAAATTCAGCGGCGTTTCTTCAACGATCTTGATCATGAAATCCTCCATGTGACCGGCAGTTTGTCGTCACCGGTGGTTTCACTGGTCTTGAACAAGGCGGCTCTCGGGTCATCGGAAAAGGTTCGGGCGGCGCTGGAACAAATCACGCGCAATGCCCGATGAGTTTGAACATAAGAAGAGAAAAATGAGGAACGATATGAAAAATGGGAAAACGGGGCTGAACCGCCTTTTGATGACGAATTTCAAAAGCCTGATGATGGCTGCAACGCTGCTGACTGCGGTTCCCGCAGCCTATGCGCAAAACGCGGATTCCCTTGTGATCGCGCGCAACATGGACATCAACTCGCTCGATCCACACCGCACCTTCTGCGATACTTGCCAGATTTATGACTCTGCCGTTTATGAAGGTCTTTTGTCGCTGGACAAGGACAACAAGGTCATACCGGTACTCGCTGAAAGCTATACAGCGAATGGAGACCAAACTGAATTTACATTCAAGATAAACCCTAAAGCGGTATTCTCGGATGGTTCGAAGGTTGAGGCCAAGGACGTGAAATGGTCTTGGGAGCGCTTGAAGAATGTGAAGGCAAGTCCTTCATTCCTTGCTGATACGATCGCCTCCATTGATACGCCTGATGAAGCAACAGTGGTTGTAAAGACGAAGGCTCCCAATTCCGAGTTCTTCAATGTCGTGGCCTCGCCCTATTTCGGCATCATCAACAGTGCTGTTGCAATTTCGGAAGCCAAGGCTGTAAACGGTGAAGATGCAGCAGAAAAAGACAATGCCGAGGCCTGGTTCCTCGCCAATTCAGCTGGTAGTGGTCCATTCGTTCTGGCTGCTTACGAGCCCAATTCCGAACTTCGTCTGAAACGGAATGAAAAATATTGGGGCCAGGCTCCGAAAGTAGGGGAAGTCGTCATCCGTCAGGTGAAGGATGCAGTTGCACAGGCACAGATGCTTGAAAATGGCTCTGCAGATATTGCCATGCAGATCGATCCGGAAACTGCCAAGACTATCCGTAATCCCGACGTGAAGATCGATTCCATTCACTCCTATAACTTCATCTATATTGCACTTTCACCAGGTGCAAAATCCAACGAAGTGCCGCTGACACCTGAAGTACGCGAGGCAATTTCCACGGCAATCGATCGTGAAACCCTGCTCGATTTCATGCTGGGCGACAAAGGCCAATTGATTGGTGCCGCCATTCCGATTGGCTTCCCAGGCGGGTCTGATCATAAGATACCTGAATACAATCCTGACAAGGCGAAGGAACTGCTTGCAAAGGCAGGACATCCGGATGGCTTTAAGCTTGAGGCGACTTATCCAAACCTCAACGTTTACGGTGTTGATTTCACGCAGATGATGCAAAAGATCCAGCAGGATCTATCCAAGGTAAACATCAAGGTTGAACTGCAGCCTGTTTCTTTTGCAACATGGCGCGAAAAGGTGAATGGTGACGGTACGCCATTGACGGCTGTTTATTATGCGCCTGATTTCTTTGGCACATCACAATATGTCGATGCGTTTGGTCTGGCGAAGGGCAGCCTGTGGGCCAAGCGCGCCGGTGAAGCGCGGGATCCGTCATTTGTGATTGGCGATATTCAGCAGGTCATGGCTGATGCTCTTAAGGCACCTGTCGATCAGGCTGATAAGGTCTGGTTTCAGGCTGGTGAGAAAATGGCTGCTGCCAATGTCATCATTCCGATGCTGAGCCCGGACGTTATTCTGGCTTACAACAGCAAGGTGACTGGCGTTCGTTACTCGGCTTGTTGCAACTTGCCGTTGGCCGAGATTTCAGTCGCCAAATAAGATACCGTACAGCAAACAAAAAAGCCGGAGATTTCTCTCCGGCTTTTTCCATTTCCAAAGTGTTTTAGCGTAAGCGCTGTCCTGACCCCACCTTCCGGATCATCGCTTGATCATTGATGTTCAACCTCGAAAGAGGGCTAGGACATATGTCGATTTCAGAACTTACGCTTAAATCCAAGGATGAGCCGATACGCCGGTTTGAGGTGTTCACAGGCAATGGCCGTCGTCGCGAATGGAGCGACGATCAGAAGGCGCAGATCATTGCGGAGAGTTGCGAGCCTGGCGTCACGGTGTGCTCTGTGGCGCGGCGGCATGGATTGACGCCGCAGCAGTTGTTCACATGGCGACGGCTCGCCCGAAAGCCGCTTGATGTGTTGTCGGTGCCGGAGCAAGCACCAATGTTTGCACCAGCAGTCGTCGTGTCGCCCGAGAATTCGGAACCGAAGAGGGCGCGGCAAGCACGTTTGCCAAGAAGAACTTCTCCGGAGGCGGCCATTGAATTGCGGATTGATGGAGCCTGGCTGCGTATTGCCTCTGGCACCGATGCTGCAACCATTGCCGCCGTCATCCAGGCGTTGAAGGCTCAGTCGTGATTGGCCCGTCCGGTGCGGTAAAAGTGATGATCGCCACCAAGCCTGTCGACTTCCGCAAAGGTGCTGAAGGATTGGCGGCATTGGTAAAGGCCCAGATGGGTGCCGACCCGTTCTCGGGCACGATCTACGTATTCCGGGCCAAACGAACGGACCGGATCAAGCTGATCTTCTGGGACGGCAGCGGCGTGTGCCTGGTCGCCAAGCGGATCGAGGATGGCGAGTTCCATTGGCCTCGAATGCAAGACGGTGTGATGCATCTGACGGCCGCCCAGTTCTCGGCTCTGTTCGAAGGATTGGACTGGAAACGCGTGCATGCGCCGAGCGAAACGCGCACGCCGATAAAGGCCGGATAACGGGCGCGACCAATTGAATCAGAGCCATTCAGCGTCTCGCTCCGAGCGGCAAAATATGCTGTTCTCGATCCATGACGATGACGGCAGACGAGCTTCCGGATGACCTGAACGCGCTGAAAGCAATGGTGCTTTCGCGTGAGGCGGAGAATGCCCGCCTGCGGCAGATCATCAAGGAATTACAGCGTCACCGCTTTGGTCGACGGGCAGAGACGCTTCCAGAGGACCAGCTTCTGCTTGGGCTTGAAGAGGCCGAACAGATCGAGGCTGCCGGGCTGGAAGAGAAGGAACAAGGCTCGACTGCTCTGCGCCAGGCGCAGGTCGCTAAACGGCGTACGAACCGGGGTTCACTGCCAGCGCATCTGCCGCGCGTCGAGATCGTGGTCGATATCGATAACCATGCCTGCCCCTGCTGCCGCAACGACCTGCATCGGATCGGCGAGGATGTCAGCGAGAAGCTCGATCTTGTGCCCGCCCAATTCCGGGTGCTCGTGCTGCGCCGCCCGAAGTATGCCTGCCGGGCCTGTGAAGAAGTCGTTGTCCAGGCTCCGGCCCCGGCAAGGCTGATCGAGGGCGGCATCCCGACAGAGGCAACCGTCGCCCAGGTGCTGGTATCTAAATATGCTGACCACCTGCCGCTGTATCGCCAGGCGCAAATCTACAAGCGTCAGGGCATCGACCTCGACCGTTCGACGCTCGCCGACTGGGTCGGTCGCGCCGCCTGGCATCTACGCCCGGTCCATCAGCGGCTGCTCGATCATCTGAAGTCATCGTCCAAGCTCTTCGCCGACGAGACGACGGCCCCGGTGCTCGATCCGGGACGTGGCAAAACCAAGACCGGCCAGCTTTGGGCTTATGCACGAGATGACCGGCCGTGGCAGGGCGATGACCCGCCCGGTGTCACCTATGTCTATGCGCCAGATCGCAAAGGCGAACGACCGATGGCCCATCTCGACGGCTTCGTCGGCATCCTGCAGGTAGACGGCTACAGTGGATATCGCCCGCTCGCGGCAAAGAACACCGTGTCGCTGGCCTTCTGCTGGTCCCACGTTCGACGCCGCTTCTATGAGCTTGCTGCCGCTGGTCCGGCACCCATCGCCAGCGAGGCGCTGCGACGCATCGGCGAACTTTACAGGATCGAAGAAGAGATACGTGGCCGGCCCCACGAGGAGCGTCGTGTCGCCCGTCAGGAAAAAAGTCGTCCGATTACCGACAGCCTCGCTCCCTGGCTGCGTGAACAACTCGGCTACATCAGCCAGAAGACAAAACTCGCCGAAGCAATCCGCTATGCCTTGTCACGCTGGGACGGCTTGACCCGCTTCATCGACGATGGCCGGATCGAGATCGATTCCAACGTCGTCGAACGGTCAATCAGGCCAATTGCCCTCAATCGCAAAAATGCGCTATTTGCCGGTTCTGACGCCGGGGCCGAACACTGGGCGACTATCGCCTCGCTCATCGAGACGGCAAAGCTCAACAATGTCGAGCCACTGGCCTATCTCTCAGACGTCCTCACCAAGATCGTCAACAATCATCCAAATAGCCAGATCGACGACCTGCTGCCTTGGGCCTATGCCGCAACGCACGATCTCAAAGCCGTGGCCTGAAAACAGCGCTTAC